>NZ_JBIRCY010000064.1:0-42921 GCF_044326205.1 Mesorhizobium sp. IMUNJ 23232
GCTCATCAAAATTAGTCCCAATCTGCTGACCCCCAATGCCCCAATGTGAGCAGGGACACTGGCACCTCGAAAGCAGGAGCGACATTCCTACTTTGCAGAAACAGGACATTCTAACTTTGCGGCAATATCAGAAAGTCGCATAACATATCTTATGGAACTAAGTGATTGATTTTAAAAAATAAAGTGATAGGCAAGCATCCGTAGCCGATTACTCTTTTGGAAGCGCGTAGCGGATAATGCGCAGCGTCTCCTCGTCTTCAAGTGTCACTTCGAGGACTTGATTGACAAGATCCCCATCGTGATCGAGCTCGCGCAGAGCCTGTTCGAAAAGCTCCACTTGCATATCGAGATCCATGCCGGGCGGGCCGTTGAGGCAGACAAGTCCCGCATGGATGGCAACATTCGCATATTGTCCCTTGGTGCCGGGCTTGTCCTTCGGTCCTCGGAAATCAGCGGAGTTCTTGGTCACGAAAGTCCAGTCACCGTTGAGAACAGTTGGTTTGAGTTCCCAGTCCTTGAGGCCGGCGAGGCCGAGCCACACGACATGGCTGGCCTCGCCGTGACCCCTCTCATGCGCGATTTTGGTCAGTTCCGGGCTGAGGCATTCGTCGATCAGGAGCTTCATCCCGCCTTCCTGAGACGCGGGACGCGGTGATCGCGGATGATGACGGAGCCCTCCGGAAGGTCGGTGGCTGCTCGCGGCCGCCCGCGTGGTGGGTTTGCGTCCGCGTAAATGGTGGCAAGCCGGACCTTCCCGGCATCGATGCCGGGATAGGCCTCAAGTATGCGCTCGACGGTATGCCCCGCGCTGACGGATGCCGCGACATCATAGACTGGAACACGGGTGCCCTTAATGACCGGAGTGCCGCCGAGAATGTCCTGCGTGGTCGTGACGAGTTCGCGGGCGGCCGAAAGATCCGACAGCCGCTCGCTCGCGCTCTTCAGGAATGGCGCGAGGTCGATCGTGAGGAAGTCGTCGCGCATAGTCCAGTCTTCTTTCAACAACGCTGTCCATGCAAGCGAGCTGGCGCGCGCAAGCTTCGGCTCGAACGTCCTGATGGCAAATAGTCGTTCTTCCGATGTCAGGCGCTTGGCACTTTCGAAATAGAAGCTGATGAAGGAGCATGCCCCCGCCAGGACGCGTCGGCCGTTGTCCACCGAAACGAAGGCATCCGGCAGGATGCGTTCGTCGATCACTCGATTGACGTCGCGCAGGCTGACTCGCGAGACCACCGCAGCCTCCGTTGCCTTCAGCATTTCCGCAACTGCGGGCATGAGGCGCTCCCAATTAATTCTTCCGACGCACCGGAATATATATTAGCTACGTCAGCTTTTCAATGGGCAGGCACAGGACTGTCAACCGGCGCCCACCTCGGCAATCTCCATTTCGTCAGGAATGGTTTCATCGAATATGCGCCCCCAGTTGTTCGACCTGTCGCACTGGCTTCCAGACTTGGCTGCGGTCTTCGTAAGCGTTTTCAGGCGCAGGGCAGCCCTTGCGAAGTCCGTGTCGAGCGCGTGAGGCGCATCGCGGCCCGAACGGTCCGTTCTTGTCAAACTCCTCTTGACAGCAGGCATTGAGGATCGCCTGTCACGGCCGCTGGCTGCGGCGCCCGAGGCAGCAGACGCGTTTTTGCCGACAGGCTTTATCTCCTTGTCCGGTTCGCCCCTTTTGCTTTCAACCTCGCCGGTCCCGGCTTCTTCGCCAGCATACGCCACGGTCGTCGCCGGGACAGGTCGTTGCGGTAGGAACTCAGTTGCCGGCACATCCGGCAAATGGGCCTGTGAGAACCTCTCCATCTCGCGGAACGGCGCTGTTCGGAAAAAACGCAGCTTGTCGGCGAAGATCGGCCCCTGTCCCTCGGCCAGGATGACCATCTTGTCTCCCGGCATCTGCCGCACTTCCTGCGGCATCAAGAGATCGCGCTCCCTCAACTGCTCCACTTTGGTGCGGCGATGCAGGCCCATCAGTTCAATCGTGCGGGACTCGGTCTTGTAGCGGACGGTGCGCTTGCCCAGGCCCTCCGACACGGCCTCCGCCGTCACCTGGTCGTTGGCGCCGAAGACCAGCTGGTAGCCGCAATTGCCCATCAATGAGTGCCGGGATGTCTCGCCATAGATCTCGTCCAGGTTCTTCAGGTCCTGAATGACGAATGCCATCTTCACGTTGTAGCCAGCCACGTAGGGCAGTTTGGTCGTGATCTCGCTCATCTTCCTTAGCTGACGGAACTCGTCGAGCAGAAAATACACCGGCACCGAACGCTCCACGTGCCCGAGCATCAGCGTGTCAAGAGTTTGCTGCACGAACAGTGCGAGCAACGGCCGTAGTAGGGTGATGTCGGTGACATTGGGGGCGAGGTAGATCGAGATCGGGCGGCGCTTCAAAGCGCGCAGGTCCATGTCGGTCACCGATGTCGCTGCCACGACGCGCTCGTTGCGGAACGGCCGCAGGGCTTTCTGGATATCGAGGAGCGCAGACGCGGCGGCGCGCTCGGAGAGAGCGATGTAGGCGTTGAAGCTCTCTATCGTAAAACGAGACAGATAGGGCTCACGCTCCTTGATGAGCGACATCATCGCCTGCAGGTTTATGCCGCTGTTGAAGAAGGACGTGACCTCGCCGAGAGTGCGATGTCCCTTATAGAAGACGCTTTCATTTATGTAGCTGATTGCGCCGGCGATGACCTGCTGGGCGGTGGCCTGCCAGATCGAGTTCTCGGATTCGGTGACTTCCGGAACGAGGATAGCGGCGATGTTCTGGATGTCGGTGGTGCGGTCACCGCGGTCCGACCGAATGAAATCGAGCGGATTGTAGCGATGCGACCTTTCCGATCCTGGCGCGAACAGGAACACCTGGCTACCCTTCGATTTGCGATAGCCGGCAGTGCTGCGAAAAATCTCGCCCTTGAGATCGGTGACGATCATCGAGCCTTCATGCGAGAGCGCATTGGGGACAACGTAGCACGCACCCTTGCCCGAGCGTGTCGGCCCAATGATCAGGTGATGACGATCGTCGTCAACACGAAGTATTTGGCGACCGAAACGGCCGAGGATTTTCCCTTTCCTTTTGAACCATCCATCGCGGCGGAGCGTCATCGCGGTCTGGAATCGAGCGTCGCCGAGTGGGCTCGAGCGCGGTCGAAGGCCTGCATAAGCCATGATGCCGGCAACTAGCGCGGCTGGGAGAAGAGCACCCAGCGCCATAACGCGCAGGACGCCACTGTCGCCATAGGCGAGAAGCTGCTGAAATGGGGCAAACGGATTTGTGGAAATCGTTGCCTGCAGGATTCTCCCGTCCCCATAGAGCAGCTGCAAACCGAGCCCATAAGCCAGCAGCCAGACGGCAAAGGCGACGGTCAGGCAAAAGCCGAAATAGAAGACGCGGAGCGACCCGGTCATGGCGCATCCTCCCGGCCCCGCGCGAAGAAGATTTCAGAGACGCCGCGACGGCCCCCTTCCCTGCGCAGCTGGATCACGATTGGGATGACACTTTGGATATAGGAGATCAGGTCCACCTTTGGGTAAGCGGCCGATAAGCCTGACTGCATAACCATCATGGCAAGCTGCTCATAGGCGCCAAGCGGAGTGTCGGCATGCACAGTCGACATCGAGCCCGGATGACCCGTGTTGATGGCACGCAGGAACGCGAAGGCCTCCGATCCCCTCACCTCACCGACGAACAGCCGGTCCGGACGCATACGCAGCGAAGCCTCTAGCAACGACTGGATCGTCACGCTGGCCGTTCCCTGGTCGCCGCGGGATGCGAGCAGATGGACCGCGTTCTTCTGCGGCGGAAACAGTTCGCGGGTATCCTCCAGCGTGATGATGCGCTCATGCGGGTCAACGGTTTTGAGACAGGCGTTGAGGAAGGTTGTTTTACCGCTTGAGGTGCCGCCGCTGATCAGGATCGAGACGCGGTTGACGATCGCCGTGCGGATGAATCCGTAGATGTTCCTGGCCGAGAGCTGGTCGATCAAGGCTTGGTCGGTCTCGCTGAGTCCACCAACGGCGATCGCCACCTGATCAAGCGATCCCTGATCGCGATAGTCGTCGAGCGTGAAGTCGCTGATGACCTGCTTGCGGATCGATAGCGTGCCGCCGTCGGGCGCCGCAGGTGGCAAGACAATCTGGATGCGCTCGCCGGTGGGCAGTGCGGCACTGAGAATAGGATTTGCCGGGCTGACGAATTGGTTTGTGCTCGCCGCGACGCGTTCGCCGATATTGATGATCTCGGCCGTGGTGAGACTCGGGATCTCGTGGAGTTCCATGTGGGCAGTGCCGAGCCGCTCGACGTACGCCTGGCCCGGTCGGTTGACCGAGATCTCGACGACATCGCGATCGTTGAGAAACGCCTTCAGCGGAGCGAGCGCGCGATAGAGAAAATAGTGCCGATTGTTGGAGGCAAGTTCAGTTGAGACCGCGTTCACGACGGATCTCCTTTAGTGCCTCGGTGACGGGATCCTCGTACATGGCGGAAAAGTCGAGGTCCTGGCGGACGAAGACGAAGATGCGCTCGCCCTGGCTGACGCTGATCGTCGGTGGGATTCGCAAGGAGTCTCCCAATGCCTGGTTTGCCATGTCGGAGAAGGTCTGCGCGAGGGTCTCGCGGGCAAGTTTCTCCGCGTTCTGCGCATCGTCGTTATCCTCGGCCGCGGCCTCACTGCCGTAACCGGTCAGATAGCCAGCGCCAGCCCCGACGATCGAGAGCAGAATGGCCGCGCCGAAGCGTTCGCGGAATTTTTTGTCGACGCGCCCGGTCAGGCCGGCGCGGCCCAGGCTGTCGGAGCCGATCGAGTTCAGTCGCACTGACACGCCGTCATCGCGCAGCATGCGTGTCCAGACGACGAGGATCCTCGTCTGGCCGCGTGTGATCTCGGACTGGTACTCGCCAATGAGCCGGGTGCCGGTCGGGATCAGAATGCGTCGCCCATCAAAGGAATAGACGTCCTGAGAGACAATCGCCCTGACCTGGCCCGGGAGGTCGCTGACGATGGCCGCCTCCAAAATTCCAGGGATCAGCGTTCCTTCGGGAACGAGCGCGTCGATGCGTTCGATCCTTTTTGCCTTGGCACTACGGTCACCAATGCTGGATGCCGCGGCCAGAAACTTGCTGCTACGATCCTCGCCGGCGACAGTGAGCCCCTCCGCTTCGTTCCCGGTGAAATTGCCTTGCTGGCCGGCGGATGCATTGTCGACCACAACCAGTTTCGAGCGGAAGCGCTCGGGGAATTCTTCAACTGGCGCTTCGACCGCTTCCGGTGGCGGTGGCGTGCCGGGAGCAGGGGGTGGTGGCACTTCGAACTCTGTCGTATCGGCCTCTTCGGCAGAAGGTGCTGGCGGTGGCGGCGGAATCTGGACGATCTCCGGCGCCGGAGGTTCCGGCTCAGGCTCGCCCTCGCGCACGAAGGATGGAGGACGAAAGGTCGTGGTCGTGAATTCCTCGTCGCCATCGAGCATGTCGCGAGCCGGCTGCTCCCTGCCGGCAAGAACCAGATAGCCGGCGGCGAGGCCCAGCAAAAGCAACACCGCGCCACCGACGAGTTGCCCACGACGAACGGCTTTGTCGGCAATGACTGGATCGTCGCCCTGACCGAGGGCCTCGACCTCGGGGGAGCGTTTCATCAGTTTCCGCTCCGACGCCGATGCTTGGCCTTGTCATCTTCGACCGGCCCGAGGATTGCCGGATCGGGTGCAGCGAAATCGGGCTTTCTGAGATTGAAGATGCAGATCCATTGGTCGCCGTCCCGCAGCGTAAACTGGGTCGCCGTCCCGTCGACGACGATGTACTCCCCTTCCCTGCGAAAATTTCGAAGCGTTTCGGAAAAATCCGAGTTGACCGCAAAGACCGCCGGCATCCGCTGGTCGAACTTGAAGAAGGTCTTGTTGCCGTCGTCGAAGACCATTAGCGGCTTCAGGCGGGCATCGCCCGAGAACGAATAGTCGATGTTGACGTTGGCCTTGTCGATGCCCGAGATGTTCGGCCAGGCAGCTCTTTGTTCGGCCTCCTGCCGCAAGGCGGCGTTGAGGTTTTTCTCCGGATAGTGGAAGCGGATTCCAAAGATCTTGCGGCCGGCCTTGGGCGCGAAATCGTGGAGCTCGAGATAGTAAATGCGCTTGTCGGTGACGACGTTCATGTTCGTCACGACGTCCTTGGCGATCGGCTTGACGAAAAGGATGTTGCCCTTCTCGGCGGGGACGACCTGCCAGCTTTCCGTGTCGCCGAGCGAGATCGTCTCGAATTTTTCGTCCTCGTCAAAGATGATCATGGTCGAGATGCCGTAGGTGGCGAATACTTGGACGACGTTGTTTTCCTGGTAGGTGACGCTGGTCACGCGAGCATCGAGCGAGCCACCCTTCGGGGTCTGCGCGGCAAAAGCCGGCCAGAGGGAGCCGCATAGCATGAGCGCGGCCGTCCAGGAGCAGCCCCTCATTGCGCATCTCCGGGGGTGACCGTTTCCTGGTCCCGGCGGTAGGAGTAGACTTGGAAGCCGAGAGGGTTCTCGAAGCGCCATTCGTTGCGGACGGGCGTGTCGGTGTAGCGGAAGCGGACAACCGAGATCCAATGACGAACGATCGATTCCGTGTCGCTGCGCTCGTTTGTCGAAAAGCGCACGATTGCCGTGCTGGTGTTGGGGAACGTCACCGACTTGATATGGACGTCGACGTTCTTCAGTCGGCCATAGATCTTCGTGGGGTTCTGCGGATTGGCGGCACTGTAAAGGGCTTGAAGTTCGCGCGCCGGGTCGCCGGTCGACAGAAGTGCTGCGATCCCGAAATTCTCGGTGACGGCGTAGGGATCGTAGCCTTCGCGCTTGGTGATGAAGCGGACGACATTGCCCTGAGTGAGGGCAGTTTCCTCGGTCAGACTGGAAGGTCGCGTCAGCCCCGACTTTACCTCGAGGTAGCCGGTGGCTTTGTCGACAACGACGATGTACGGCTCGAAACTCTTCAGCGGCAGCATCAGCACCACGGCGAGCAGGCTGAGCAGGGCGATCCCGGCAAAGACGATCGAGAAGAACCAGGCGACGCGCGCCGAGCGCTTCGCCCGCTTGATGATCTCCTGCTCCCATATGTCGCCTTGCTGGAAGTAGGACCGCAGCGCGGATTCTGACTTGTCTGCCATCCCTGCCCTTTTCGTGCTGTACGGGATCCAAGATCAGCTTGGCGTCACGTCTGCCGAGGCGTGCCATTTGACATGATCGCGCGCTGCATGGAGGCGCCGGCGCCATCCTGCCGGGGTGAATGAAGTCGAGCCTGGACGCGATGTACGGCAGCCCGTGTCTGGCGTGCCGATTGCCCGATCGCTTCGCGGCCCCAGAAGATTCCTCGTGTGGTCATCTGCCGCGAACGAGGTCCGATCGGCGTCGCCAACCCGCCAGCTATGCCCTGAGCAAGGGATTGCACCTGGAGGAGAACGAAGCTGCCAGCAAGACAAAGCATGATGAAAGCAGCAAAGTCGCTGAGCTTCAGTTCGCGATTGCCGGAGATGCTGTCGATCGTGGTCAGCTCCGGTTCCATCGCAGCGATCAGGAATGCGGCGATCACGTAGACGAACAGCGGAATGATCGCATAGAGCAGCGATTGATTCAGCCATCCCATGGCGTAACTACGGGTCACATCGAAAAAGAAGCAGGCAATGAAGATTGGTGCAGTGCCGAGCAGCACCCACAGCACGACCTTGGCTAGCACGAGAATGCCCATTGCGATGGCGACGAACAGGCCGGCAAAAACCATGATGATCATGCCGATCAGGGCCGGCAGCACGGAGAGGTAACCAGCCTGCTCAGAGAAGGCGGAGGCGGCCGTGTTCGCGGTCTTCCAGATCTGCGATAGCCCATTCGTAGGTTCGGTCACGCCCGTGCCCGACGCCGCCAGGATGGCGCGGCCGGCTGCCTCGGGAACCGTCGTCAGCCAGTCGTAGACAAGATCGTTGAAGTTGGACCAGGAGGAGACCAAAAGGAGAATGGTCAAAACACGCGCCTGCCTGCCCACGACCTCAGCGACACTCAGGCGTGATGCTCCCAACAGGAGCTGTGCACCGTAGAAGAGGACGGCAAGGATGAAGAGCACGCGAAGCAGGGGTTCCAGGTCTTGGCCAAGGACCTCATAGGCGCTTCGCGAAAAGTTCTGCCCCGAAGCGTCAATTCGATCCAGCAGTTCGCCGATGAAATCGTCCAATGTCTTGCCCTATTCCTCTTGGGTGGACATAAAGTCCTGGATCGCCGCCAATGCTGCGGCCCTGTCTGCATTGACCGCAATCACCGGCCCGCAATCGTCCCCCGTGCTGGCGTAGCTCGACAGATTGGCCGGCCGTTTGCAGGGTGCCGTCTTCTCGCGCGGCGTGCCGCATCCGCTGGCGAGAAGGGCCAGCGCGAGCGCCAAAACGGTGGCGGTGCATTGCCAGCGTCTCATTCGTACTGCAGCGCTTTTTTGGTGTTCGACATGTCGGTCAGCTTGCGCTGGTTCTCGGCGTGCAACGACTGCACGCCGGCATTCAGTACGCCGATCATCTCGTTCAACGTCAGGCCCGTCTGGACCTGAAGCTGCGTATTCTGGTCGATCGATCCCTTGATGTCCTCAGCCTTGCCGATGTCGCCGCCGGCGGTTTCGAGTGCGGAACGGCGCGTTTCGACCGCAGCTTGAGAACCGGTGATCAGAGCCGAGACGCCCATGACCGTCTTCATGAGTTCCTCGTAGGATTTGTCGCTGGCAAGCGAGCTATTGTCCTTGCCCGACAGGGAGCGCACGAGTTGAAGACCGTTGATGAAAAGCGTCGCGGCTTCCACGACCTTGGGATCGAGCGATCCGAAATCGGCGATTCCGCTCTTCAGGATGCTGTCCAAGGACGGCATGGACGAGACGCTAAAACCGTTGCCGATCGCGATATCCTTCAGGGGGCCAGCGTCGCCGCCGCGGTCGCCGGTGACGGCCTTCAGGGTCTCCTCGACCGTCGTGAGGATTTCCTTGTTCGTATCGAGAATCTTGCCGGTCTTTTCGGCGGTGTCGCGCGCGACCGCGTAATTTGTCTTGTCGATGACCGGGATATCGGCTGCCGCTGGCGTCATGCCTGCGCCGATCAGAGTCAAGATTGCCAATGAACGTTTCATATCGATCTCCATCACTGAGTCTCGAGAAGCAGTTCCGTCTGCGCATCAATGGGTTGGACACATGCCTTTGCGTCGGCATCCCAAACGAAGCCTTCGCGGTCGTCGCAGAAGCCGGCCACCGGCCGATCGTCATCGTCGTTACCCGTCTCGTAACGGGTAGATTTGCTCGTTCCGGACAGGTCGCCCAGCGTCATGGCGTTGCTGGAATTGGTGAGATCGGCAAACGCCGTGGAGAGCAGGATCAGGCGGTTGATGAGCTCGATGTTCGTATTACGGGCACCCGAATTATGATCCCAACTCTCCTGGATCGTGCTGGAGCCCATGTCGCCGAGTTGCGACAGCCAGGACGTGACATCGCCGGACCCCTCCCCGATCGCCGCGGTCAGTCCCATTGCGTTCATGGTGCTGGTCCGTGCGCCCGCGTAGGCGCCGCCACCGCCATAGTTGAGCGGAATGCCGGACTTGTCCGAGCCGCCGAAGGCCGGAAGCCATTTTTGGGTTATGTTGGCGACATAGCCCTGCGTCTCCTCGAATGGTGGGAGGCCGCCATATTTGTTCACGTTGCCCGCGCCGGCGTTGTAAGCGGCAAGCGCCAGGGAGACATTGCCGTCGTACTTTCGAAGCTGCTGCTTGTAGTAGCGCGCGCCGCCGCGCAAATTCTGCTCGATGTTGTAGGGATCGACCCCGAGGTCACCCGCCGTTCCCGGCATCAGCTGGGCAAGGCCGATCGCGCCTGCTGGCGATTTGGCACAAGGGTTGAAGCGGCTTTCCTGATAGACGAGCGCCAGGAACTGGTTCTCATCGACGCCCTCCTCTCGGGCAATCCTGCGGACGAGGCCGGCGATCGCCGGATTGGCGTTGGCCGCGGCGACCGGATCATCCCTCCGGCCTGGCCGGTACATGGAGCAGGTGACGCTCCGATTGTTGACGTAGCGCTCCTCGTCGACCTTCTCGATCTCGCCGGTTTTCCGGTCGCGATCCTCGCGCTCATCGAGCACAGTGCCGTCGATGGTGGGGATATCGGCCAATGCAGGCGATGCTGCAAAGACCAGAACGATGGAAAGGCTTCTGATCATGCCGCTCGCTCCCAACCGCACAACACAGGCAACCAGTTCGCCGGATCGTCACCGAGCTGCGCGCGAAGTGCTGCACATTGCTCGATAGTCTCCTTGCGGCCGGACATCACGCGTACGAGATCCGGCATGGAGGTAAGGTCGAGCCTGGCGATGACGGAGTCGTTGCCGTGCTTGATCAAAAATGTCCGCCGCTCGGGCGGAGTGTTGCGAATGAAGGCGTACTCCTTGGCGGTCAGTCCGAAGCGCCGGATGTAACTTTCCTCGTCCGCACGCGGATTGGGAAAGTGCAGATTGGTCGCGGATTGCTCGATCAGCGTGTGCGATTGCGGCGAGCGTGCAATGTCAGCTGCGGATTGGGTCCCGAACCCGACGATCCCGTTGAGCTTCCGGATCGTCTTCATTTTGTCGACGATGTAGTTGGAGAAGATGGGATCCTGGAGAAGTTTCCAACCCTCATCCATGAAAATGAGCACGGGCTCGCCGGTCAGCAGCTCGTCCAGCCGATGATAGAGGTACATCAGCGCCGGCGTGCGTACCTCCGCGTTGTCGAGGATGTGCGTCATGTCGAAGCCGAAAATTCGGCGGCCCGAGAACGATAAAACGTCCTGCGACGCATTGAAGAGCCAAGCCTTCTCGCCCTCGAACCATGGACGCAGACGTGACTGGAGATCGTTGGCGTTGGAGCGCGCGCGACCCATCAACAGGCCGGAAAGATTGGCGAGCGTGCGCTGTTCGACCGGCTCCTGGCAGATGCGCCCGATCGCCCGCTCCAGCGTATCGTCTTCTTCCTGGCTGAACCCGTGGCCGTCGGTGGTATCGAGCATGGCCTTGAGGAGCCGATGCAGGAATTCGCGATTTGTTGCGGTGTTTTCCAGTTGCAGTGGATTGAAGCCGGTGGCGATGCCGGGCTGGAGCACTTCGTAGTCGCCGCCGACGGCACGAATGAAGATTTCGGCGCCGCGGTCCTTGTCGAAGAAGACGGCTCGCGGCTCAGGCGATATCCGGAAAGCCTGAGCAAGCAGGAAGGTCAGCGCAACGGTCTTGCCTGAACCGGTAGGGCCGGTCACCAGAAAGTGTCCGATGTCGCGCTGATGGAAGTTGAACCAGTACGGCGTCTGCGAGGTCGTTTCGAGGATCGAAATCGGCAGTCCCCAATGGTTGCCACGAAACGAGCCGGTCGCGAAATTGTGCAGCGACGAGAAGCCGGAAAAATTTGCGCTCGACAGCATGCAGGAGCGGGCGATGTAGGCGTGGTTGCCCGGCAGTTGCGCCCAGAACGAGGCCTCCATGTTGAGGTCCTCGCGCAGCCAGTTGATGTTCATGTCGGTCAGACAGGAGCCGAGTTCGGCGACGGCCTTGTCGAGGCCACCGAGGTCGCGCGACAGGCACAACAGGCTAAAATGGTGATAGCCAAAGACGGCTTCCTGGTTGAGCAGGCTGTTCAGTGCGAAATCGATATCGGTCTCGACGGTGCTGCCCGATTCGTCCGATGCGTGAATCTGACGTTGGAGCCGCGAAATACGCTCCTGCGCGATCGGCTTGTCGGCAAGAGTGAACGACTGGGTGCAGATGAACTCGTGGTTCATCTGCAGGAGCCCATCGAGCATCCCAGGTCCGGAAAACGGGGGATACTCCTTTATCGACAGCATCGCGCCGAAGCGGTTTTCCGCCTCGGTCGGACCCTGTGCTTGCAATGTCCGCTTCGAGAAATGCAGACGCGACGTACCGACATAGCCGCGGATACTCATGCGGGGCAGGCGCATCTCGCGCGCGACGCCGCAGGTGAGCAGCGTGTTGATGAAGGCGCAGGGTTCCGAGTACGGCTCGGCGTCCCGGTAGACGACGCCGAGCGGACGCGCGCCGTACTTTTGCAGCTCACGCGTGACGTTGCCCACGATCTCTTCGAGTTCATTGATGCGTTCGTGCAGCCGCTGCTCAAGGACTTCTCTGCCGGAGGACCGGTCGAGTAGTCGAGAAAAACCTTCGGCGGCACCTAGCGCGCCACGCATCCCTGATCGGATGATCGTGAGATAGAGTTCGTTGGTGAACATGCGCTTGTCGCGCAGCGACGCGATGTAGCGGGTGTTCAGAAGATCGCAGAACGGGTTCGAGAAGGTCCCACCGAGCGAGGGCTTGACCTCCTTGCGGATCACCGTCGACCAGAGCGAATAGCGGCTCGAGCCGAGCGCGCGGATCAGCGTGTTCTGGACGGTCGCACGCATATTGAGCTCGGCTTGGTCCTCCGTCTGGAAGAACAATCCGTCCAGCTTGATCACCGAAAGGATTGCCCCGCTTTCGAGGCCGATCACGTTGTCCGCGACATGACGCAAATACGGAATGTGGGTCGACATTGGCCGCTCTCGGCGACGCTCGCGTCCGAATCCCAACTCTTCGGCGACGACGTTCAACATGGTCAGGGTCCGTACGAGTTCGTGCGCCAAAAAAGCCTGTTGGGCCTCCGCGGTGTGCGTCGGCCGACCACCTGGGCAAGATCAAGGATCCGGATGTCGCGACTGCAGAAGGCGAAGAGCGCGAGGTAGATCACCGGCGCGATTAGCGCCGACCAGAAGCTCCCGCTGACCAGAAAGGCAATCAGCATCACGCCAACGATTATGTAGAAGGCATTGAGCGGGATCCCCCACATCATTGGCGGTCGTGTGAGGCCGATCACAAGCGGCGTCAGATGGGGTTTTTCGTCGGTGAACTCGACCATGGCTCACTTCCCTACGGCCGCGATCATCTCGTCCACGATCGCCGGCGCGCCAAAGACAAGGCCGATGCCAAGCACCACCGCGCCGGCAGTGAACCAGGACAGACGTCCGGCGAAAGCGAGGAAACCGAGCGCGATCACCGCGATGATGGCGAGAAGCCGTCCGAACGGCCCGGTGATGAAATCCACGATTATCTGAACTGCGGTTTCCAGCGGCGCAAAGGCACCAGAGGATTGCGCGAATGCCGGCTCTGCGAACACCAGGCAGATGGAGAGCATCGTGACGAATGCTATCGGAATTGGTACTGGCCGAGCTGCGAGCGAATAGGAAACGTCGTTCATGGTGACCTCCGACTAGAAATGCATGACCCCGCCGACCCATTGGCGGCGTTTGCGCGACGTGATGACTCCCGCTGCATGCGACGACGGCCGCGGATTGTCGGCTCCGCTATGCGGTTCAGCTGCCGTCGCGCCGTTGCCCTCAAGGCCCACCTCGATGTTGAGAACCTTGGCGACGTATGCGATCGTTTCCTTGAAGGGCGGAATTCCGCCATGCTCGCGCACGCGTCCCTCGCCGGCGTTGTAGGCAGCGGCGACGAGAAGCGGATTGCGGAATTCGTCGTCTAGCTCGCGAAGGTAGCGGACCCCTCCATCGATATTCTCTTCCGGATCGCAGATATCGGTCACACCGAATCGCTCGGCTGTCGCCGGCATAAGTTGCATCGGTCCGCGCGCGCCTTTGGGCGAATTGCGCAGCCGATCGAGCCGGCTTTCGGCGGTCACAACCGCGACGGCGAAATCCGCATCGACATTGTGCCGCTCTGCCGCCTCGACCACGAGGCGCGTGATTTCAGCTTGTGTCGCGGGCGATGGACCGCACTCAAGCGCGTCAGGCTGAATGCCACTATCAAAATGACTGTCGTCGAATTCGAACCCGACGACCCCGGCTGCTGGCATTCCGATCAACTTGGCCGCCCGGTTTTGAGGAACAAACTGACCACCCTCCCCCAGCACATAGTCGTCGGGCAGCCGCGCCCAACGTGCTTCGGTCACTGTGGCAGCTGAGGACGAAACACCATTCTTTTGCGCATTTTTACCAGTGTCGCTTGGCTGGAGAGACGTGGCTGTGGACAATTCGGAGGCCAGTGTTACTTCGGCTGGCGTGACGCATACGCTCGTGAGGATTGTCACCGCCAAGAGAGCCGTTATCGACGGTGATTCCACTTGCCTCGCCATTGGCCGTATCCAAAACCTTGTCACGACAGATGCTGACATGGTTAGGCGAGAGAAAAAACAATGTCAATTTAATTGTGATTTTTTCTTGCAAAAAGGAGGTACGCAGTTCAATGTCGACCAATGTGACAACCTGGAGGCGACTGAAAATGAAGCGAGCGGTCGGTTGCGTGGCAGCGATCAGCGCATGCTTGCCGGCCTATGCGGCCGGGCCAGTGGACGAAGCCTATGTCCGATCATTGGCCGCGCCCGGAAAGTCTGTCTTGGTCATGGAGTACTATGACGGCCAAGGGAAAGTATCGGAGCGCAAAGGCTTTGCGTCAGCTTCCGGGTTTAAGGCCGTCTCCGCCACCGACTTCCAGGTAGACGCCAATCTGACAGTTCATCTGTACGGCATCGAGCCGTGCAATGGCGACATGGTCAATCGCAAGGAGGGGTTTGCCGGGTCCTGTAACGACTATGCTCGCCAGGGTCTGGCGACGTTGCTCCAGTCGCCACGTGTGATCTACTGCCGCGCCTTTGTCAGCGAGACCGGCGCGCGGGCGCAGGACGCAACCTGCTACGGCTACTACAATTATCCGGGCAGCGTCGACTCGATCGACATGTTCGAGGAGCAACTGGTCTCGGTCGGCAGCCACCGCATAACAAAAAAACCTGACGGAACACCTCTAAGAGCCGACCTGAAGGAGGCCGAAAACATCGGTCGGCGTGGCTACGGCATGTGGGCGGATCCAAGGGTTGCAGGACAATGAGGACTCCTGCCCTCTTCCTGTCGCTGGCCGTCGGTTTGACGCCGGCAACGGCCGCACCGCCGGAGGGTTACTTCGAACTGAAACCAGGTGTGACGCTTGAAAGCGGAGACAGCTGGCAGGATAGTGGCCGACACTTCCGCCTCTTCGGCGTGCAAGCCTGTCTGCGTGGAACAGCCTATACCGATAAGGCGGGCGTTCGCCGCGACTGTGGCGAGGCCTCCCTGGCCGTGCTAGCGGCCTACATAGCAGATACCCATCCCGTCTGTGCGCAGGTCGCGCAATCGGCCGGAACAGTCTTTGCATCCTGCTATGCAACGATCGGGAGAGACCGGCTGGATCTCGCCAATTTGATGATCTCCTCCGGCTTTGCCTTCGCCTCCCTAGACGAGCGCGGCCTGCCCCACCACACGCCCTACGCCGTGATGGAGCAGGCCGTGCGGGAAAAGAAGGTCGGCCTCTGGCAATTCGACGATGTCCAGCACCCTGCGCTCCTGCTCGGTCAGCGTGCTGCCGATGGAGGGGCCTCACCATGACGTCGGCTGCCGTCAGATCGAGAGTCGCGGCTCTACTGATGACCGCCCTGCCCTATCCGGCCCACGCAGCGGACATCCTGCACGTTCAAAAACGGTCTTCCGCCGGAGCGGGATCGGTTTCCGAAATGAGTGAGACAAAAAGAATCTCCGGCCGGACATCTGTCATCGATGGCCAAACGCTTTGGTTCCCGACGGGCCGGCAGAAGGTGCGCCTGGCGTCGATCGATGCCTGTGCGTTGCCGCAATGGGCCTACGATCCTCGCCGCCCTGGCGAAAGCGCAATCCCGAAGCCGGTGCCGTGCGGCCCTCTGGCGAAGGCGTGGTTGAAACGCACGGTTGGCAGCGCCCAAGTGACCTGTATCGGTCGGGCGTATGATTCCAATGGCACCCTCCTCGGCTATTGCACGGTACGCAGCCGCGATCTGGCCCTGGAGATGGTGCGCGTCGGCTGGGCCCGCGTGAACTCGGCGGCGCCAGCCGAATATCTGACCTGGCAGAACTACGCCATGTCAGCCCGGTACGGGATGTGGGCAACTTATGTGCTCGATATGCCGGAGTGGCGGCGCAAAGCGCTGGACCGGACGCTCGCAAGACGTCCGATCGCTGATTTCAACCTGCTTGCCGAACGTGAAAGCGAAATTTCGCCGCCGTTCGAGGAGGCACGCAGGCGTCCGAAGCAAACAGACCGATAGGTTGATCGAAGGAGACGCGCTCATGAACCGGGTCAAGCTGATCACGACAGCGACAATCCTTTGCGCGGCAACGTGGACATCGTTCGTGGGCCGTGCCGCGGCGAGCGAATGGGGGTGTGAAGTGCTCCTGTGCGCATCGTCGTCGAGCCCGGGCTGGCGCGGCGTGCCGGCGTGTCACCCTCCGATGGTCCGATTGATCTCAGCAATGAACAGGCCGGGGTTTTTGTGGCCAACATGCCCCGAGGCTGGAACTGGCCGGCCCGGCTACGAGGTATATGACGAGTGTCCGGAAGGATGGAGCGTCGGGTCAAGCGGGCACGATTATCGCACTGGCATGAGAGATGTCTGTATTCGGGTTCGCAGTAGCTGTCCGTCGGCTTACGGCGGTCGCGATGGTTGCCAGGAAACCACTACTATGCCCCGGCCGCTGCGACACGATCCGTACTACTTCGACATTCGCGATGATGAGGGCGACCTCACGCGACACTGGTTCAATCTGCGGAGGTGAGGTCGCACAGGCCACTCATGCCGACGTTGGCGTCGTGACCCTGCGTCCCTGAATAGCACCCGAAGCCGATCTGATTGCCTCGTAGGAGCAGTTGACGCACCTGACTTTGCGTACTCGCAAAGGCGCTGGATAGGCATAAAATTGCGGCCATAGACACGCAAGTCTAGTCATCTAATCGATGTTTAGGCAGTGTCGATCGTGCCCGGGCGACATCTGCCGATGTCAGCGATCGAGGCTGAGCAATTATCACGGCTGTCAGATAGATAATCTTGGCTTCTAGTTCCCAGTCGGTTCTTGGCCGCCAGTCGACGACGCTCCGCAAAAGCAGGCGCTCCAGCATCCTCGCAAGTGCGGCGCTGCATGGCAGGACCGCGAATTGAAGCACCAAATTGTGAGACGACCGACGCGCTGCTGCGAGTTGATTTACGAAACTCACTACACGGCGATGGCGCTGGATACACTTTGGTTGCGACCCAAGTTCGCGATTGACGGAAGAGCCGGCAATAGCCATGCGTCGTCTCCTCGGCGGTTGACGCATAGCCGAGGTGTTCAACGTTCGAGCGGCTTATGCGCTCGCGGATAGTAGGGGCTGATCGCGGAATCGAATGCGAAGATATGTGAAGTGCTGCGAAGGGTATGTTTCATCGCCGCGGCTGCGCAACAATTTCGTCACAAAACGGTAATGACGGCCGGCCGAGCAGATTGCCGTGCACCTCGTCGTCTGTTGGCCATCAACGCAGAATCGTTTTGCGGAAATTTTTCCGAAACTACGTCTGCAAGCCAGCCTGCGCAAACAAAGACAGCCTGCCGAAGACCTTGCACCAAAATTGATACTCCTGGGCATTTCCGTCGAAATGCGCGTTCAAGGCGCGCCAGGCGACAGCCGTCATGGCGTTGGAACCGTACAGGTCGATGGCATTGGAAGTTGCTTCGTCGATCTCGCCACATCCGCCCTCAGCGGGGCCGTTCGCTCCGGAGGAAACCAAAGCAATTTGTTTTCGTTCGCGCATGCCAAAACACTCCCGCAGGCTAGCCGGCGAGTTGCAGCATTGCGCTGCAGCCGGACGTTACAACCCACGAAAGTAGGCCACGATCATCTGTGCAGCCGTGCTGCCTCGTGTCGTCCCTGGCTGGCAGTGCGGAAACCTGCGTTCGCGTCCGCATTGTGTTGCGCGCAATCATACTCGCAGGGCCTGCGGCAAAGAACAAGCGTTCTCGGCCGTTATCGCGCGGCTGTCGAATCTTGACGCGAAAACGACCAGGGCAACGCTGGAGATTCTTGGGGCGATGAATGTTCCTGAAGGTGCGGTCTCCAGCGCCGGTCAGGGCGCTGCTTCGGCAAGTGCTCTGAGCCGAGCGATATGTTCATGGCAGACCGTCTCGGCAATTTTCTGGAGTTCGCGGGTCCGTTCCCCGAGCCAGGCTAAGGCCTCTTCACTGATCTGGTAATGTTTGGAGTAGCGCGCCTTCACGTAGGCTTCGTCCAGAGTGTTGAACCAAGCGCGATAGCGCTGCTGGTCGCGCGGCCAAGCGGCAACCAGGCGATTGTCCTGATCCTCTGCAAGAGCTCGCAGAAAATTAAGTTTGTGAGAGGGGGGACTGTAGCCAGTAAGCGCCAAAAGCACGGTGGCATAAGTTTGTTCGATTGCTTGGTGGAGCGAGAATGCCGCTCCGTTGCGCCACTCTGCATGTTCCCCAGACTGCCGCAGTTGAAACGCCCACGTCTCTAGCCACATCCGAGCGCCAGGGTATCTTACACTGAAGTAGTCCTGCGCAATGCGCAGTGTCTGTTCCGGATTTCGAGCCGTGGATTTTTCTAACGGTTCGTCATCGAGTTCATACAAGACGACGCCCTGTCCACGTATGTCGATGAAGAAATACTGATGGTTGCGGATTGCAGTATTTACAAAGCGTCGGCTGTGCACGATGAAGCTCGTCGGCGTTTGGATCTGTCGATCACGTATGAGCCGATCCTTTGCTTTGTACCAATAGGCAAAGTCGGCGAGCTTGTTGTTGTTGACGACGATGAGAAGGTCGTAGTCGCTGCGGTAGCCCTTCATCGTATGGGGTTCGTCAACCCAATCGCCCCGGGCGTACGAGCCAAAGAGGATGATTTTCAGAATCCTGCCGCTCTTTTTCCATTCCGCAGTCGTTTCAGCCAGCGCGTCCTCGAATTCCGCGTGGAGAATTTCGACGACTCTGGCGAGTTCGGCCTGCTTGTTGTCTGGCAGGTGGTCGATGCTGGTTCTCATGAGGGGACTCAGATCAAATTCGAAGCAAGATGCCAAGCAGGCGCGCGAGGAGTGGGGTAGCAGATGGTACCGAATTCGAAACGGCATGACCAGAGATGAGTTCATGTTTTGTTCCGAAGCGCCGACGGATCGAACCAACTCGCTTTTGGTTTGATGCACGCCTTCTGTTATCTTTTTGGCGATCCAGCCCCGTGCCGAAAGACCGTTCCGTTTGAAACCGATCGTCGTCATATTTTCCCAAGACACTCAATTTTATCTCATGCTCAGCCACATCCTGGAGGTTGACGGCTTCGCAACGGCCCCGGTCGTTGCGGTCGACGATGCGCTGGAATTGGCACATTCCAGCTCTGTAGGGGCGATCCTTCTCGATTGTCGCCAGGGGAACCAGATCTCTGAGGCTGCCGCATTGCTAAAACGGAATCCGGCGATCCGTGATGTGGAAATCGTGGCCTTGCTCGCTCCAGGGTCGGAAGATCAGCAATTCGACCTCATCAAAGCCGGAGTGAGCGAGAGGTTCGTCAGCCCGTATGTTCCGCGCAAGTTGCTTGATTTTCTGCACGAAACTCTGAGGGGGCGTCCCGGATATCAAGACGCCCAGTTTCGCGACACGGTGGTCTACGGCGATGTGGAGATAGACAGACTGTTTCACCGGGTGCGGATTGGCGGCGCGGAGGTTCCTTTCGGCCCGATCGAGTACAAGATATTGAAGCACCTTGTCGAATATCCTGGCAGGGTATTCAGCCGGAATGAACTCATCCGCGTGGGCTGGGTCGAAAGCTCTGATGTCGATAGCAGAGCCGTTGATGTGCACGTAGGGCAGCTAAGGCGGCTTCTGCGACTGCATTCCAGTGTCGTTTCGATTCGGACCGTCAGGCTCGCCGGTTACGCACTGAACGAATTATCTGCGTAGCATCAAGAAGTATGTTTTATCTTTCGGTTTTATTTTATAATATTCAGCTTTTCCTTATAGAATATTGTGCAGGCAGTATTGCATTTCGTATATGTTGCGAACCAGGTGCTACTAAATATTTTCATTACAATTCTTATTCTAATTACAATTGCAGCCCCCTCCGCCGCATCGGTAAATGACAAGCTGCCACGATGGCATGATTGCGGCACCTTGGAGAGAACGGATGACTATTCCCATTGGGCGGGGCCAGGCAACTGCGCACCATGGAGAGTTGGTGCAGGGGATCTTCGAGTGTGAAGATGCGATTTTGCGGCGCGGATTGGTTTCCCTGCCTTGCCGTAAGTTCAAGTCGAAGGCCGTCTTCAGTCCGACGGAAACGCCAACGATCAATGTCACGCCAATCGCCTGCGTAAAGGCACTTCGCGCCGCCGAGCTCACGCTGTCGTTCCTTGGGGCCAACTCGTCCGGCGGCCATCTGAGCATCGAAAGCGACGTGCCGATAGCTCGAGGCATGGGCTCCTCCACAGCAGATGTTGTTGCCGCGATCCTTGCGGTTCATCACAGTCTGCACAAGGAGCCGAACCTGCACGACGTGATGCGTCTGGCTGTCAGTGCGGAAATGGCCTGTGACTCCACTGCGTTTACGCAACAGGCGGTTCTATTTGCTCAGCGTGATGCGGTTGTCATCGAG
The DNA here is from genome assembly GCF_044326205.1 of Mesorhizobium sp. IMUNJ 23232. Lineage (NCBI taxonomy): Bacteria > Pseudomonadati > Pseudomonadota > Alphaproteobacteria > Hyphomicrobiales > Phyllobacteriaceae > Mesorhizobium > Mesorhizobium sp. IMUNJ 23232. Next base: position 20,462 of record NZ_JBIRCY010000064.1, read on the forward strand.
GCGTTCCGCAGGGCATTGCCGCCGATCGACCTTGTAAGCGTCGACGCCGATCCAGGGTCGACGGTTGGGACGCTTGAGTTCGAGCCTGCAAGGTACAATTCGGTTGAGATCGAGCAGTTTCGGGTCATCCGGAGCCTGCTTCGCCGTGCGGTAGACACTGCCGATCTGAACCTTCTCGGCCGCGTCGCCACTGCCAGTGCCCGTATCAACGAACGATTTCTTCCGAAACCAAGGCTGGTCGAGATCGAAAGCATCGGAAAGAGGTTTGGAGCACTGGGGATTCAGGTCGCCCATAGCGGGACGGTCGTCGGGCTCATGTTCGATCCAAATGCGCCCGCGTCATCGGCGAACATTGAGCAGACGCTTCTTGCACTGCGGCGATCCGGTTTCGAAGCAAGTTTCCTAAGCAGCTGAAAATGTTGAGTGGAGGGATATGATGGCGCCGTTGATGCGCGAATTGCAGGACTTCGAGAATCCTCGCTTTGTGCCCTTAAAGGACAAACTGTACGCGGCGAGCTTTCATCTCATGAAGCTGCTTCCGGCACGCTACATGCTGGAGCAAGCGGCGGCGCGCGGAGCCTTGCAGCCGGGGGCGACCATTTGTGAATCCTCATCAGGCACCTTTGGCCTGGCGCTGAGCATGCTGGCGGCGCGGCAAGGATATGGCCTTGTTCTCGTCAGCGACTGGGCGCTTGACCGGCATCTGCACCGGCGGCTGGAAGAGCTTAAGGCCGAGGTGTCGATAGTCGTGGAACCCGCCGCGACGGGTGGCCTGCAGCAGGCGCGGCTTGATCGTCTGCAATTCTACCTCAACAGCATCCCAGGCAGTTACTGGCCGGCACAATACGACAATCCGGATAATCCTCTCGCCTACGGCCAATTTGCCGCGCAGATGATCGCGGCGATCGGCAGGATCGACTGCCTGATAGGGTCCGTTGGGTCTGGCGGCTCGATGAGCGGTTCCAGCCGTTATCTGAGAGCCTTGTTTCCGGAACTCCATGTTATCGGCGTCGATACGCCCAACAGCGTCCTTTTCGGTCAGCCCAGTGGAAAACTCGGGCTAAGCGGTCTGGGCGGCAACATCCTGCCGAAAAACGTCGATCATTCCCAATTCGACGAAGTCCATTGGTTAACCCCGGTTGAGACGTTCCAGGCTACACACGAACTGCATCGGACACACGGCCTCTTCATGGGGCCAACAAGTGGCGCGGCCTATCGGGTGGCAGAGTGGTGGTCGCGCAAGCACCCTGACAAGACCGCTGTGACGATCTTCCCGGACGAGGGACACCGCTATTCTGAGACGGTTTATGATCCGCAGTGGCTCTCCAAATTCCCCGAAATATCCGCGACCACCCCCGAACAACCGGCCGATGTCGCTTCTCCACGCGAACGCATGATGAGCTGGTCGCGATTTGCATGGGAGCGTCGTTCCCTGTCGGATGTTCTCGCAACGTAGGTGGAGAGATCAAATGTCTTTTTGCCAGGGCCTGCGGGACTGTCCGTCCGAAATCCGTCGCCTCCGGCTGCGGGTCGCCACACCGGCCGACAGGTCACGTGTACGGGCAATCACACTTGGCGCAGATCAGGAACTGTTCGCGGGCACCGCCGACAGCGTATTTGATGAAATCGCATCGAGTTCGAATTCCGAGTCTCACCATCCTTTTGTCGTGGAGTGCTTCGAGACAAAGGCGATCGTCGCCTTCCTGGTCCTGCGGGAAGCAGGAGCCATGCCTTCCTGGGCCTGCGAGAATGCAATGACGGTCCACGCCCTCCGTGTCGATGTTGCAGTGCAGGGTAGAGGTATCGGACGCTTCGCAATCATGGCCGCTGCCGACTGGGCTATATCCACTCGCCCTTCGGTGCGGCAACTGATGTTGGCCGTCAATGCTCGCAACCGCCAGGCGCTGATTGCATATCTGTCGTGGGGATTTCGCGACACCGGCCTTATACACGATGGACCTATCGGCAGACAGATCATTCTCGCATTTCCTTTGCGATCGCCGCTCAAACGCCTTTCCAAACGATGATATACCCGGTATACCCCGTTCATCTTATATGGGGAGGACGGATTGAAGTTTGTGGTAGAGCACTTGGCGTCGTTCACGGCGAGAAGCCGGTTCGAAGATTTGGACCAACAGGCTGTCGCCAAAACCGAGCATGCAATCCTCGACACCTTGGCGTCGCTGATCGGCGGCGTTCCCACAGACAACGCCACAAAGTCACGGGCTGCAGCGCGAGCAACATTCGGCGACGGCAGCGCGCCGGTGTGGTTCACCCAGACCTGCCGTCTTCATCCAATCGGCGCACTCTTCGCCAACTGTGCCGCTGCCAGCGCGCTTGACGTGGATGACGGGCACTGCCTTGCAGCCGGCCATCCTGGAGCGGCGATTGTACCAGCAGTTTTGGCAGAAGCCTTGGCGAGCGGCAGGGACGGAAAAGCTATCCTTGCCGCGAGTGCGATCGGTTACGACATAGCGCTCCGGATCGCCGCGGCCCGCATATTTACCGACACAATGAGCTTTGCCAGCGGGCAGTGGACCGGCTTCGGAGTTGCGGCCGCGATCGGATGGCTGAGGTCTTTGCCCGAGAACAATCTTGCCCATGCAATTGCAATCGCAGGAGCAGAGGCGCCGGTGAATCTGCCTCAGGGTGACTGCCAGGCAAGCTCGGTGAAGGGCAGCAGCCCTTGGTCAACCGTGGCGGCATCGTTTGCGGTCGACCGCGCGGCGAGCGGCATGAGCGGGTCGCTGGACATGTTGGATCGCCCGCATGCCTACCGTGTTCCCGGGATCACACAAGGCCTGGGTCAACGATGGCTGGTCAGTGAGACTTACCTGAAGCCATATGCGTCCTGCCGCTACACCCATCCGGTTATCGACGCAGTTCTTAAGCTCCGCACCGAGATCGGCGATGCTTCGACAATCGAGCGGTTTTCGGTCGAGCTCTTTTCGGAGGGCCGTAAACTGCCGAACGAGATCGCCCCGAAATCGCTGGAAGGCGCTCAGTTCTCCGTCCCGTTTACTGCCGCGCTCGCCGCATTGCGAGGAGCGTCCGCTTTTCGACCCCTGCGGCCAGAATCGCTCGCAGACGCGGACGTTTTGCGTCTCGCCGAAAAGGTTTCGATCACTTACCCGGAAGAGTTTGCAGGTATCTTTCCACGGCGCACGCCTGCGCGGGTGACGATTATGGTGCGCGGAAGATCTTTCATCGCCGATGTGCCGCTGCCACTGGGAGATGCCAGTCATCCACTGGACGAGTCCGCGCTGGTTGCCAAATTGGTTGATTTGGCCGACGGAATTCTTTCGGTCTCTGAATGTGACCGTCTGGTAGAAGCGGTATTTGCGCTCAGCACGGGTCGCAGCGGGCCTCTCCTGTCGATGTTGCAAGCTCATCGAGTTGGAGTTTGACTGCTTAACCTTCGCCGTCGCTGCTGGCTCGTCTTGGGTTGCAGCAAGGATCAGTCTGCGACCGACGGTTTTAAGGCGTCGGCAACTCCCGAGCCCTTTTACCGCGCCAGTGGATTTACCCCAGACACGGATCCAAGCCTCGCCTGTGTAGTTGGCAGCAGGCCGAGCATGGCCGCCTGCTGCCAAATCGCAATTGCCTAAAACTTGAACTCGGCGAGGTTTTCAGGGGTCACGATCTTGGCTGGGCCGAGCACGATCTCGCCGCTGGTGCCGACCTTGTACTCACCGAGGCGGCCGGCGGTGAAGGATTCGCCCTCCTTGCCGGTCAGCTTGCACTGCGCCACCGCCTGCGCGGCGTGGTAGGTGAGGTAGCCGAGATCGGTCACGTTCCACCAAATGTCCTGCGCCTGGCCGGCCTCGATGTACTTCTTCATCAGCGTGGCAGGCGCGAGGCCGGTGAGCTTGATCTTATCGAGGCTGCCGGCCTGCTCGAGCGCGCGGGCGGCCGCGGGCAGGCCTATTCCGGCCGGCACGATGATGCCCTTGAGGTTCGGGAAGGCCTGAGCCAGCGCCAGCGCCTGCTGCTGGTTGACCTGCTCGCTCTCCTCGCCATAGGCGACCTGCACCAGCTTCATCTTGCCGTATTTCTCCTCTGAAGCGATCTTCTGCTTCATGAAGTCGATCCAGGCGTTCTGGTTGGTGGCCGTCGCGGTCGACGACAGGATGGCGAACTCGCCCTCGCCGCCGATCAGGTCGTGCATGCTCTGCAGCATCATCTCGGCCAAGCTGTCGCCCTTGACCTGGTTGACGAAGACGGTCCGCGCATCGGCAGCCACGTCGGAATCGTAGGAGATGATGCGGATGCCTTCCTTGGCGGCGCGCTTCAGCGCCGGGGCGACGGCATTGGCGTCGTTGCCGGCAATAGCGATGACGCCGACCTTCTGCGCGACGAAGTTGTTGATGAACTCGATCTGCGCCTCGGCGGTCGCCTGCGAGGGCGCCGCCTGCACGACGCTGCCGCCGATCTCCTTGGCGGCGTCTTCGGCGCCGCCCTTGGCGACCTGGAAGTAGGGATCGGTATCGAGCTTCGGCAAGAGCCCGACGGTGACCGGTCCGGTGGCGCATTCCTGCGCCATGGCGGGCGCGGCGAATGCCACGCCTGCGAGTAGAGCCGCAACGAGCGGCAGCCTGGAAGTCGTCATTTCCTTTTCCTCCGTTGAAGTGCCTTGGCCGGAAGCATGAGCGCGGGTCCAGCCTTCACCCGCCCGAACGCTGGGTGGCGCCGATGTTGCGGAGCCAGCCCACCAGAAAGCCCGTGGAATTGCTGACCAGCAGCGAGCCGATCAGGAGCAGACCGACGACCATTCCCTGCGCGTCACCGCCGATCTGGTTGATGCCGAGGATGTTGCGGATCAGGGCGACCAGGACGAGCGCCAGGAGTACGCCGGTCAACCGGCCCTTGCCGCCCCAGACGCTGACGCCGCCGAGCAGCGCGATGGTGATGACGTCGAGCTCCATGCCGAGCGCGTTGTTGGCGCGCGCATTGGCGAGCCGCGCCGTGTAGACGATGCCGGCCAGCGCCGAAACCGCTCCCGACAGAACAAACAGCACGAAACGCACGCGGGTGATGTCGATGCCGGAATAAAGCGCCGCTGCCGGGCTACCGCCGACGGCGTAGACGCGGCGGCCGAACGGCGTGGCGCCGAGCACGACGGCAAACAGCGGGAAGAGGATGAGGAAAGGCATGATCACCTGCGGGATGCGGGTGCCCGGGACGTCGTCGATGCCGAAGTTGGTGAGCGCGTCGGGGAAGATGTTGACCGAGGCGGTGCCGAGCAGGACATAGCCGACGCCGCGAAACAGCGCCATGGTCCCGAGCGTAACCACCAGCGAGGGCAGCCCGGCCCAGGTGACGAGCACGCCGTTGACCGCGCCGAGCAGCGCACCGAAGCAGAGCGACAGCACGATCGCGGCTACCAGCGGCAGGCCGGCCTGGACCAGCAGGCCGAGCACGACGCTGGACAGAGCGAGGATCGAGGCGACCGACAGGTCGATCTCTCGCGCAATGATCAGCAGCACCATCGGCAGCACGAGCAGCGCCTTCTCGGCGACGCCCGCGGCCAGCTGAGACAGGTTGAAGGCCGAGAGGAAGTTCGGCGTCGTCGCCGCGCCGTAGGCCAGAACGCCAAGCGTGAGCACGGCGAGCAGCAGATCCCACGAATCGACACGGAAGCGGCGGGTGGATTTGGGATTGGTCGCAGCGCCCATCATGCCGCCTCCCGCATCGCGCCCTGGCTGCCCGCAGTGCGGCGGGCAACGAGCGCATCGACGCCGATGGCGGTCAGGATGACGAGACCGTAGACGCCCTGCAGCCAGAGCGGATCGACGCGGGCGAGGATCAGGCCGTTTCGGATGATTAGAAGCGTCAGGCCACCAAGCATGACGCCGAGCACGGTGCCGGAGCCACCGCGGATGGCGACGCCACCGACCACGGCGGCGGCGATGACCGCGAGTTCGTACCCATACGCGACGCGCGCGTCGATGGTGGCGTAGCGCGAGGCCCACAACGCGCCGGCAAGCCCGGCGAGTGTGCCCGCGAGACCGAAGGCGGTGAGCACCAGCTTCTTCGCTGGCAAGCCGATCAGCTCGGCGCCCTTGGGGTTCGAGCCGAGCGCGAACAGCTTGCGCCCAGTCGACGAGCGGTTCAGGAGCAGCGAGGCTGCGGCCATGATCGCCAGCGCGATCAGGATCATCACCGGAACGCCGGCGAGGCGGCCGCCGGTGAGGTCAAGCCAGGCCTGCGGCACCTGGTCGGCGCTGATCTGGCGCCCGCCGGTCCACAGGCTGACCAGCCCGCGAAACACCGACATGGTGCCGAGCGTCGCGACGATCGCCGGCACGCCGCCGAAGGCGATGACTGCGCCGTTGAAGAGGCCGCAGGCAAGTCCGATGCCGCACGCCGCGAGGATGCCGACGGCGACGCCAAGCGACGGGTCCGCGGTCATGGCGAGCGCTGATCCGTAAGCCGACAGGCCGATGACCGATGCCACGGAGAGATCGATATTGCGGGTTACCAGAACGAGGAACTGAGCAAGTGCGGCAATCATCAAGAGCGACGCATCCATAGCCAGCGCCGACAGATTGGCGGGGCTGGCGACAAGTGGATTGATGAACAACACCGGCACGATCACCGCAGCCATGGCGGCGAGCAGCCCGGTCTCGCGGCGGGCAAACAGGGAGCGGGTCCAGCCGCCGCCCGCGCGTTCGGCTGCGAGCGGCGAGGCTGCTTGGGAGGAGCCGCCGGCATCAGCGGACGGCGGCTGGACTTCGATGTCGGTGGCGGCGCGCAACACCGCTTCCTGGGTCGCCTCGCCCCGCGCGAAGCTTGCCGTCTGGCGGCCCTCGCGGAGGACAACGATGCGGTCGGACATGCCGAGCAGCTCGGGCATCTCGGAGGAGATCAGCAGGATCGCCATGCCTCCTTTGGCAAGGTCGGCCATCATTGCGTGGACCTCGGCCTTGGACTGGACGTCGATGCCTTGCGTCGGCTCGTCGAGGATCATCAGCTTCGGGCTGGTCGCCAGCCACTTGGCGAGCACGACCTTCTGCTGATTGCCACCCGACAGCGTGCTGACCGGCTGGTCGAACGATTGAAAGCGCAGCTTTAGGCGGTCGAGATGCCGGCCCACGCCGTCGAGCACCTTGGTACGACTAAACAGGCCCCTCGACGTAGCATGGTCGAGCTGCGTCAGCGCGACGTTCTCGGTGATCGAGAAATCCATCACCAGGCTCTGGCCGAGGCGATCCTCGGACACGTAGGCGATGCCCACGGCCATCGCGTCGGCGGCATTGGTGAAGCGCTGCGCGGCGCCGGCGATGCGGATGGTGCCGCCATCCGGCTGGGTGATGCCGAATAGAGCACGCGCGATCTCGGTACGGCCGCTGCCGACGAGGCCGCCGAGCCCGACGATCTCGCCGGCGCGCACCGACAGGCTGATGTCAGCGAACTCGCCGGCGCGGGTCAGGCGCTCTATCTCCAGCACCGTCTTGCCGGGCACGGCATCCGCCTGCGGATAGAGCGACGAGAGCTCGCGGCCGACCATCATGCGGATTGCCTCGCCTCGCGACAGGCGATTGGCGCGCTCGACGCCAACCAGGGCGCCGTCGCGCAGCACGGCAATCGCATCGGCGACGTGGAAGATCTCGTCCATGCGGTGGCCAACGAACATCATGGCGACGCCACGGGTCTTGAGTGTCTCCACCACCTGGAACAGCCGGGCGACCTCACGCTGCGAGAGCGCGGCGGTGGGCTCGTCCATGATGAGGACGCGGGCATCCAGCGACAGAGCGCGGGCGACCTCGACCAACTGCTGTTCAGAGGTGCGCAGCCGCGACAGCCGCTCGCCCGGATCGACGTCGAGACCGATCGTGGCGAGCAGCGAGGCAGTGCGCTGCTGCATGGCGGCGTGGTCGATGCCCGCCGCACCCGCGCGCGGCATGTGACCCATGAAGACATTTTCGGCGACCGACAGGTCGGGGAACAGGCCGGGATGCTGGTGCATGACGGCGATACCAGCCCTCTGCGCGTCGAGCGGGCCATTGAAGAGCACAGGCTGCCCGTCGAGAACGACATGGCCGGAGGTTGGCTGGTAGACGCCTGCCAGTAGCTTCACGCAGGTGCTCTTGCCAGCGCCGTTCTCGCCGAGCAGTGCGAGAACCTCGCCGCCGCGCAGATCGAAGCTCGCCTCGCGCAGCGCGATGGTGCCGCCGAAATGCTTGCTGGCATGAACAAGACCGATCAGGGCCGCCGGCGCCGACGCGGCCTCGGTCGCGCGATCAAGGGTCGCCACGGCGGTCATGGCCGCCGCCCGCAACCTTCATTGCGCAGGCACGCCGGCCAGCGCTTCCCGATCCCGACTATCCGCACCTACAACTCCTCCTTAATGAAAGCACGTTAATGTAATCTGAGGACGGACGTCAAGCACCGGCACTGTGCCACGGGCCGATGCAGACGCACCCATTCTTTGACCATAGGGCTCTGGTTGAAGCGGATGCGGGCAAGGGCCAACTTGTCGGCTTCGCAAATTTAAGTTATTGCGCTTTCATTATGGAGCCGTTGTGTTGAAGCCCTCGTCCAAGTCTCCCGACCCCGCGCGTAGACATGCTGCGGGCGGCAAGGGCAGCAATTCGGCCCAGTTGAGGCACTACAACGAGCGCGTCGTGCTGGATGCGATCCGGCGGCGCGGACAGGCTTCCAAGGCTGACATCGCGCGCCATGCCAAGCTGACGCCACCGGCGGTGTCGCGCATCGTCGACACGCTGCTCGAAGCCGGCTATGTGGAGCAGAAGGGCAAGCGTTTCGGCCAGAAGGGCCAGCCGTCCGTGATGTTCGGGCTCGCGGCCGACGGTGGCTTCTCGCTCGGCCTGCATCTCGGCCGCCGCACGCTGGACGCGGTGCTGATCGACTTTGCAGGAACCGTGCGGCTGACCGAGTCGCACGAATACGACTATCCCGAACCTGAGGCGGTGCAGCGGATCGGCAACGCCGCGATCGCAAGGCTGCGCGCGACGCTCGGAAGTAGCGCCGGCCGGCTGATCGGGATCGGCATCTCGGCGCCCTATTTCCTCGGTGGCTGGGAAGAGGAGCTGGCGTTTCCGACCGACGCCAGCGCGCGCTGGCGTGAAGTGGACCTCGCCGGATTCTTTCCCGAGGCGGGCAGCCTGCCGCTGTTCGTCGAGAACGACGCGTCGGCGGCAGCCGCGGCGGAACTGGTCTACGGCGCCGGCACCCGCTACCGCGACTTCATCCATCTGTCGATCAACACCATGATCGGCGGTGGCCTGGTGATAGACGGCGTGCTGCAGACCGGGCCGAACGGCAATGCGGCGGCGTTCGGGCCGATGCCGGTGACGCCGTCGCGGCTAGCGAGCGTGGCCAGGCCCAGCGGACCATTCGACATCCTGTTGCGGAGGGCGTCCATCTACGGGCTGATCAACCACCTGCGCTGGTCGGGTTCGCAGATCAACCGGGTCCGCGAACTCGATCCGATGCCGGCCGAGGCGCGCGCGCCGTTCGGCGAATGGCAGGAGGACTGCGCCGACGCGCTCGCGCAGGCGATCATCTCGGCGATCGCGGTGATCGATGTCGAGGCGGTGGTGATCGATGGCCTGCTGCCACGCGCACTGCTTCAGGACACCGTGGCCAAGGTGCAGCGGCGGTTCGGCGAGATCACGCCGTCGGGGCTGGTGCTGCCGGAGATTGTCGCCGGCACGGTGGGTCCACAGGCCAGCGCCATCGGCGCCAGCATCCTGCCGATCCACACGCTGTTTGGCCCAGACAGCGGCGTGCTGACCCGCAAGGCCGTGGACAAGAAGCCGCTGATGATCCGCCAGCGGGGCTGATCAGAGATCGCGCACCAACCAGCGCGCGATGTTGAGCATCAAGGCGCGATAGATATCGCTATCGAGGAAATCGCGGCTCATCCAATGCGGGCCGATGTCAGTGGTGAAGGCGAGGCTGAGGCCCTTGCCGTAGTCACGCACGGCAAGAAGCGGCAGCGTCCTGCCGCGGTGGGTCACCGACGCGAGCAACGTCGTGTCCGGCGTGGCGCGCAGCACCGTGCGGTTGAGCCCGAGTACCGGCGGCCATTGGTTGGGCAATCCGTTGGTTATCGGATGCGCGTGCGTCACCGCCGGCTTCAGGCCCGCTGGCGCCTCGACGCCGTCCGGTTGCGCCAGGCAGGCGACGGGAAGACAATCCTCGACGGCAGTGCCATGGAAAGCCGCGGTACCGAACATGCCCTGGAAGCTGGTGTAGCCGCCGGCCATCATCAGGCTTCCGCCCCCGGCCACGTAGCGCTCCAGCAGATCCAGACGATCGACCGAGGTCCTGCCCTCACGCGCCTGCGGCGTGAGCAGCGGCGACAGCGCGGAGACGTCGGAAAGGATCACCGCACGATAGGATGCAAGTGCTTCCAAAGACGCTGGGAATTCGCCTGAGCATCGTTCGCCGGGCAGCTGCTCGACCGCGATGCCGCTGCCCTCCAGTGCGGCGAGGAACGGCAGCGCGCCGTTGGCATATTGCGCCGACGACACAGCGGTTACGCCCGCGGCCGCGAACTGCGTCAGCGCGAAGGTCTCTCCAGCGAGGAGGATTTTCTTGGTTTGCATTGCGTAAAGGGCCCGCAGTCGTTTCGGATGCTCGAATATTTATCGAATCGGATGCCGCGCGAAGGGTCCCCAACCACACACTAGCATTGCATCTTCGACGGCAAAGCTGGGCAAGTCGGCCGGCGAAGCGCTGGTTTGGTGCTGGGGTTAGTGCCGACCTAAAGCGTGTCGCGGTTTAAGAGATTCGGGATTCCCGGATTGACGGTTTGGTGATTCCTTGTGGTTTGCAGGAGAATCACGATGGGCAAGCCGCATCCGATTGAATTGCGTAGCCGTGTTGTAGCGTTTGTGGATGAAGGCCACAGCAACCGGGAGGCGTCGCGGCATTTCCGTGTTTCGCCACGCTTTGTGAACAATCTGATGAAGTTGAAGGCGCAGACGGGTTCGCTTGAGCCTCGCCGGCAGGGTCACGGGTTCGGCGGCGGCAAGCTTGCCGCCTATAGCGACTTCGTTCGTGCCCGCGTGGAGGAGAGCGGCGACCTGACCCTCGACGAACTGTGTGTTGCGCTGGAAGGGCGTGGGGTGAGCGTCCACCGCTCGAATGTGGCCCGTCTGCTGCACCGGCTTGGGCTCAGCCATAAAAAAAACACTGCAGGCCAGCGAGACGCAGCGCGCCGACATCCGTGAAGCGCGCGAACTCTGGATCACGCGCAGAAAACCGTTATTCGACAAGGCCTTGGCACACCTCGTCTTCATCGATGAGACATCCACCAATACCCGACTGACCAAGCAGTCAGGGTGGTCGCCGGAGGGCGAGCGCTTCCAAACGCGCGCCTTTCGGTGGTTGGAAGACGCAGACCTTCATCGCTGGCCTGCGCTGTCCTTGCATGGTCGCGCGGTGGATCGTCGATGCGCCGATTGGAGTTGCCCCCATTTGGCCGGACAGTTGGCTATTGAGTTTGTGCCCGGATGAACTCCCTTGGGGAGCGCATTTTGAGCCCTGAGTGAGGATGGTTCTCGTTGTAGTCCTCGAACCATCCGGCGATCTTGCCAAGCGCGGTGACCGCATCCGGCAAGGGATTGACGCGAGCATAGTCGCGCTTGAAGGTTTTGACGAAGCTCTCCGATATACCGTTCGACTCAGGGCTTTGAACGGGCGTGAAGCAGGCAACGAGATTGAGCGCGGCGGCGAAGTCGCGCGTCTCCCTGGCAGTGTAGGCGCTGCCATTGTCGGTCAGCCATTCGAGCGGCGCCGGCGCCTTAAGTGCGCCGAACCGGTTCTCGACTGCCTCCAGCATCATATCTCGCACCATGCTGCCGCTGATGCCCGATCCGACGACGGCATGCCATGCGATGATCTTAGATCATGGGCATCGATGATGAAGGCGATCCGGATGAGGTCTCCGTTCCAGCAACTGATCTCGAAGCCGTCCGAACACCAGCGTAGGTTCGAGCGCATGACGATGACTTTGCCGTCGTGGACGCGACTGGTCCTGCGGCCCGTGTGCCTGGCAAGCAGCATGCTGTTCTGGCGCATGATGCGGAAGACGCGCTTGTGGTTGACGACCGGCTGGCCGACCTTGGCGCGTTCCCTGTTGGCCAGCGCCGTGATGCGGCGATAGCCATAGGTCGGGCGTTCGTCGACCAGGCGGCGGACCAGTTGCACCACGGCGTCATCCTCGGATTTGCGATAGGGGCCGCCGGACTTCTTTGCACGATGCACCTTGTCATGGAGATGGGAGCGGGCCACCCCTATCGTCTCGGCGATCGCCTTCATCGGGAACCGTCCCTCGGCTGCGACAAGAGCCGCAAGCTCGGTTTTTTTAACTCCGACTTCGCCAACGCATCCTTGAGGATTTCCACCTCCATCGTCTTGCGGCCGAGCAGCCGTTCAAGGTCGCGAACGCGCTCCTCGAGCCGTCGCACTTCGGAACTGCCGACCACAGGCTCGTCCGATCCCACCGCTGCCGCTCCGCCTTCCGTCAAAAGACGACGCCAACGATAAAGGAGATTCGGAGCAACGCCACGTCAGCGGGCAACCGAAGACACTGTCTCGCCCGGGAGGAAGCTCTCCTCGATGATCTGTAGCTTCTGCTCGGTTGACCAGTGTCGGCGACGTGCCTCACCGGTGATCAGTTCGATCCGTCGATAATCGTCAGCCATAAGCCTGTGCTTGAGGATAGCCTCAAGCCCTCCCGCGTTATGCCAACTGTCCGGTCGAAATCGGGGCCAGTTCAAAAACCGTACATTGGGGGCGGAATTTCCGGCAGCGGAGCGGGAGAGCAGAAACTGGAGTTGCTAGCCCCTTTCCGGCAACATACCGAGGAGGTTCAGCTGGTTCTATCCGGGTAACGAGGAGCACGGGCGTGTGATCGCCCCAATCGCGATGGGCCCGCTGCACGTCAGGACGCTTCGCATGATGTCTTCCGAAATGCTGTAGAATTGTGCGGGCTCAGGTCCAATGATCCGGAACATGACTGGGAAGAGCGTATCGCGGCTGAATACGAGCTGCGTGACACGGACATGGGCATCGCGGTGGCGCGAAAGCTTGCCACCAACGGCCATTACGTCAAGCTCCTCGATTCGAAGGGTTTGGCCAGGCTAGGAGCCAAGGCTGTTTTGAAAAACGACGCCGTGGAAGGCGTCGAAACAATCACTCTTCGATCCCGTTCGGGTGATATCCTCAGGCCGCCTTTCAGTCGGAGCTACCGGAACCCCACAAGGCACGCGCGAGCAGGTTCCGCTTTCCCTTGCGCGGGACAAGATCAATATCGCTGACGAGCTTGGCTCCGCCTTTGCGCCGCTCCAAGGTAATCTTGCGGGTGTGGAAAGCCTCCAGCTCGGCGCGGTGCGCCACGCTAATGATGGTGACTTTCGGCAATTCGTGGATGAGCACTTCCATCATCTTGCCCTGGCTCTTCTCATCGAGCGCTGCGGTTGCTTCATCAAGCACGACGATATCGGGACAATGCAAAAGGAGACGCGCGAAGGCGAGCCTCTGCTTTTCGCCACCTGACAAGGTCTGGTCCCAGGGCGCTTCTTCCTTGATCCTGGCGGCGAGATAAGCGAGGCCCACTTTGTCGAGCGCGGCCTTGATCTCTTCTATCGTCCATTTGTCGGCGGGGGCGGGATAAGCAACCGACCGGCGAAGTGTACCCGAGGGGATGTAGGGCCGTTGTGGCAACATGAACAGCCGCTTGTCTGGGTGTAAATTGACGCTGCCGCCACCCCACGGCCACAGACCCGCGACGGCCCTCACCAGCGTGCTCTTGCCTGAACCGGATTCGCCGGCCACGAGCACCCGCTCGCCCGGTTCGATCACGACCTCTGTTTCCTTGACCACGGAGGTGCCGTCGTCGAGAGTAACGGAGAGATTATCCAGGCTGAGTATCGTGCCGTCTTCGGTTTCGCCCCGACCGATGCGTCCCAGGGCGTCGCTCTGTTCCGCGCGCTCGAGCCCGTCGAGCGACATCATCAGGGAGGCTATGCGTCGTGCGGAGGCGTTCCAATCGGCCAGACGCGGGTAGTTGTCGACCAGCCATCCGAACGCGCCCTGAACAATAGCAAAGGCGGAAGCAGCCTGCATGACCTGTCCAAGCGTCATGCTGCCTTCGAGAAATTTCGGAGCACAAAGCAAAATTGGCACGACCGGGGCAAACAGGCTCGACCCCTGTGAAACCAGGGCCGTGCGCATGTGCTGGCCTGTAAGCAACGCCCATTGCCTAAGCACATGGCCGAATGTCTTGTCGATGCCGCTGCGCTCCTCTTCCTCGCCGCCGAGCAATGCGATGCTCTCGCCGTTTTCTCGGACGCGCGTCAGCGTGTAGCGGAATTCGGCTTCCGCTTGATTTTTTTCCTCGGAGAGGTGGACGAAATCACGCCCGATGACCACCATCGAAATGGAGGTGATCGCGGCATAGATGACCGCCGTGACGACGAGGAAACCGGGAATCGTGATGCTCCAATCTGCGATCGTGAAGCTCAGTGCTCCGCCGATCGTCCACAGCACCGCGATGAAGGTCGCGGCCGACAGAAAGGCGGTGAGGACACCGGCGATGAAGTCGACAGGGGATTCGGTGGCAATTCGCAAATCCTCCGATATGCGGGCTTCGGGATTCTGATGATCGCCGCCGACGAGGTTCAACTGATAATAACGACCGCTTGCAAGCCAGCGCGCGATGACCGCTGTAGTCAGCCAGGAACGCCAGCGGCGCTGAATCGTCATGCGAAGGTAGACCTGCGCAACGACAAGGCTTCCGCTGCCAAGCACGAGCGGTACGAATACGCCGCTTAGGAAATAAACGGCGCGGGCATTGCGCTGCTCAATCGCATCGAAAATCGCGCGATTCCAGACATTAATCCCATACTGGAAGCCGACATTGATGCATATCAGTATCAGTAGCCCGATCGTGAACGGCCAGGCGAGTCGATCGCCACCCAGGCTCCAGTAACCACGCGCACTGATCCAGAAACGCCTCAGCAAATATTTCTTGCGTGCCTGCTCGGTCTGCTCAGGCGTCAGCCCCGGATCCGGTTCGACGGCCTCCGGCGGCGGCGCGGCCTGGCCGTCGACCTCAGGCATGACTTCAACACGCGATGTCCTCTCCTGGCGAGGTTGCTCTTGGCGTGTCCCCTTCGGGCGTGCCTTCTGCATGCCGCGTTGCTTAGCGCCGGCGACCGATTTCGGTTTGGATTTAACCTCTGACATTCAGCCGACAACGGCTTGAAAATCAGAAGGTTTCATTTCCGTCAGTTGGGCTGCTGCCGGCTAACATGCTGCCCGCCATCTCGATACCGCTCCTTGCTTCATCAGAAAAAGGAATCGGGCCGCGTTACGCGGCCCGATCAATCCGGTCAGGCGACAAGAACGTAGACCACCTTGTGGGTATCCGGTTCGACGACGATAATGCGGCCGTCGGCCAGCACGAAATATACGTAGCCACGATAGGCCGGCACGATCTCGACGATCCGCGGCGGCAAGGGACGGAGTTCGACCGTCGTCGGCACAGCCACGCCGACCGACACGTCGAAATCTACCTCGACTGGCTCGGCCTTGACCTCCCGGATGACATTCCTGATCTCGACCTTCTGCTCGTTGGTTATGTCGATGCTCGCGGTTGTCTCACTGGAAGGTTGTTGTCCTTCTGCAGCCTGGTCCTTGTTCTTCTTGGTTGGCGCCGCTTCCGTGGCGTTTTCGGTCGCGTCGGTTGGCTGCTTGCGTTTGGTTGCTTCGGCTGAATCCTCACCGCTCTGCTTGCGCTGCTTGGTTTCGGCGGCTGCCTTCGACTCATCCTTCTTGGTCGGTTCGGACGCTCCGGCCGCGTCTTTCGATGCCGGCTTGCGTTTCATTGGGTCGGTGGCCTCGCTGGCGGCCTTGCCTTCACCGGAAGGCTCCTTCTGGCCGGGCGACACTTCCGTGGCTTTCTGGTCCTTCGCTCCGACCGAGCCTGAGGCCTTACCCCCGGTTGCGGCGTTGGTGTCCGCCGAGCCCGACTTGCCGCTGCCGTCCTTCAGGATGGGCGGTTGCGCATCGGGAGAGGCGCTTTCCTGGGCGAGTGCCGGAAGTGCGACCATGGCGGAACCCGCAAGCAGGGCCGCGGCGAAATAATTGAAGCGCTTCATTGTCTTTCCTTTCGTCTGATATGTCGGGGCTTCCGCGATGGAAGCTGTAGCCTGAACGAGACGAGACGGATGGTGTTCCTGAATGGGACTCATGCCGCTTAATGCGGACTTTTGCCGGTGACGAATGGGCCTTTGGGCCCATGTCCGCGAGGCAAATGACCAGCGCCGCAAAACCGTTGGAACGGAAAGAGGAACTGGTGGTTGCAGGAATTATACCGCGCCGGTGCTCGCGAGAGGTCCGACAATCGCATCTGGGTGCCTGGATCAGGGAACGGGGAGTTGCTCCAACTCTTCAACAAGCGAGGTCGATGATGCTCTCGCGACGACATTTGCTTTCGCAGGTTGGTTCTACGATTTTGCTCGCTGCGGCGACCACCTGCCCCTATGTGCCGCGAATCTCCAATGGGACCGCCGCCCTCATGCCCGCCAGCGCCCATGCCCAAGGGAACGGCAATGGCAACGGTGGGGGGAACGGCAATGGGAATGGAAACGGTGGCGGGAATGGCAATGGCAACGGGAACGGGAACGGGAACGGGAACGGGAATAGCAACGGCGGTGGCAATGGCAACAGCAAAGGTGGCGAGACCGCATCCGACACGCCCGGTGCGGCCGCTTCGAATGGTGCGCCTGCCTCGGGCAACATCACACACCGCAACGGCATGCGCGAGACGATCCGCAACGGCCGCTATGAAATGCGCGACGCCAAGGGCCGCACCATCATAAACCGGAACGCGACACAAAAGGATTATCGGCGGTTCCGCTCCGCGCGCTAGTGCGAGACGTGCTGGCGTCGGTGTCGACCGAATTGCGGAAAATCATCGCCGCCTCTGTGCGATTGCTCGCCTGCAGCTTCGAAAATATGCGCGACATATGATGCTTCACGGTTTTCTCGGTGAGGTCGAGCCGTAGAGCCACCTTCTTGTTGCTCAGCCCCGATGCGACCAGCGTCAACACCTCACGCTCGCGCTCGCTCAATGCCCCGACCGAATCGCCCCCTGACCGGGCGGCGTCGGAGAGCGTCGAAAGCAGTTGGGCCGACAGGCTTGGCGTCACATAGGTTTCACCGGATGCCACGGCCGAGAGGATCTCGGCGAGCGAGCGGGAGCCAACTCCCTTGAGCACGTAGCCCTTAGCCCCGGCGTTCAGCGCGGCGGCTACATCCTCGCTCATTTCGGATACCGTTAGAACCACGATGCATTGCGAGGGATTGCGGCTGAGAATAGGTTCGATCGCATTGTGGCCACCGCCTGGCATGGAAAGGTCGATGAGCAGGACGTCTGGCCGCGTCCGGGCCGCGATGTCTATGGCCTCACTGCTCGTGCTGCCAACCGCAACGACCTCGAAATGTCCCGTCTCGGAAAGGCTGCGGATTACGCCTTCGCGAAACAACGGGTGGTCGTCGACGACCGCGATGGTGATTGCCGGTGTCATGACGGCGCCGCTTCGTCAAGGTCGAGCGTGACGGCCAGGACCGTGCCTCTCTCCGATGTGTCCAGGTCGAAACGCCCGCCCAGGCTTTCGACGCGTTCTCGCAGGCCGGCGAGGCCGAGGCTGTCGGGCGCAACATCGTCTGGATCGAAGCCCGGCCCGTTATCTGAAACCGCGACGACGATCTTGTCCTCGCCACAAGTCATCGTCACCATCTGGGATGCGCCGCGACAGTGGCGATAGCCGTTGTTGAGCGCTTCCTGCAGGAATCGATAGATGCAGATCCGCTCGGAAACCGTCAGCGGCACAGAAATCGGATCGAGCCTCCGCTCGACGAGCATACCCGTCCGCCGCTCATAGGCGGCGATGGCGTGATCTATGAGTTCAGGTAGGCCGGCGGTCTCGATCTGGGGAAGCACAAGGCCGTTGCAGATGCTGCGGATTTCCTGAAGCGCTTCCTCCAGGCTGGCGCGGATGGACGAGACCTCCCGCTCGCGCCCTTGCTGGGGTACGGCCTCGCCGACTACGGTCTCGCTGTCGAGGCGCATGGCGGCGAGCGCGACGAACTGCGCCGGGCCGTCATGGAGATCGGCCCCAAGGCGCCGCAGGAAGCTTTCGTTGCGCGCGGTTGCGCGTTGCGCTGCGGACTGCATGCGCTGATGCAGAACGCGATTCTGATCAAGCAACTCCGTGAGTTCGTTTACTCTCCTGTTGAGGTCGCCGGCCTGTCGGTCGATCGTGCGGCTGCCACGAAGCACAACAGCGTAGAGAGCAAGAAAGAAGGCAATTGTGACGGCAGCGACGGCAAGCCAACTGCGCAGCCGCGCATTGTACAACGTCGCCTCGAAGTCGTGGGCAAACTCGTAGAACTCGATGACCGCGACCACGTCGCCCGACCATGGTTGCAGGATCGGGTTATAGATTTCGAGTACAGGGCCCTTCGGCGCCGCAGACTGGTCGTCCAGGCTATCGAAGCGGTCGTAGTTTACCACCATGGTGCCGGAAAATGCCTGTTTGAGGTTCGGCGTCGGCGCGAACCGCCGCCCAATCAGCGCTTTGTCGTCGGCGTAAAGTACGGTTCCGTCGGGCGACCACAGGCGCATGGCTGCAAGGCGTTGCCCGAGTGCACCCTGTCCCAGCGTCTCATCGAGCGCGCGCGCCACTGCATCATCGAGGCTTTGCGTCTTCTGCATGTCGGGTAGCAGCGGCGCGATCACACTGTCGACATAAAGGGCGGTAGTGGCGCCCGCATTGCGCGTCACCGCCCTCTCGATCAACATGGTGACGGCGGCGCCAACCAATACCATGGCTAGCAATGAAACCAGCCCGCCCACAATGAAAAACTGGACCGCGAGGGAGAGCCCGGTTACCCGGAACCCCAATCGCCTCAAGAGCTCCGCCCCGCCGTCGCGGACGCTGGCACGTTCAGCCGCGCCCGTGTGGGAAGGCAATTGAACAACGCTCTGCCCCTGCCCGTTCACTCTCGTCGTCGCCCTTCTTTCGATCGTCTTCGTTGGAATAGAAATCGGTCGACCGGAACGGCCCACGCGACTGACTGGTTCCACGCTTGTGGCCGCAGGTAACTGGTCACGGAAAAGAGGCGCCGCTCTATGCTGGAAATCCGGGCGCTAATGTCGTGTGATGACGGCCGAACGACTAGGAACGCTCACGTCGGAGAGCCGCCTAGTCTGCTTTTGGCCAAGGCGGCATCTGGTTGGCTTCACGTTCCAAACGGCGCACGGTTTCCTGGATTTGTTTCGGGTTTTCATGCTCAAGACCGACCACGTCGTTTCTTGTCTCCTTCAAAGCGACTACTATTTCGTCGAGTTTGGCGTGTATCGCGGCGGTGTCGCGATAGCCTTGGACGAGCACAACGCCGGTGATAACAATTGCCGCGACGCTGAGACCGAAGGTGACGACGTCGGTCCACCCAAGCAGAACCAGGAGCGTGCATCCGACCATCAGCACGAGAATGAAATAGAATCCTGGTGGACGGCTTAGGAAGTCGGCAGCTCGGAAGAGGTGCGGATCAGGCCGCATGACACCGGTCCTTCACGCTCAAATTCCGTCCTCACCGACCGTCTGGGCTGTAGGATCGGCGAGCCGGATAAGTTGGTTCCGATCTCTGACCCCACGCTGGAAGGCAAGGATAAGTGCACTTGCAATTTCCTCGGACCTCTCCGATCGCGATTCAAGACAGTGCCTTGCCACGATCGTGTCGTAGCACTCTTGCAAAAGCCTGACCTCGTCGGGTCGAAATACCTGTGCCTCACGACGGGTTTGCATTCGCCAACCTCCAAGGTGCACCCGTCGCCGAGAAGAGATTGAGAGAGGCCCGGCGACGGGTAACAACCCTTCAACCCGATTTCGGCTGAAGGGCCTTTCTGCGCAGTGAGGGACGGTGCCTGCGCATCTGTGAAACTGCCAACTCAACTGACAATCATCCCAAGGCTTAGAAACGCAAAACCAACTGCAACGACCGGGAACAAAAGCCATCGTGCCTGGTAGACGCTGTTGTCCATGACCGCCTCCTATAGCGTGCCGGGTCAACGGAATGCGGCGCCGCCACGTTCCCTGACACTGCGACCCTGAGACCAATGCATTGGACGATTGGGCCTTTAGTCCCAACCACCATGGCCTGAAGGCCCAATGGGGAACGTGCCGTGTTGGGGTTCGTTTGGTTGGCAGCTTCGACACGAGATCGAAGCGTTTCTAGCCCCCAAGGGAGATTGTTATGAGAGCTTATATCAAGAGCGCGGTCGCCGGCTTGGCCCTCGCTGCATTTGCCGGTTCCGCGATGGCCGACGACGTCGTCGTTTTCAAG
Organism: Mesorhizobium sp. IMUNJ 23232; assembly: GCF_044326205.1. Classification (NCBI taxonomy): domain Bacteria; kingdom Pseudomonadati; phylum Pseudomonadota; class Alphaproteobacteria; order Hyphomicrobiales; family Phyllobacteriaceae; genus Mesorhizobium; species Mesorhizobium sp. IMUNJ 23232. The sequence continues at coordinate 40,853 of NZ_JBIRCY010000064.1, forward strand.
CCTGAACAGGAAACGGTGATCCGCGAGTATGTGAAGAAGGAGCCGATCGCTTCGATCACACTGCCGGGCGTGGAACTGAACGTCGGCAGCACGGTTCCCGATACCGTGGAACTGCATGAAATCCCCGACCAGACGTATCGGTACACGGTCGTCGACAACCGGACGGTGCTGGTCGACCCGGGTAGCCACAAGATCATCCACGTGATGGACTGACCTTTTCCGTCACTCATCCAGAGCCGGGCCTGTGCCCGGCTCTGGACTGGCAACAAAACATTTTGTGCCTCGCCCCGCGAGGCGGAAGTGCGCATCGTATTTGCGCTATCTGAGGGTCGGTCCGATGACCCCGAAGCTTATTAGACATCCCTGTGAGACAGACCCGGATTTCGGCAGGAATGCGCGCATAGCGCTCGGCGCAATTATGTGGGGCGCGGTGTTCGTTGGATTCGCGGCGGTTCTCACATGGTCCTTGTGATCGCACGCCGGGACGCATGCCCGCTGTTTTCCCTGCCCGCTACCGGCTTGGCGCTGCTGCCGCTTCTTTTCGCTTTGTGTGTTGCAGGATGCTCCACCATGGTTGTGCAGAAAGGCGGACTCACCAATCCGCCTGCCGAAAAAGGCAGTGTCTATCTCTTCGCCGGGCTGACGCCGGACGGGGACGATATGGCGCAAAGCGGCATGTACAGCTTGACGCAATACATTCGTGCCGCCGGCGTCCGGGCGGACGTCTACAATCCGGCCGAATGGAAGAAGGCGGCCGACAACTTCCTCGCGCAGCCACGCCATTCCAAGACGCAGGTCGCCGTTGCCGGCTATTCGATGGGAGGAAACGCGGCCACCCAATTTGCAGAGCGTCTGCGCGCCGCTGGCGTGCCGGTCCAGACGCTTCTCGTCTTCGAGGCATACAGACCGACGCCGGTGCCCTGCAACGTACGCCGGGCGATCGACATGTATGGTTCGGACGGGCTGTTTGCCCTCTCGTCCCGCCTGCAGCCCGAAAGGTCCTTTACCGGCCGCCTGGAAACCGTGGACTGGTCAAAGTTGCACAAGGCGGGACGGCACGACCATCTCGGCGTGTCCAAGGAACCGGCCGCGCTGGAATACGTCAAGCACGCCCTGATCAACGAGAGCCGTGTACGCCCGCAGGCGCCGTCGCGAGGCGAGGCCGCATGTTTGGCCCGCCCATGAAAGTTCTTCGATTGAGCGACGATGCTGGAATGAGGTCACATGCACGGAATGTGACCTGGACCCAAGCTGCGTCTCGCCCCCGAACCGGGCACAGGTCAAGGAACGCATCATGAGCCTTTTTCTGACCGGGTTGAGCGGTTTCGCCACAACGCTCGCGATTGCTGCCGGGGCCTTCTACTTCACTGAGGCCAAGCCTGCACCAGAATGGGAGGTTGGCAAGAGGTCGTCCTGGACGGCCGAAACAGCCGCCGCCTCGATCCCCTTTGAGCGCGTACCCGCGAGAGCCGCGAGTCCTTCCTCCAAAACCTCCGCAGCAGCGAAAAACACGGAGGCCCCACCTGTCGACATGATCACAACCGGCGCGCTTCCGGGTCAGAAACCCCAAAATTCCTCGGCGGCACCCACATCCGTCGAAACGACTACGGCGCACGCACGATGGTGCACCGAGCACTATCGATCCTATCGGCAAGACGACAACAGCTACAGGGCCTACAGCGGCAACCACCGGGCATGCGTCTCTCCGTTCAGCGATACGCCTAACACCCACAACAACGAGCCGTTCGACTATGAAGGCCCGACGGCAGATCGAACCTATGCCCGATTTGGCGTGGGCGAGGAAAAACCGACGACCCACTTCAATTCACGACATATCGCATCGTGCTTGGCGCGTTATCGATCCTACAATCCAGACGACAATTCCTATCAGCCGTTTGGGGGCCAATCGCCCCGGCAGTGCGAGTAGAGGCTCCGTTTAAAGTGAGCGCGGCGGTGCAAAAACCGGCCACGGTAGCGGCGGGATAGTCCGGCTGCGGGCGGCGTAAAAGTCGTCCACCTATTTTCCTCCTGGGGTTCGCGCAGGAGGGTTAGGGGATCTACACCGTGGA
>NZ_JBIRCY010000065.1:0-40158 GCF_044326205.1 Mesorhizobium sp. IMUNJ 23232
TCCGCACAGCGAACCGCCGCAATGCCTGCATGGCTCGGCGATTACAACAACCGCAGACCTCACGCCGCCCTCGGCGGAAAACCACCCATAGCTAGATTGATCAAGGACAACGTCCTTGGAAATGACACCTAGACCACTCCCAATTGCCGCGCCTCGTCCAATCTTCAACAACTTCGGATCCATGCCGCGCATGGTATCAAGCGCGCTGAAAATGTCGAGACATCACCAACGACGAGGCCTCGGGTCGACTACTGCGGTGCGACCCGACTCCGGCCGAGCCTATCCATTCCGCGCGATAATATCCTTCAGTGCCCCCTCGAACCGAAGAATCTCCTCCACCGTATTGTAGTGCACCAGCGACACCCGGATGCAACCGCTGTCCATGGTGAGGTTGAGCCGCTTCATCAGCCGCGGCGCGTACATGTGGCCGTCGCGGATGCCGATACCGAGTGCGGCCATTTCTTCCACGACCATCTGCGGCGACAGTTTGCCGATGTTGAAGCAGAAGGTCGGCACGCGCTGGCCGACGCGTTTTTCGTCGCCGATGCCGTAGATCGTCGCGCCGACGCCGTTTAGCACGCGCAGCATCTCGCGGGCGAGGAAGATCTCGTAGGCGCGGATTTCGGCCATGCCGGCGACGATGTTTTCGCGGCGCGAGCGGTTGTTGGCGGGCGCGAAATTGCGGCCGATCGATTCGAGGTAGCGGACGGCGGCGTCCATGCCGGACACGTTCTCATAGACGAAAGTGCCGGCCTCGACCTTGTAGGGCGGTTCGTCGGGGATGAAATCCTCGCGGAAAGTCGGCAGCCGCTTCAGCATCTCGAAGCGGCCCCACAGGAAACCCATATGCGGAGAAAAGTTCTTGTAGCCGGAGCAGACGAGGTAGTCGCAATCCCACATCTGCACGTCGATCAGCCCGTGCGGACCGAAATGCACGCAATCGAGGAAGACTTCGGCGCCGGCCGCGTGGGCGATTGCCGCCACGGCCGCGACATCGACGATCGAGCCGATCGAATGCGCCGTCACCGTGCAGGCGACAAGGCGTGTTCGTTCCGACAGAAGCGGTGCGAGGTCGTCGACATGCAGGTTGCCGTCCTCGCGCATCCGCCACCATTTGAACTTTGCGCCGGCCGGTTCCAGCGCCAGCCAGGTGGCGATGTTGGCGTCGTGGTCCATGTCGGTGACGATGATCTCGTCACGTTCCGACAGCATCTGGCCGATGCCGAGGCTGACTAGGCGAATGAAGGAGGTGGCATTCATGCCGAAGCAGATTTCCTCCGGCCGGTAGGCATTGATCAGCAGCGCCACGCTCTCGCGCGCCTGCGCCACCGACTGGTCGACCGTGACGCTGCGCCCATAGCGGCCGCCGCGCTGCACATTGTGGCCGACCAGATGGTTGGTGACCGCGTCGAGCACGCTCTGCGGAATCTGCGCGCCGGCGGCGTTGTCGAAGAAGATGAAGTCGCCGGCCTTCTCCAGCGCCGGGAACATTTTGCGGATCGTTTCAACCGGAAATGACGTGGTCTCAATGGTCAGGTGCTGGTTCACGGGCGCTCCTTGTGGGTGGTTCGGGTGGGCCAACATCGGGCTCCTATTCGACGATTTTCCAGTACGAGTCCTTGCGGATCACCTTGCCGTCGCGAAACGTATAGAAGTCGCAACCCCGGACTTCCTTTTTGGTCCCGTCCAGGCTGGTCCCCGTCAGGGTCCATTTCGACATCCCGGTGTCTGCGGCCGAATCCACAAAATGCTGGTCGGCGCCGTAGTGGACATCGGGCAGGCCTGCAAAGCGCATTGCCAGCGCCTCCCGTACGTTGCGTTTGCCCTCGAAGCGGGAACCCCAGGGCTTGCTTCCCCTGGGCATCTCCAGGACGCAATCGTCGGCAAAGAACCCCATGATGCGATCGAGATCGTGCGTGTTGAATGCCTCACACAGTTCCGTCAATGTCGCTCGAATATCCATTGCCCGTCTCCTGGTGATCGATGTCTTGTCCGTGCGCGTTCAAGGTATGAAATCCTGAGTCACCGCGCCGCCGTCTTGGCGCGTTTTCGACGTAGCCGACCAGCCGAACCATCGGCCACAGGAAGGCGAGATAGACGAGCGCGGCGCCGATCAGCGGCGACGGATTTGCGTAAAGCGCCTGCGCGTTGTTGGCCTCCTTGAGCAGTTCCGGCAGGGCGACCACCGAGGCCAGCGACGTGTCCTTGAACATCGAGACGCAATTGCTGGTGGTTGGCGGGATGACAAGACGTACCGCCTGCGGCAGCACCACCTTGCGCAGTGTCAGCAGGAACGGCAGGCCGAGCGCCTGCGCCGCCTCGAACTGGCCCTTCGGGATGCTTTCGATGCCTGATCGGAACACTTCCGCCGAATAGGCGGCAAGCACCAGCGAGAACGCCATGATGGCCGACGCCCAGGAGGACAAGCGGATGCCGACGAAGGGCAGCGCGTAGTAGATCAGGATCAGTACCACCAGGATCGGCATGGCGCGAAAAATGTCGATGTAGCCGATGGCGAGCCAGCGCAGCGGCTTCGGCGCATAAAGGCGCACCAGGCTGATCAGCAGCCCCGCCGGCACGCCGACGCCGATGCTCATGACCCCGAGCAGCAGCGTGTTGAACAGGCCGCGCATGAGCGCCGGAAAAGCCGAGACCAGCACGTTGGCGTTGAAGAAGGTGTCGAGCAAGGTCATCGGCATCCCCGGAAACGGCGCTTATGTCCGAAACGATCGTGCCGGCGGGAAGCCGGCACGACACAGTCCTGCGATGGTATCGAGAAAATCAGGGCTTCGGCAGCGGTGCCTCTTTGACGGTCGAGGAATCGGCGGGTGCGTCGGTGCCGAACCACTTCTTGTGGATCGCCTGCAGCGTGCCGTCCTTCTTCATCTCGGTCAGCGCGCTGTTCAGCTTTTCCACCAGAGGCGAGTCCTTGGTGACCATCAGGCCATACTGCTCGCCGGTCTTGATGCGCTCCACGACGGCCAGGCCCTGCATCTTGGTGAAGGCATATTCCATGCCCGGGACGTCGCTGACGACGCCGTCGACGCGGCCGGCGGCGAGGTCGAGCAGCACTTCCTGCTGGGTGTTGTAGCCCTTGACCTCGCTGAAGCCGTGGGCCTCCTTGTTGTCGTTGGCGTATTTCTCGCCGGTGGAGCCGGACAACACGCCGACGATCTTGCCCTTGAGGTCGGCGAGGCCCTTCACCGCGCCATCCTTCTTGGCTGCGATGCCCATGTCGGAGTCGTAATAGGGCTGGGTGAAGGATTGCGAGCCGAGCCGCTCCTTGGTGATGGTGATCGAGGAGATCGCCACATCGACACGGCCGGAGCTGGTGGCGGCGAACAGCGGCTGGAAGTCGTAACCCTCGATGTTGACGGTCATGCCGTTACGCTTTGCCGCCTCGGTGACGATGTCGACCTCAAAACCCTCGAAATTGCCGCTCTCGGCCTTGAATTCGAAGGGCGGGTTGTTCGGATAGGAGGCGACGTTCAGCACGCTCTCGGCGTGTGCGGCGATCGGGCCGGCGGCGAAGCCGACGGCGGCGGCGAGGATCAGAAGGCTGCGGCGTGTTATGCTCATTGTACGTTCCCCTGGTTGTTGATCCGCGCAGATTCTCGTCCGCCCGGGTTGTTGCCGTCCCGCCTTTTTAGCGGGACGTCATTTCATGGCCTCGACCATGCGGTCGAGCGCCGTATCGATCTGGCCTGCGTCGCGGCACACGCACATGCGCAGGAAGGCGTTGGCGGAGCTGCCGAAAAGATAGCCTGGCGCCAGCCCCACATGCGCCTTTTCGAGAATGTCCGCGCATACCTTTCGCGAGTCGTCCTGCCCTTCGAAGGCGAAGAAGGCATACATGCCACCGCGCGGTTTTGTCGGCAGGATGATGCCGGGTAGCTGCGCCAGCTTGCCGTAAGCGATGTCGAGACCCGTCCTGATACGTTCGCGGATCTCATGCACCAGCGGCTCGCCCTGGCGGATCGCCGCGTTGGCGCCGGCCTGGATCGGCCCGGCCGACCCGCTGTTGATGTATTGCGTCATCGCGCCGAGCTGGTCGGCGACGCCGGAAGGATGCGTCAGCCAGCCCAGCCGCCAGCCGGTCATCGCCCAGGCCTTGGAAAAGCTGTTGACGGCGAGCACGCGGTCGCCGTCCTCGGCGACCTGCAGCATCGACGGCGCTACCTCGCCGTCGAAATAGAGCCGCGCATAGACCTCGTCGGAGATGATCCAGATGCCGGTGCGGCGGCTGAATTCCAGGAGCGCCAGCATCTCCTCGCGGCTGGCCGTCCAGCCGGTGGGGTTGGACGGCGTCGAGAGAAAAATGGCGCGGGTGCGCGCGTTGCACATGGCGAACAGTTTTTCGAGGTCGAGCCGCCAGTCGCCGTCGAAATCGAGATGACAGGGCCGCGGCTCGCCGCCGATCAGGTGGATGGCGTTGTGGATGTTGGGCCATTGCGGCGCGACGTAGATGACGTTGGTGCCGACATCGACCAGCAGTTCCAGCGCGAAATACAGCGCCTGCATGCCGCTCGGCGTCACCGTTGTGCGCGGGATGCCGATATGCTGGCCGTGCAGACGGGTCTGGTAGTCCGACAGCGCCTCGATCAGCGGCTCGTAGCCGCGCATGTTGGGAATGTAGAAGGTCAGGCCGTCATCGAATGCCTGCTTGGCGGCGTCGCGGATGTAGGCCGGCGTCACCATGTCGCCTTCGCCGTACCACAGCGCGATGACGTCGCCGATCTCGCGGGCGCGCATGGCGAGGTTGGCGATGGTTTCGGTGTGCAGGTCGCGGAGCTGGGCGCGGATGCCGTCGAATGCGTAGCGCGCCTTGGCCACGGACGACGACTGGGGCGGCATGAAAGACAAGGACGAAAACCCTTCAAGCGTACGGGACGCGGATGGCGTCGCTGGATGAAGTTCTCACGCGGCTGACGCGACCGGCAGTGGAATGCTTATCCGAAGCGCGGCGGTTTTCAAGATGATAATTTCAAGCTTAAAACAAAGCTAGTGGTCCAGCCGCTCCTTCCAGTGGGCCTCACTGTTTTCGCAAGACCTGGAACTTGCCGTCGGATCGGCTCGTGACCATGCTAAAGGCATTTGATTTCAACGCTTGGACAGGGTGATGCGATGAGCATGGTCGATTTGGACGAGGCGCTGAAGATCATCGCCGAAAATGCTGATCAGGCTTGGTTCGCAGGACCACGCGATGAAACTCTGATCCTGTCGGCAGAGCATGTGCTCGCTGGAAGGCTGCCGCCCACCTACCGCGCTTTCGTTAGCAGCCTTGGCGCCGGCAATTTCGGCGCCCTCGAAGTTTATGGCGTCATAGACCAGGAGTTCGGGGCCTCGACCGTGCCGAATGGTGTTTGGCTTACGCTGAACGAACGCCGGGAAAACGGTTTGCCCAGCGAATATGCCATCATCGGCAGTAGTGGCGACGGCGGTTGGTATTGCGTTGAGTTGGGCGACCAGGAAAGCCCAGTGTTCCTCCACTGGGCCGGCGCTGCGCCTGAACCGAGGCAACACATCGCTACCGATTTTGGTGCGTTTTTCCTCAACGGTGTTCGCGAGCAGATCTGAAAGAGGCAGGGATAGTTGAGTCGGCCAACTGGGCTCCGCTGAAGCCACAGTCTCTCTCGCTGTTATCTTTCCTTCCTCGGTCCACCCAGCACGAGACATAAGCCCAGACGCGTCCGCTGCGAAGCACGCAGACGTTTCATGCTTGAAATATTTCCGCCAGCCCGTAGCGTGCCGCTCGGGAGGAACATCCGCATGGCAAAACCGCATCCGTTGAAAGGCCCGAACCGGCTAAAGCTCGGCGTCTTTTCGGCCAACGCCGACGGCGGGCTGGCGATCACCGATGTGCCGGAGCGGTGGACGGCGACCTGGCCGGACAACCTGACTGCCGCGCAGATCGCTGACCGCGCCGGACTGGATTTTTTCCTGCCGATCGCCCGCTGGAAGGGTTTTGGCGGCAAGAACAAGGTGCGCGAGCATTCCTTCGAGACGTTTACCTGGGCGGCGGGCTTGGCGGCGGCGACCGAAAACATCGGCCTGTTCATGACCGTGCATGTGCCGCTGGTGCATCCGCTCTATGCGGCGAAGGCGCTGGCGACCGTCGACCACATCAGCCAGGGTCGCGCCGGCCTCAACATCGTCTGCGGCTGGAATCCGAAGGAATTCGGCATGTTCGGCACGCCGCTGGTCGAGAAGGGCTATGACCAGGCAGCCGAATGGATCGAGATCGTCGAAAAGCTCTACGCCTCGGATGAGCCGCTCGATTATGACGGGACCTACTATCATCTCAAGGAAGCCGTCAGCCGCCCCGCCAGCCTGCAGGCGCCGCGTCCGGTGACCATGAACGCGGCCTTCGGCGGGCCGGGCCGAGATTTCGCGGCGGCGCATTGCGATTATCTGTTCACTACCTTTTCCGAACTGGCCGATGCGGGAAGACACGTCGCCGACATTCGCGAGCGCGCCGACAAGGTTGGCCGCATGGTCGGCTGCTACACGGTGGCCCATGTCGTCTGCCGCGAGACGGTCGAGGAGGCAAAAGCCTATTACGACCGCTACGCGGTTGAGATGGCCGACCATGCGGCGGTCGATGCGCATATGGCGGGCAAGAAGGAATTTTCGCAGTCGCACGACACCCGCGCCTACGACCTCTACCGCCAGCGTTTCGCCGGCGGCGCAGGCACCTATCCGCTGGTCGGCTCGCCGGAGACTATCGCAGAGGAGATGGCCGCAATAGCCGGGCAGGGTCATGAGGGCATCGCGCTGTCCTTCGTCAACTACACGCAGGAATTGCCGTATTTCTGCGACCGTGTGCTGCCGTTGTTGAGGGAGGCGGGGTATCGTTGCTAACCCTCCCCCTTGTGGGGAGGGTCGCGGAGGAAACCGAGCGGAACCCGAGGTTTTTCGACGCGGGTGGGGGTGACCTCAGGATGAAGCGCTCTATTCTGAGGTCACCCCCACCCCGGCTTACGCGCTCCACTTCGTTCCGCTTGCTCGCCGACCCTCCCCGCAAGGGGAGGGTTACGGCGCCGGGCTCGCCAGCGGCTTCTCTGCTTCGACCACGTAGGTGGCCAGTGCCTTGCTTGGACCGTTGCCCACCGCCTTTACGTCATGCGCGACGCCGGCCGGGATCTGGTAGGAATCGCCGGCTTTCAGCGTTTGGTCGGGCTGTCCGTCGACCGACATCAGCACCTCGCCGTCGAGGATATAGCCGGTCTCGATGCCCGGATGGGTGTGGCGTCCCGAAGATGCGCCCGGCGCGATCTCTGCCAGCCCCATGACGGTGCTGTAGCCTTCGGGGAAGGCGATCTTCTGCAACGGGGTGCGCTTGATGCCGGCGGGCGCGTCCTGTGCATCCGAAGCCACGGTCAACATGGCGAACGAGACAGCGATGAGAGCAAGTCTCAACATTGCGATTTCCTCCTCGGAAAGTGACGTTGGCAGGCCAGTTTATGATCGAACGCCCAAGCACTAAGGCGCCGGGGTTGACAGCGGCTTGCCTCGTTCAATGACGTAGGTCGTGATGATCTTGGCCGCTTTGTCGCCCACGGTTTTCACATGGTGCACCGTGCCTGCCGATATCGTGTAGGACTCACCGGCCCTCAGGACAATGTCCGCCTGGCCGGCGATGGAGATCGTCACGTCACCTTCGAGAACATATCCGGTTTCAAGGCCGGGATGCGAGTTGGGGCTGGATTGCGCACCCGGTGCAACTTCGGTCAATCCGAGAAGTGTCTCGTATCCATCCGGAAAGTCCACCGATTGCAGCGGCGTGCGCGTGATGCCGGTGGGCGCGTCCTGGGCAAACGCGGCTGCCGGCAGCAGCGCCATCGACAGGGCGGTCAGAAGTATTTTCAGCATGGGTGTCCTTCTCCGTGATGATGCCGGCGACCGTTTTCTTTTTCGGACCGCGCGACTTCTGAATTGCTTCGCTGTTCTGCCGAAAGAAAGTAAAAATCGCTCCTACGATTCCTTTTGCTACCGCCTTGGTGCCTTCCCCCGTCCCGCTTCACCTCGGCCGATGGCGGTGGGTCGCGGCGTTGCGCGCCGCCTGCTCGTAGATGCCGGTCATGGTGTCCAGCGTGCGCGCTGCCTCCTGCAGGCGCTTGGCGAGTTCGGGCACGCGCGCCACGGGCTCGATCAGAAGGTCGGCGCGCACGTCGGCATAGCGGTCGCACACGGCACGGCCGAGCTCGGTGGTCTCGTAGGTGACGCCGGAGCGGCCGCTGCCGCTGCGCACCACCATGCCGCCCTTGATCAGCTTGCGCAGGCTGTACTGGATGTTGGGAACGTCCTGGCGGTTGGCCATGTGGGCGAGGTCGCGCACGCTCTTCGGCCGGTCGTTCATGCGGATCATGTGCAGCAGCGCGTTCTCCGGCCCGCTCGCGGCAAAGTCGGCGACCGAGGCCAGGCATTCCGCCTGCCAGTGGCCGAACGCTTCGAAGCAGCGGATCAGCGCGTATTCCAGCTCCGCCACGTCCATTTCCTGCGGCGTGCGGGCGAGATGCCACGAGCGGTCGAGCATTTTTTTCGGCGGATCGGCGGACGGGGCGCGGCGCGTCATGAAGGTCTCCTCCGGGCGGAAGATGCATCAGCGCTGACCTTGCGTCCACTTTGAAAATCAAATAGACTTTCTATCATAAAATTAAATCTAAAATGGGGTTCATCGATGGAGGAGAATGCGATGACACGCAACCGCATGTTCGACCGCGACCAGTTCCTGCTCGGCACATTTGCGTCCAACTGCTCGGGCGGCATGACGGTGACGAAACTGCCGGAGCGCTGGAAAAGCTCCTGGGACAACAATCTGAAGCTGGCGAAGCTGCTCGACGCGGCAGGCATCGACTTCATGCTGCCGATCGCCCGCTGGATCGGCTATGGCGGCGAGACGAATTTCCACGGCAACGTTTTGGAGACCATCACCTGGGCCGCCGGCCTGCTGGCGCACACCAATGACATCACCGTCTTCGCCACCACCCACACCGCCGCCAACCATCCGGTCGTGGTCGCCAAGCAACTCGCCACCATCGACCAGATCAGCGGCGGGCGCATCGGGCTGAACATCGTCGCGGGCTGGAATAAGCCGGAATACGAGGCGCTGGGCCTGACGCTGCCCGACGACCACGAGACGCGTTACGGCTATGCGCAGGAATGGTTCGACATTGTTCGCGCGCTATGGAGCCGTGAGGAAGCTTTCGACTGGAACGGAAAATTCTTCACGCTGAAGAATGTGCTCGGCGACCCGCGTCCGTCCTCGCCGCTGCCGATCCTCAACGCCGCTGGCTCCGAGCAGGGCCGCAAATTCGCGGTGCACAATGCAGATTTCCTGTTCACGCCGGCCATCGACCTGTCACGCTCGGCGGAAGAGATCGCCGCGCTGAAGCAGCAGGGCAGGGAGGCCGGCCGCGACATCGACGTGCTGACCTTCTGCCATGTCGTCTGCCGCCCGACCGAGAAGGAGGCGAAGGACTATCTTCAGCATTTCGGCCAGGCGAATGCCGACTGGGAGGCGGTGGATAATCTGGTGCGCCTGCAATTCGCGCATGCGCAATCCTTCCCGCACGATCTCCTGGCGCTGATCCGCGACCGCATGGCGGCCGGCCACGGCGGCTTCCCGCTCACCGGCACGCCGGAGCAGGTGGCCGAGGGCATCGCCTCGCTGCATCAGGCGGGGTTCAAGGGCACCACACTGTCCTTCGTCGATTATGTCGAGGAGTTTCCGTATTTCCGGGACAATGTGCTGCCGCTGCTCGAACAGCGGGGTATTCGCGTGGCAAGGCAGCAAGCCGCTGCGGCTGCGTGAGTACGTTGACGCGCCACACACAAGCAGCACACCTCCGGAAAGCCGAATTGAAGCGGAAAGGCATCACCTAGACGCAGCTAGCTGAGAAACTGGCGGCGACGGGAGTTGACGAGGAAGAGGTGACCGGCGCAATAAGCTGTCTCGGGGGAAATTCACGGCAGCTTTCTTGCTTTGATGTCTGACAGCACTAGGCATAGGCGAATTGCAGCTAAGCTAATCGGCGTATTTGCCGTTTTGGTGGCCGCTGCTGTCTGTGTCGCTGTTGTATTGTACGGGCGCGGGAAGCAAGTCGAATATAACTGGGAGGCTGATCGACGTCACCAAGAATATACCCGGAATAACGAGTATCAAGCTCGCGATGCCTGTCTCGTGCTGCCCCTTGTTCACCAAGCGAATTGCATCGCGGAGGCGCGTCACAAAGCACGTGAAAACGAGCGCCAAGAACAAGACCTGGTAGCGCAGAGGGTCACGGCTGTCTGGACCTTCCTCATGGGTTGCGCGGCCATCCTGGGTGTAGGGCTGAGTGCCATAGGTGTGTTCTTAGTGTTCACCACCTTCAAGGCCACGCGAGAAGGTGTTGAAAGCGCCAAAGCGTCCGCCGACGCCGCCCTGGATCAAGCCCGGGACCTGCAATTGCAGCAGTTGCGCCCGTACATTCATTTCGAGTCTGGTAGCTTTAAAATATCTGTCTCAGATAAGTCGGAATTCACTTGCAGTTCTGTTATAACGATCAAGAATAGCGGTTTGACTCCAGCAGCAATCAAAAGATGGGCATTGTTTTTTTATCCGGTGACCAACCACACCGAAAGCAGGGGCCAATCGAGTGCCGAACGCCCACGCATGATTTTGGGGCGCGACAAAACAGATACATTGGAGCACGGCAACGGACCCGGCCCGATCACCCCATACGTCGGTGAAACTTCGGTTGTGACCATTATCATTTGCGTGAAGGTGCTTTACAGCATGCTCGGCGACGATCGGGAAATAGACGAGGAAACCTGGCTGGCTGTCGCTCAGGGCCTCAAGCCCGGTGAAACCCGCGAAGGCACCCATTGGGTGTTGATACCCGAGCCAGACCCGAAAAAATTTGGCCTCCATGTATTTAGTAGAGAGTGGGTCGCGGCCGATGGATAGGCTGACGCCCCACGCCTCTCCGCCATGTCCGGTAATGCCGAGTTGTGGTCCAACCGCGAGGTTTGACAACCATATCCATACGCGGCTTGGTGCTTTTGCTACATAGAGCCGCGAAAGGCAGATCCCCGCTCCAGCCTAGAGCGGGGAGCTATTCGCTCTAACGATTGGCCTATTTCGCCAGTTCGCCCTTGATCTTGTCGACTTCCTCGGCGCTCATCTCGCCGACGGTGGTCACCTGGCCGTCCTTGATCCGCCACAGGCGGAACGGACCGGTGATGTCGCCATACTGGTCGAAGGTGACCGGACCGATGACGCCTTCGTATTTGATCGGCTTGCCATCCTTGATCAGGCCCAGCGCCTTGGCGAACTCGTCCTTGCCGGCATGGATCGGCTCGCCGCCGGCGGCCGTGACCTCGGGGATAGCCGCTTTGATCGCCGCCGCGTCGCCCTTGCCGGCCTTGGCGATGGCGAGCGCCACGATGGCGCCGGCGTCATAGGAGCGGTCGGCAGCGGGTGCATCCGGCTTGATACCGCCCGAAAACGCTTCGTAACCGCCGTAGAAATAATCGGTAGAGGCGGTCTTGGCGGTGCCCGACGAGGTGCCGAAGGCGTCGTTGAGATATTGAGCCCCGACGGCGTCGATGAATTCAGACGAATTCATGCCGTCGTTGAGCAGGAATTTTGCCGGCCCGCCGCCGGAGATCCAGGCACGCGCGATGGTCGCGCCGTCGACCGGGTAGCTGACGAGGTAGAGCGCCTCGGGTTCGCCGGCCATGGCGGCACTGGCTTCCGACGAATAGCTCGCCTGCTTCTCGTTATAGGGCGTGGTCGAGGTGATGGTGCCGCCGAGTTTGGTGAAGGCTGCCGAAAACTCCTTCATCATGTTGACGCCAAAATCGTTGTTGACGTGGATGATGGCGAGTTTTTTCAGGCCCTGGTCGATGGCGTATTTCGCCGCCGCCGTGCCCTGCAGCGCGTCCGACGTGATGGTGCGGAAGAACACGCCGTTGGTCTTGCCGTCGCGGGCAAGCTGGGTGAGCGTCGGCGATGACGAGGCGGGCGACACCTGCACGACGCCGGCCGGCGCCGTCACCGAGGTGAGGATCGGGATCGACACCGACGAGATGATGCCGCCGATGACCACCGGCACCTTCTTGATGTTGACGAGCTGCGTTGCCTGGTCGACGGCGACGTTGCCCTGGCTCTGGCTGTCGCGCGTGTCGGTCAAGAGCTTACAGCCGCCGACGCCGCCGGCATCGTTGAAATCGCGAAAGGCCATTTCGACCGACTTCGCGCCGGCCTGGCCGTAGGCGCCGGCCGGTCCGGTCAGTTCCATGACGACGCCGATGGTGATGTCGCAATCGGCGGCCATGGCCGGCAGGGCGGAAACGCCGGCAAGCAGCGTGGTCGCAAGCAGCAGTTTTTTCATCTCATATTCCCCTTCTGGTTTGGCCGACTCCCGGCGGCCGTTGGTTCATTTGCGGGTAAAAACCGGTTCGGGCCGCCCGGCGCAGGCGTCAGGCGGCTCCCTTGTTCAGATTGTATTTCATGATCGAGCCGTGGCGGCCGTGGCGGTCGCGCTCCAGCGTGTAGACGTCGCCCTCGAGTTCCCTGGCCTGCGCCAGCACGGCGGCGATCTGCCTGTAGTCCTCGTCGGACAGCGGAACGTCGGAGATAGCGAGGTTGGAATCGAGGTGATCGCGGGTGCGCGCGCCGACAATGACGCCTGCCACCGCCGGACGCGAAAGCATGGCGGCGCTGGCCACGGTCGCGATGTCGACGCCGTGCCGGTCGGCGACAGCGCGCAGCGCCCGCAGCAGCGCCTGGAACAACTCCCAGCCGCCGATTTCGTCGATGATGAGTTTGTATTTGACCAGCGAGCGGTTCTCCAGCCCGTCATCCGGCTCGGCCGCGCCCAGCCAGCGGTCGCCGAGGAATCCGCCCGCCACAGTGCCGTAGCAAAGCAGCGAGACGCCATGCTCGATCGCGGCAGCGACCTTGCGTTTTGCCGGGCGATTGTCGAGCAGGGAATACTGCACCTGCATGGAGGTCAGCGGCACGCCGGCCTCGATTATTTGCAGCATGCGGCCAGTGTCGAAATTGGTGGCGCTCACCTTGTGGATTTTTCCGGCGCGCCGCAGGTCTTCCAGCCAAACCGATGTCTCCAGCCAGCGGTCCGCCGCATAATCCCACCAGTGGAACTGCACGAGGTCGAGCCGCTCCAGCTTCAACCGGCGCAGCGACTGGTCGATCACGCTTTCGACGTAGGATTTCGAGATGCGCGGCAGCACGTCGAGGTCGGGCACGAATTTGGTGTGAACCTTGATGCGGTCCAGCGCTTCCTTCCCGCGCAATTCGCGGTAGCGGGCGCGAAAGCGGCCGATGAGCTCCTCGACCCCGGTATAGATGTCGGCGCAGTCGAAGGTGGTGATGCCGGCGTCGGCGAAGGCGACGAGGTCGGCGATGGGATCGTTGCTGCGCACGCTGCCGTGGCCCGACGCCATCTGCCAGCCGCCGCGGATCACCCGCGAGATCTCGTAGTCCGCCGCGAGTTTTATGCGTTGCATGTCAGTCTTCCCCGAGCGGCACGGCCGTCGTCTCGGCATGGCTGAATTTTCGCAGCCCCAGCCTCGTGATCCTCAGCCGCGAGCCGCAATGCGGGTCGGGGCAGGCGATCTCGGCGTCCGTCGTCATCCAGTCGCTTTTGTGCGTCGGCCGCTGCTTGGCGGCGAGAAGCGGCAGCACGGACGACAGCGAATAGATCGAGATGCCCTGGCCGGGCGGCAGGTGCAGCATCTCGCCGCGCAGCTCGAAATAATCGCCAACCTTCGCCCCACAATAGATTTTCGCGCCCTCGTCGGCCACCACCTCGACGCGCAGGTCGAACAGGTCGAAGGAATCGTCGCGCTCAGCCATAGGCCACGCTCCTCTCTTCCGTGTCGTCGGCATCGAGGCGGCTACGCACCAGGTTGAACGAGCGGGTGATGTCGTCGGTGAGAGCCGCGACCGAACCTGCCTCATCGCCGCGCTCCAGCGCCTCGATCAGCGCCCAGTGGTAATGCGTAGCCGAAATATCGCGGTGCTCGTCATGGATCTGAGCGGCGGCGCGCACATAGGGGCCGGATTGCAGCCACAGGCTCTCAACGATCGGGATCAGCACCGCCGACCCGGCCGCGCGATAGATGTAGAAATGAAAATCATGGTTGAGTTCGGACGTGTGGTGCGCCTTGTCCTCATCCTCCTTGCGGAAGGCCGCCTCGCAGTCCTCGGTCAACTGGCGAAGGCGGGAGAAATCGTCGCCCGTCAGCCGGGGCAGGGCCAGCGCCGTTACCTGGCCCTCGATCAGCCGGCGGGCGCCGGCGAGGTCGTCGAGCCGTTCGCGCGTGATCAGCGGCACCCGCACCGAACGGTTGGGCAGCGCCTCCAGCGCCTGTTCCGAAACCAGCCGCCCCAGCGCCTCGCGCACCGGCATGGTGCTGGTCTGCAGGGTTTCGGCGAGGTCCTGGATGCGCAGCATGTCGCCGGCATCGAACATGCCGTGGATCAGCGAGCGGCGAAGTTCTGAATAGACGCGGTCGTGCAGCGTCTCGCGGCCGACGGGAGAAAGAGGACCGCGCCGGCTCATCGCGCCGCCGCGCCGTTGAGGTCGTGCCAGTCTTTCCGATCGCGCATGGTCGCCACCGCTGGAGGGAAATGAGCAGAAAGCGTCAACTGCGAATTTTCTAGTTGCAATCGACGCCGATGTAAAGTTTGATCAAACATCATCGATCAAAATATCTCGGTCACTGGATGTCATCCGCAGACACCCCGAACGGTTCGACGAATGCCGGCGAGCGCGCGCCGCTGATCGAGGCGCGCGGGCTGTTAAAACAGTTTGGCGGGTTGCGGGCGGTCGACGGCATGTCGATCTCGCTCGGCCCTGGCGAGATGCTCGGTCTCATCGGTCCCAATGGCGCCGGCAAGACGACGTTGTTCAATCTGCTGGCTGGCAGCCTGAAGCCGACTGCCGGCACCATTGTCGTCGGCGGACAGGATCTGTCGCGGCGTGGCCCCGAGCGGCGCATCGAACGCGGCGTTGGCCGCACCTTCCAGATACCCAAACCTTTCGCCGAGATGACGGTGCTGGAAAACGTGCTTGCCGGCGGGCAGCGCCAGGCCGGCGAGAGCATCTTCATGAATTTTCTGCGGCCGGGCCGTGTGGCGGCGGAGGAGAGGACGGCTGTCGAGAAAGCGCGGTCGCTGCTGGACTTCGTCACCCTGTCGCATCTGGAGGGTGAGCCGGCGCGGGTGCTCTCGGGCGGCCAGCGAAAACTGCTCGAACTGGCGCGCATCCTGATGGCCGACCCGCAGGCGATCCTGCTCGACGAGCCGGCGGCGGGCGTCAACCCGACGCTGCTGGAACTAATCATCGACCGCGTGCTCGACCTCAACGCGCGCGGAAAATCGATCCTGCTGATCGAGCACAACATGGAAATGGTGTCGCGGCTTTGCGGACGCGTCGTGGTGATGGCCGCCGGCCGCTATCTGACCGAGGGCGCGCCCGCCGACGTGTCGCGAAACCCCACGGTAGTCGAAGCCTATCTCGGCGGGGTCGCGGCATGAGCATGCCCCAGCCCGCGCTCGCCACGCAAAACCTGGTCGCCGGCTACGAGCGCGACCTGCCGATCGTGCGCGGCGTCGATTTTTCCGTCGCGACGGGAGAACTGGTAGTCGTCCTCGGGCCGAACGGCGCCGGCAAGTCGACCTTCGTCAAAGCCATAGCCGGGCTCGTGCCGGTGCATTCCGGTGCCGCTCTACTGGGCAGCGCTGATATCACCCATGTTCCCGCGCATGAAAAAATCCGGCACGGCTTGGCCTTCGTGCCGCAGACCGAAAACATATTCGCGACACTGACGATCGAGGACAATCTGCGGCTCGCCGCCGATATCCTGCCGAGGGAACGGCAGGCCCGCCGCATCGCCGAGCTCTACAGGATGTTCCCCGACCTGGCGGCGCGGCCGTCGCTGCGCGCAGGCCAACTGTCGGGCGGCCAGCGCCAGATGCTGGCGGTCGCCCGCGCGCTGATCGTCGAGCCGTCCGTTCTCATCCTTGACGAGCCGTCGGCCGGCCTCTCGCCAAAGATCGTCGCCGAGGTGTTTTCGCGGCTGAAGGCGATCAACCGCGCCGGCGTCACCGTCATTTTGGTAGAGCAGAACGTGAAGGCCGCGCTCGCCATTGCCGACCGCGCCGTCATTCTGGTCGAGGGCCTTGTACGCTATGAAGGCCCAGCCGCGACGCTGGCCGACGATCCGATCGTCGCCGAGCTTTATCTCGGCGTGCGCCACGAGCGGAGGGCGTCGTGAATCCGCAGGCGCTCATGGACGGCCTCATCACCGGCTCGATGATCGGGCTCGGCGCCATCGGCGTGACGCTGACCTATTCGATCCTGCGCTTCGCCAATTTCGCGCATGGGGAGTTCATCGCCTGGGGCGCCTATTTCGCGCTTGCCGTCGCCGGCGTTCTCGGCGCGGTTTCCGCCGGTTTCCTGGCGCCGATCGGTCCGTTCTCCTTCGGCTGGGCGCTGCCGATCGGCCTGCTCGCCGCCGTGGCGCTTACCGGTGGGCTCGCACTGGTCGTCGACGCGTTGCTGTTCGGCCGTTTGCGAGGCAATCGCAGCACCGTGATCATCATGGTCATGGCGAGCTTTGGCGCCGCGCTCACGCTGCGCAGCCTGCTTGAATTCATCTTCACATCAAAACCCGCCTACTACACCAAGGCGCTGCAGATCGCCCTGCCGCTCGGCGGCGGCATCCGCGCCACGCCCGACCAGCTTCTGTCGCTGGCCGTGGCGGCGGTGCTGGTGGTGGCCATCCACCTGCTTCTGACCCGCACCGCGATCGGCCGCTCGATGCGCGCGGTCAGCGAGAACCCGGCGCTGGCGGGCGTGGTCGGCATCGAGGTGCGGAAAGTGATCCGTGTCGTCTGGCTGCTGGGCGCCGGGCTGGCGGCCGTCGCCGGCATCATTGCCGGGCTGCTTGTGCAGGTGCGTCCGCAGATGGGGCTCGACCTTCTGCTGCCGCTGTTCGCCGCCGCCATCCTCGGCGGCATCGGCAGCGTGCCGGGCGCCATGCTTGCCGGCCTGATCGTCGGGCTTTCCGAGGCGCTTGCCGTGCAACTGATCGGCGCGGAATGGCGCGCGGCCATCGCCTTCGTCATCCTGGTCCTCGTCCTGCTTCTCCGCCCGCAAGGCATTTTCGGGAGGCCGGAATGAGCGTCGAGCTGGTCGCCTACGTCGCCTTCTTCCTGACCGTGGCGCTGACCTATGCCGTCATGTGCCTGGGGCTGAACGTGCAATGGGGCCAGACCGGCCTGTTCAATGTCGGCGTCGCCGGCTTCGTGGCGATCGGCGCCTATGTCTCGGCCTTGCTCACCACGCCGGACACGCCCGAGCGTTTTGGCGGTTTCGGCATGCCGGTCGCGGTCGGCTGGCTGGGCGCGGCCCTTGCCGCCGGGCTGGTGTCGTTTCTGATCGGCGCGCTGACCATCCGCCTGCGCGCCGACTATCTGGCCATCGCCACCTTCGGCGTCGCTGTCACCGTTCAACTGGTCGCGCTGAACCTTGAACCGGTGACAGGTGGCCCCTTCGGCATCGGCTTCATCCCGAGGCCCTTCGCGTCGCTGGCGGGCGACCCGCTTGCCTTCAGCCTGTCCAATCTGGGATTGCTGGTCGCGGTCGTCGCGGCGCTCTATCTCGCACTCGAACGGCTGGTCCGCAGTCCCTGGGGCCGCGTGCTGCGCGCCATCCGCGAGGACGAGGCGGCGGCGCGAGCGCTCGGCAAGAACGCCACGAAATTCCGGCTCCAGGCTTTTGCCATCGGTGGCGGCATCATGGGGCTGGCGGGCGGGTGCCAAGCACATTTCATCGGTTTCATCGCCCCGGAAAACTATGTGCCGATGCTGACCTTCCAGGTCTGGGCGATGCTGATCGTCGGCGGCTCCGGCAACAATCGCGGCGCCATCCTTGGCGCGGTGCTGGTCTGGGGTATCTGGGCCGGATCTGCCGGGGCCATGGCCGGCCTGTTTCCACCGGGCGAGCAGGCGCGCGCCGCCGCCCTGCAGATCGTCATGATTGGCGTCGCGCTCTGCGCCATCCTGCTTTTGCGGCCGCGTGGCATTCTGGGCGAGGAGCGCATCGTCTCGCGCCATCTCGGCCGGCTGGCGGGCCCCGCCGCGCCATCCAAGAAAACTGCCAGCGAGGAGACGCCCCGTGCCGGCAACGCCTGACCGCATCGCCCTTGCCGAAAACCTGTCGATCAGCCGTCTCGTCTGCGGCCTCTGGCAGGTCGCCGATCTCGAAAAGGACGGAACGCTGCTTGTCCCCGAGCGCGGCGCCGACGCGCTCGACGCTTATGCCCGCGCCGGCTTCGACACCTTCGACATGGCCGATCATTATGGCAGCGCCGAGCTGATCACCGGGCGGCTGCTCGCCCGCTACCCGCACGGCCGGCGCCCCACAGCCTTCACCAAATGGTGCCCCGAACCCGGTCCGATGACCGCCGATATCGTCCGAAGGGGCGTTCAGGAACGGCTGGACCGGTTGGGTGTCGACAAGGTCGATCTGCTGCAGTTCCACTGGTGGACGTTCGAGCATCCCGCCTGGCTCGACGCCTTGCACGAGATGGCGCAGCTGAACGAGGAGGGGCTGATCGGCGCGATCGGCGTCACCAATTTCGACGCCGCGCATCTGGCGCTGGCGCTGGCCGACGGCGTCCCGGTCGCCACCAACCAGGTGTCCTTCTCGCTGGTCGACCGCCGCGCCGCCGGCGCGCTCTCCGATCTGTGCCAAGCCAAGGGCGTAAAGCTGCTGGCCTATGGCACTCTGTGCGGCGGTTTTCTCGCCGACAAATGGCTTGGACAGCCGGAACCCACGGCAATCGCCGACTGGAGCCGCTCGAAATACAAGCGCTTCATCGACACGGCGGGCGGCTGGGACGCCTTTCAGGGGATACTGCGTGCTGCCGCCGCGATCGGACAAAGACATGGCGTCTCGGTCTCCAATGTGGCGACGCGTTGGGTGCTGGACCACGACGCCGCGTCCGCCACGATCGTCGGGGCGCGGCTCGGCGAGAGCGAGCATCGCGCCGACAATCTGAAGGTTTTCGGCTTTTCGCTGGACGCCGAGGATCGTGCCGCCCTGGACGCCGCTTTCGCCGCCACAAAGCCCATTCCCGGCGACTGCGGCGATGAGTACCGCAAGCCGCCCTACCTCACCGCCTCCGGCGATTTGAGCCACCACCTCGACGCCATACCGTCGATCTATAGCGCCGAGCCGGTGCCCGGCAGGCTGGGCCGCAGCCGGGTCTCGTCAGGCAGTGTCTGGGAACCGATCGCCGGCTACAGCCGGGCCGTGCGCGTCAAGGACACCATTCGCGTGTCGGGCACCACGGCCACGCACGCCGCCGACCGCTGCGTGGCGCCCGGCGACGCCGGGGCGCAGACCACTTATATTCTCGACAAGATTGCCGCCTCGATCCACGCGCTCGGCGGCTCGCTGGAGGATGTCGTGCGCACCCGCATCTACCTGCGCGATGCGGCGCAATGGGAACAGGTGTCGCGCGCCCATGGCCGCGTCTTCGGCGACATCAAGCCGGCCAACACGCTGGTCGAGGCCGGCGACCTGATCGGCGACTACGAGGTCGAGATCGAGGCGGAGGCGGTGGTGGATTGAGGTGTTGGTGACCCGACTTCAGTCCGGCACGACGGCGATTGCTTGTATCTCCACCTTGGCGCGGTCTTCGACCAGCGCCACCACCTGCACGGCGGCCATCGCCGGGAAATTGCGGCCGATCACCTCGCGATAGGCTTGGCCTATGCCCTTGAGGTTGCCGAGATATTCGGCCTTGTCAGTGAAATACCAGGTCATCGAGGTGATGTGCTGCGGCCCGGCGCCCGCCTCGGCAAGCACCGCCACCACGTTCTCCAGCGTCTGCCGCACCTGGGCGGAAAAATCGTCGGTTTCCCACTGGCACTGGCCGTTCCAGCCGACCTGGCCGGCGACGTAGACCTGCCGTCCGCGTGCCGAGACGCCGTTGGCGTAGCCCACCGGTTTTGCCCAGCCTTCCGGCTGCAGGATCGTGTGCATTTCCACTCCTAGACGTTCAAAATTCTTCTTTGCCGCAACGGCTTAAAGTTCGGTCCTTACTTTCCACAGTTCCGGAAACAGCACGACATCCAGCATCCGGCGCAGATAGGATACGCCGGCCGTGCCGCCGGTGCCGCGCTTCAGGCCGATGATGCGCTCGACCGTCGTCACGTGGTTGAAGCGCCAGCGCCGGAAATAGTCTTCGAAATCGACCAGTTTCTCCGCCAGTTCGTAGAGCAGCCAGTGTTGCTCCGGCGCCGCATAGACGGCTTTCCACGCCGCCAGCACATGCGAGTTCTCGGCACGCGTCTCGCGCCAATCTGTGCGCCGTGCGTCTTCGCCGATGTCGAAGCCGTTGCGGGCAAGCAGCAGCAGCGCCTCGTCGTAGAGGCTGGGCGCGGAAAGTATCTCCTCCAGCATCGCGACCAGATTCTCGCGATGCGCGTGCGGGCCGAGCATGGCGAGGTTGCGGTTGCCTGCCAGGAATTCGATCGCCCGGTATTGCCACGACTGGAACCCAGACGACTGGCCGAGCGAGCCGCGGAATTCCGTGTATTCGCTGGGTGTCATGGTGCGCAGCACGTCCCAGGCACTGTTCAACTGCTCGAAGATGCGGGCCACCCGTGTCAGCATCTTGAAGGCCGGCTGCAACTCGTCGTCATGGATGGCGCGGATCGCCGAGCGGATCTCGTGGATGGCAAGCTTCATCCACAACTCGGAGGTCTGGTGCTGGATGATGAACAGCAATTCGTCATGCGCGCTGGACAGCGGTTCCTGCGCGTCCAGCACGCGGTCGAGGCGCAGATAGTCGCTGTAGGACATGCGGTCCCTGAACGACATCTCCGCGCCCTCGCGCGCCGGATCGTAGGGTTTTGCGCTCACGTCACCGCCGCCTTGCGAAGATAGTCCGGCCGGTCCCACAGCCGGTTCGTCATGATGTCCTCGAGGATTTCGGCCGCCCTCACCACCTCGTCGCGCCCCAGATAGAGCGGCGTCACACCGAAGCGGATGGCGTCGGGGGCGCGGAAATCGCCGATGACCCCGCGGGCGATCAGCGCCTGCATGATGGCGTAGCCCTGGTCGTGTCGGAACGACACCTGGCTGCCGCGTTTCGTGCCGTCGCGCGGCGAAGCGAGCACGAGGTCCGGGCTGCGCGCCTCAACCTCGCGGATGAACAGGTCGACGAGCTCGATCGATTTTGCGCGCACATCTTCCATCGACACGCCGTCCCAGGCGTCGAGCGCCGCGTCCAGCGCCGTCAGCGCGATCACTGGCGGCGTGCCGCAGCGCATGCGCTCGATGCCGGGCGCGGGCGCATAATCGAGGTCGAAGGCAAACGGCGCGGCGTGGCCCATCCAGCCGGAAAGGGCAGGGCGCGCGGTCTCGGCGTGTCTTGGCGCGACATAGATGAAGGCCGGCGCGCCCGGTCCGCCGTTCAGATATTTATAGGTGCAGCCGACCGCGAAATCGGCTTGTGCCGCGGTCAAGTCGATGGGCAGCGCGCCCGCCGAATGCGCCAGGTCCCAGATGGTCAGGACGCCGGCAGCGTGCGACTTTTTCGTCAGCGCCTTCATGTCGTGCAGCCGCCCGGTGCGGTAGTCGACCTCTGTCAGCATCAGCACGGCGACGCTATCATCGATCGCGTTCCCGACCTCTTCCGGCTCGACCACCTTCAGCACATGGTCCTTGCCGAGTGAGCCGATCAGCCCCTGCGCCATGTAGAGGTCGGAGGGAAAATTGCCGCTGTCCGACAGCACGACCTTGCGCTTCGGATTGAGTTCGAGCGCTGAGGCCAGCGCCTGGTAGACTTTTATGGATAGCGTGTCGCCCATGACGACCGTGCCCTCCGGCGCGCCGATCAGTTTTCCGACGCGGTCGCCGACTTTTCGCGGCTGCACGTACCAGCCGGCGCTGTTCCAGCCCTTGATGAGCTGCCCACCCCATTCGTTGGCGAGCATGTTCGCAACGCGCTCCTTGGCGGCGATAGGCAGCGGCCCGAGCGAATTGCCGTCCATGTAGACGACGCCGTCGGGCAGGTGGAACAGCGCCCTGGTTTTGGCGAAGTCGGTCATGAGTGGGCAGCCCGGGGACAGTTTACTTTTTTCGGCCCGCGCGACGTCTGAACCGCTGCGGCCTTTCTGCCGAAAGAAAGTAAACTGTCCCCTGCGACTACATCGGCGACCATCACTTTCCCTCCCTCAACCGGAACCGCTGGATCTTCCCGGTCTGCGTCTTCGGCAGGGCATCGATGAACTTCACCGAACGCGGATATTTGTAAGGCGCGATCGTCGCCTTCACATGGTCCTGCAGAATTTTCCGCGTCAGATCGTCCGCCGAAACGCCCTCGACCAGCACGACATGCGCCTCGACGATCTGCCCTCGATCGACATCTGCGACGCCGATCACGGCACATTCCCTGACATGGACATGGGCGAGAAGCGCTGCCTCCACCTCCGGCCCGGCGATGTTGTAGCCCGACGAGATGATCATGTCGTCGGAGCGCGCCGCAAAATGGAAATAGCCGTCCTCATCCTGCACGAAGGAATCACCGGTCAGGTTCCAGCCGTCGCGCACATATTTTCGTTGGCGCTCGTCGGCCATGTAGCGGCAGCCGGTCGGTCCGCGCACCGCCAGCCGCCCGACTTCGCCGCGCGGCAGCTCGTTCATCTCTTCGTCGACGATTTTCGCCTCGTAGCCGCTGACCGGCCGGCCCGTACTGGCGGGCGCGGCGTCGGAGAACCGGTTGGAGATGAAGATGTGCAGCATCTCGGTGGCGCCGATGCCATCGAGGATCGGCTTGCCGGTCTTTTTCGTCCAGTCCTCGAACACCGGCGCCGGCAGCGTCTCGCCGGCCGAAACGGCGACGCGCAGCGACGACAGGTCGGCGCCCTGTTCCATGGCGGCGAGCATGGCGCGATAGGCCGTCGGCGCGGTGAAGCTCACCGTCGCGCGGTATTTTTCGATGATCTCGATCATGTTGGGCGGCGAGGCGTTTTCAAGCAGCGTCGCCGCCGCGCCGAAGCGCAGCGGGAAGATCGCCAGCCCGCCGAGCCCGAAAGTGAAGGCCAGCGGCGGCGAGCCGACGAACACGTCGTCGGGCGTCACCCCCAGCACTTCCCGGGCATAGCCGTCGGCAATGATCAGCAGGTCGCGATGGAAATGCATGGTGGCCTTCGGCACGCCGGTCGTGCCGGAGGTGAAGCCCAGCAGCGCCACGTCGTCGCGACCGGTCTTCACCGCCTCGTAGCGAACAGATTTGTCCAGCGCGATGCGGTCGAGTTCGGCGTCGTGGTTGGCGGTGCCGTCGAACCCGACCACCTGTTTCAGGAAACGGCTGTCCTTGGCGCAGGCGACGAGCTCGTCCTTGATGCGCGTGTCGCAGAGCGCGAGCCCGATCTCGGCCTTGTCGACGATCTGCGTCAGTTCGCCGGCACGCAGCATCGGCATGGTGTTGACGACCACCGCGCCAGCCTTGGTGGCGGCCAGCCAGCAGGCCACCATGGCCGGATTGTTGGCCGAGCGGATCAGCACCCGGTTGCCCGGCTTCACCCCATAATTTTCGGTCAGCGCATGCGCCAGCCGGTTGGTCCAGTCCGACAGTTCCTTGTAGGTCCGCCGCCGCCCGTTGCCGATCAGCGCCGTGTGGTCGCCAAATCCCTTGTCGACCATGCGGTCCGTCAGTTCGACGGCCGCATTGAGATACTCGGGATAGTCGAAACCGTCGAGCAGGAAATCCGGCCACTCGTCTTCTGGCGGGAGGTTGTCCCGCGCGAACGTGTCTATGTGCGCCGAAGGACCGAGCATCTCAGGCGTTCGCTTCTTCCGGCAGGAAATCCACGTCGTGCTCGGCCGACAGTTTAATGATGGTCGGAATGTCGGTCTTGTCGTGAAGTTCCTCAAACAGTTCCTTCAGCCGTCCCGCCGGCGACACCCAGAACAGCGCCCGGCAGGGCTTGTCGGACTTGTTGAAATAGCCATGCGGGATACCGCGCGGCATGCGCACTAGGTCGCCGGCCTTCGCCGTCGACCACACGCCGTCGAGCTTCAGTTCGAGCTGGCCTTCCTGCACGAGGATGAATTCCTCCTGGTCGGGATGGATGTGGACCGGCACAAACTGGCCGGGTGCGCTGTTGGTCTCGAACGCGAATGTCGTTTCGCAGACCGCCTTCGGGAAATAGGTCTGGCCGAGAATGTTCCACTTCACCCCGTCGAAGCCGGTTCCGTTCGCCGTGATGCCCTTTGCAAGATCTTTCGCCATTTTCGCAGTCCTTTCCCCTGTTATGATTGTTTGAATTCCGAGAGCACCTGCCGCGCGATCACCACTTTCTGCACGTCCGATGCGCCCTCGTAGATGCGCAGCGCGCGGATTTCCCTGTACAGGCTTTCGACGATATGGCCGCGCCGCACGCCGTCGCCGCCGTGAAGCTGCACCGCCTTGTCGATCACCTCCTGTGCCTTGTCGGTGGCAAAAAGTTTCGCCATCGCCGCCTCGCGGGTGACGCGCGCCGCGCCCATGTCCTTGGTCCAGGCCGCGCGGTAGACCAGCAGGGCCGCCGCATCGACGTCGAGCGCCATGTCGGCGATGTGGCCCTGCACCATCTGCAGTTCCGCGAGCGGCGCTCCGAACAGTTTTCGCTCGCTTGCCCGAAAAATGCTCTCGTCCAGCGCGCGGCGCGCGAAGCCGAGCGCCGCCGCGCCCACCGTCGAGCGGAACACGTCGAGCACCGACATGGCGATCTTGAAGCCGTCGCCCGGTCTGCCGATCATCGCCGAGGCCGGTACGCGCGCCGCGTTGAAGGCAAGACGCGCCAGCGGGTGCGGCGCGATCACCTCCAGCCGCTCGGCGATCTCCAGTCCCTTGGTATCGGCCGGGACGAGGAAGCAGGAAATGCCCTTCGCGCCCGGCGCCTCGCCGGTGCGGGCGAAGACGACATAAAGGTCGGCGATGCCGCCATTGGAAATCCACGTCTTCTCGCCAGACAGCACATAATTGTCGCCGTCACGGGTTGCCGTCATGTCCATATTGGCGACGTCCGAACCCGAACGCGGTTCGGAAAGCGCGAAGGCAGAGATCGCTTCACCCCTGCGCGTCTTCGCCAGCCATCTTTTGTGCTCGTCCGAGCCGAACAGGCTGATCGCGCCGGTGCCGAGCCCCTGCATGGCGAAGGCAAAATCCGCCAGCCCATCATGCCGCGCCAGCATCTCGCGCGTCAGGCACAGCGTGCGCACGTCGAGCGGGGTGGGATTTTCGGTGTCGATCGCCGTCGGCTTCAACCAGCCGTCGCGCCCGAGCATTTTCACCAGGTCGCGGCAGGCGGCATCGACGTCGTGGTGGTCGACCGGCAGGCTTTTTGCGCACCAAGCTTCCAGACGCTCCGCGAGGTCGCGGTGCCGGTCCTCGAAGAACGGCCAGTTGAGGAAGGAGCGGTCAGGCATGGGCGCAGTCCTTACCCTCCCCCTTGTGGGGAGGGTCGACGAAGGAGCTTTGCGAAGCAAAGCGAGAGAGGCGGGGTGGGGGTGGCGACGGTGACAGATAGACTCTCGGCGCGGCGGCAGCAAACCCCCACCCCGTCTCGTAATCTCCACTCCGTTCCGATTGCTCACCGACCCTCCCCACAAGGGGGAGGGTGACGCTCCGCGTTGCCGCTGGTATCCCACCCGACCGGACTTCGTCCGGCCACCTGCCGGGGCGAGCCACGTGCCTCGGCCGCCCTTCAGGCCACCTCAAGGGGGAGGGAAGCGTCGTACCCGTCATCTCAATCCCCCCGAAACACCGGCTTTTCCTTCGCCACGAACGCACGATACGCCCGCTCGAAGTCGCGCGTCTGCATACAGATCGCCTGCGCCTGCGCCTCCGCCTCGATCGCTTGGTCCAACCCCATCGACCATTCCTGGTTGAGCTGCGTCTTGGTGATGCCATGCGCGAAGGTCGGGCCGGAGACGATGCGCGCCGCCATTTCCAGCGCGTCGGCTTCCAGCGCATCCGCTGCGACCAGTCGGTTGTAGAACCCCCAGCGCTCGCCTTCTGCCGCTGTCATTGTGCGTCCCGTGTAGAGCAGTTCGGCGGCACGGCCCTGGCCGATGATGCGCGGCAGCATGGCGCAGGCGCCCATGTCGCAGCCGGCGAGCCCGACGCGGGTAAACAGGAATGCGGTTTTTGCCTCCGGCGTGGCGATGCGGATGTCGGAAGCCATGGCGACGATGGCGCCGGCGCCGACGGCCACGCCGTCGACCGCCGCGATGATTGGCTTGCCGCAGTTCAGCATCGCCTTGACCAGGTCGCCAGTCATGCGGGTGAAATTAAGCAACTGCTTCATGCCCATGTCGACAAGCGGCCCGATGATCTCATGCACATCGCCGCCCGAGCAGAAATTGCCGCCATTGGGCAAAAACACCACCGCATGGATGTCGTCGGCATAGACCAGGTCGCGGAACGTATCGCGCAGCTCGGCGTAGGACTCGAAGGTCAGGGGGTTCTTGCGCTCCGGCCGGTCGAGCCGGATATGCGCGATGCCGCCCTCCGCCTGCCATAGGAAATGGCTCGGCTTCAGCCCGGCCATCCGGACATGTTTCATTCCCGTCCCTCCCAGTTGCTGCGGAACGATTTGAGCATGCTCGCCAGCCGCCGCGTCTCTTCCTCGCTGACGCCGCCCAGAAGCTCGCCGATCCAGCCTTCATGCGCCGCCGCCATGTCGCGGAACGCGGTGGTGCCCGTTTCGGTCAGCCGCACCATCGAGGTGCGGCGGTCGCCGTTGCGCCGCGCCCGCGTCACCAACCCCTCGGAAACCAGCCGGTCGACGATGCCGGTGACGTTGCCGTTGGAGACCAGCAGGAACCGCGACAGGTCGCTCATCAGCATGCCGTCCGGCTGCCGGTAGAGCGCCGCCATCACGTCGAAGCGGGGCAGGGTGGTGTCAAAGTCCTTCTTCAGCCGCTCACGCAGTTCCGCCTCGATGGTGCGCGAGGCACGCAAGAGCCGGATCCACAACCGCAGCCGCTCCTTGCTGTCCTTGGAGATTTCAGGGGCGGAAAGCGGCGCGCTCACCATGTCTCGCCTCCCGAAACCGAGATCGCCTGGCCGGTGATCGAACGCGCCGCGTCCGAGCACAGCCACAGCACCGCCGCCGCTACCTCGTCCGGCTGGATGAAGCGGTTCTGCGGGCTGGTCGCGGCAAGGGCTGCCCGCGTCTCCTCGACGCTGCGGCCGGTCTTCTCGACAATCCTCTGCACGGACTCGTCCAGCATGTCGGTCTCGACGAAGCCGGGACATACGGCATTCACTGTTACGCCGGTTCTGGCGTTCTCGGCCGCCAGCGCCCGCATCAGCCCGACCACCCCGTGCTTCGCCGCCACATAGGGCGCGACATAGGCGTAGCCCTTCAGCCCGGCGGTCGATGCGACGAAGATGATGCGGCCGCTTTTCCATGCCGCCATGCCGGCCAGCGCCGGCTGCACGCTCAGGAACGCGCCGGTGAGATTGACCTCAAGCGTCTTCTGCCAATCTGCCAGCGAAACCTTGTGCGCCGGCGCGCTGCCGGCCATGCCGGCGTTGGCGACGACGATGTCGAATGGTCCGCGCGCCGCCTCCGCTTTTGCATAGAGGGCCTGCATCGAGGCCTCGTCCGTCACGTCGGCGGCGAGGCCGTGAATCCGCCCGCTCTCCGCCGCCACGGCCTCAAGCTGCGCCTCGCGCCGCCCGCAGATGGTGACGTCGATCCCTTCGTTCGCCAGCGCCAGCGCGATCGCCCGCCCGACCCCCGACCCGCCGCCCGTCACCAGCGCATGGCGGAAGGGGGTCATGGGTCAATCCCGCAAAAAATTCGATGGGCGCGACGCTGACGACCCCCTCCCCCTTGTGGGGAGGGATAGAGGGTGGGGGTCGGAAGTGCGCCAATCTTCACCGGATTTCGGTTTCGCCGTGCAAAGCCGGACAAGAAGATGGCTGCAGTACCCCCACCCTCTATCCCTCCCCACAAGGGGGAGGGGGTCGCCAGCGTCGCGCTATCCCGAGGCACCCTCATACCTTCAGCCCCATCGTCGCCGTGCGCTCGGCCAGCCGATAGATCTGGTCGCGGCCGGGCAGGTACGGATCGGGCCACTTCACATCGCGATCGTTCAACGTCACGGCGGCATGCAGCGTCCAGTAGGGGTCGGCGAGGTGCGGCCGCGCCAGGCAGACGAGGTCGGCACGCCCCGCCATCAGGATCGAGTTGACATGGTCTGGCTCGAAAATGTTGCCGACCGCCATGGTCGCCATGCCGGTCTCGTTGCGGATCCGGTCGGAAAACGGCGTCTGGAACATGCGGCCATAGACCGGCCGTGCCCGGATCGAGGTCTGTCCGGCCGACACGTCGCAGATGTCGACTCCCGCCTTTTGCAACATGCGGGCGATCTCGACCGCTTCGGCCGGCGTGACGCCGTCGCCGCCCACCCAGTCATTGGCGGAGATGCGCACCGAGATCGGCTTTTCCGCAGGCCAAACGGCGCGTACCGCGTGAAAAACCTCCAGCGGATAACGCATGCGGTTTTCGAGGCTGCCCCCGTACTCGTCGGTGCGGCGGTTGGTCAGCGGCGTGATGAAGGAGGAGAGCAGGTAGCCGTGCGCGGCGTGGATCTCCAGCATGTCGAAGCTGCAGCGCGCCGCCATTTCCGCCGAGGTCACGAACTGGTCGCGCACAAGATCCATGTCGGCGCGGGTCATGGGCTTCGGCGCCTGGTTGCGCGGCGACCACGGCACGTCGGAGGCCGCCACCACCGGCCAGTTGCCAGTAGCGAGAGGCGCGTCGCTTTCCTCCCAGCCGAGTTGAGTCGACCCCTTGGGTCCGGAATGGCCGACCTGCGCGCAGATCTTTGCTTCGGTCTCGCGGTGCACGAAATCGACCAGCCGCTTCCATGCAGCCTCGTGCTCCGGCGTATAAAAGCCTGTGCAGCCCGGCGTGATCCGGCCTTCGGGGGAGACACAGGTCATCTCGATATAAATCATGCCGGCGCCGCCCTTGGCGCGCTCGGCATAGTGGGCAAAATGCCAGTCGGTGGGGCAGCCGTCGACGGCCTTGTACTGCGCCATCGGCGAGACGACGACGCGGTTCCTGAGCTTCAGCTCGCGCAACTGGAACGGCGCGAACATTGGCGCGCGGCGCAGATTGCCGGTGTTGCCCGCCTGCCGGTGGAACCAGGCTTCGGCGTCGCCCAGCCAGGCCGGATCGCGCAGCCTCAGATTCTCGTGGCTGATGCGCTGCGACCGCGTCAGCAGCGAATAGTTGAACTGCACCGGGTCGAGAGGCAGGTAGCGCTCGACCTCCTCGAACCATTCCAGCGAGTTGCGCGCCGCCGATTGCAGCTTCAGCACCTCGGTTCGCCGCGCGCTTTCGTATTTCTCGAAGGCGGCTTCCAGTGTCGGCTCCGAATGCACGTAATCGGCCAGCGCCACCGCGCTTTCCAGTGCCAGCTTGGTGCCCGAACCGATCGAAAAATGCGCCGATGCCGCCGCGTCACCCATCAGCGCCAGATTCTTGTGCGACCAGCGCTCGCATAAGACGCGCGGGAAATTGATCCAGGCCGAGCCACGGATGTGGTTGGCGTTGGTCATCAGCGGATGGCCGCCGAGGTACTTTTCGAAGATGCGCTCGCAGACGGCGATCGATTCCTGCTGCGTCATCGCGCCGAAGCCGAACTTGTCCCACGTCTCCTGGCTGCATTCGACGATGAAGGTCGCGGTCTCCGGGTCGAACTGGTAGGCATGCGCCCACACCCAGCCATGCTCGGTTTTTTCGAAGATGAAGGTGAAGGCGTCGTCGAATTTCTGGTTTGTGCCAAGCCACACGAACTTGCATTTGCGCACGTCTATGTCCGGCTTGAACACCTCCGCGAAGGCCGCGCGCGACCGCGAGTTCAACCCGTCCGCCGCGACGACGAGGTCGTGCGTTTCCATATAGGGTTTCGGGTCCGGCACCTCGGTCTCGAACTTGAGCTTGATGCCGAGTTCCCGCGCCCTTTTTTGCAGCAGCATCAAAAGCCGCTTGCGGCCGATGCCGCAGAAGCCGTGCCCGGTGGAGACGGTGCGCACGCCCTTGTGGATGACGGCGATGTCGTCCCAGTAGGCGAAATGCCGCCTGATCCACACCGCGCTGACCGGGTCGTTCTTGGTCAGGTTCTCCAGCGTCTCGGCCGACAGCACGACGCCCCAGCCGAACGTGTCGTCGGGCTTGTTGCGCTCGATGACGGTCACCTCGTTCGCTGAGTCGCGCAGCTTCATCGAGATGGCGAAGTAGAGGCCGGCGGGACCGCCGCCGAGAACCGCAACCTTCATGATGCGACCTCCGCTGGATTTCGGAATCGAGTATCGCCGGGAGGCAAAATTATTTCAAGCTTAAAGTTTCTGCCTGGCGACAATTGTGGTGGATTCAATTCTTGACAGGTAGGAAATAATTCCTTGACCACTCCCCTATCTCTGATATTGTGCTGTTTGAACGGAGGCTGGAATGGACCGGACCGAACGCGAAGACGAGCAGGAGACGCTGAAAAGCATCGCAGTCATGCTGCTTCGGCTGGCCGTTTTGGCCGAGTTCCTTTGCGTTCTGCCGCTCTTTCTCCGCGCATTGCTGCTGCCGCTCATGCGCTATGCCGAGGCAGTCGCGCGGGCGTTTGCCATCGAGCGGGCGGGTGGCGCGCTGGCCTTGCCTCCGGCCACGGTCCACGGGCCGGATGGCGACGGTCGCGCCGAGGCTTTGCGGCTCGCCCGCTGCTTGCGCGCCCTGTCCTCGATCTTCGGCTGCTTGCAGGATTTTGCAGGACGGCTTTATCGCGGCGGGCCCGACGGGCGTCTTGCGCGACACGCGCCGGCGACTGGATGGGGTCATTTTTTGACGGCGCGGTGCGCACTGGCCTTCCGCATGGCGGGGCGCATCGATACGTCGTGACCGCTGGATGCGGTTTTACGGTCCCGGGGGTTTCAACGCCATATGCCATGCGCGCTTGGCGATAAAGGCCGTGGCATTCTGATACCAACGGAGGTCAAGTTGAGCGCCGTTGGTATCACCCATGCCCTCTGAGGGGCGCCGCCGGCGTGAGCCGATTGCCCCGTGCCTGAACCGACTTCCCCGCTCCTACTTCGCAGGTTCCTTCGGGCTCCACAGAACGGTGGTGGCATCCTTCTCGTAGGCCATGCCACCGGGATAGCTGATCGCCTCGAACTGCAATCCCCACGGCGCCTGGAAGTAGAGGATCGTCTGGCCGGCGGCCGGGCCTTCGTTGACGGGCAGCGGCCCCATCCGTGTGGCGACGCCCTTGCCCTCCAGATAGGTCTTCGCGGCGGCCACGTCATCGACATAGAAGGCGATGTGGAAGCCGCCTATGTCGCTGTTCTTCGCCTGCAGATCCTTCTGGTCGGGCGCGGTGTATTTGAACAGTTCGACATTCGAGCCGAAACCACAGCGCACCAGCGTGATCTCCTCGATGACCGCCTTCGGATCGACGCCGAGAAGATCCTTCATGAAGGTGCCCTTGTCGTCGGCGAAGGGTCCGAACGACATCGCCTTCTGGCAGCCGATGACATTGGTGAAGAAGTCGACCGCCTGCTTCATGTCGGGAACGGTCACGCCGGTGTGGTCGTGGCCGCGCATGCCGGGAATGGAATCGGCCAGCGCCGCGCTGCTGCCGGCAGCAAGCGCAAGTGTGAAAACCGCGCCGCGAAGAAAATTCTGCATGTCACGTCTCCCATTGGCGGGCGGTTGCCTTGCCGCGCCGGGCGCCCGCTGGCCCGGCGCTTCGAAAAACGTCAGACGGCCTCCTTGCCCTGGCGCTCGTCCAGCCAGCCGGCATCGATTTCCGGCAGCGGGATCGCGGCTATGAGTTCGCGCGTATAGGCGTCCTGCGGCGCGGCGAATATTTTGTCCGTCGGGCCGGCTTCGACGATTTGCCCGTGGCGCATGACGATCACCTGCTTGCACAGCCGCCGGATCACCGACAGATCGTGGCTGATGAAGGCGACGGTCAGCCCCATCTCGGAGGCGAGTTTTTCCAAAAGTGTTAGAATCTGCGCCTGGGTCGATACGTCCAGACCCGAGACGATCTCGTCGGCCAAGACGAATTTCGGCGACAAGGCCAGCGCCCGCGCGATGCCGACGCGCTGCCGCTGGCCGCCCGACAGTTCGTGGCGGTAGCGTGTTGCAAAATTTTCAGGCAGGCCGACGCGCCGCAGGGCCTCCGCCACCTGGCCGGCCAGATCGTCGGCCATGCCGTTCTGTCTCAGCGGCGCGGCAATGATCGCACCGATGGTGCGGCGCGGGTTGAGCGACGACATCGGGTCCTGGAAAATCATCTGCAGGTCGCGGCGCAGCGGCCGCAGTTCGGCTTCCGGCAAATGCGTGATGTCGTGCCCGTCGAAGGTTACGGTGCCTTCGCTCGGTTCCAGCAGTCGCACCAGCGCGCGGCCGAGCGTCGATTTTCCGGAGCCGGACTCGCCGACGATGCCAGTCACCTGATGGCGCGGCAGGTCGAAGTCGAGACCTTTCAATATCTCGATCTTCGGCGCGCTGCCGAAGGCCGTCTTGCGTGTCATGTCGGGCAGCGCGACTTTCAGGCCGCGCACGGAAAACAGCGCATCAGCCATGCGCCCTCCAGTCGCGGTCAGCCGCGGCGATCTCCGCCGCGAGGCCGGCCAGCACCGCCTCGTCGACCGGCTTCAGGGAGGCGTAGGGATCGGTGTATTTCGGCGTCGCCGCCATCAGGGCCCGCGTGTAGGGATGTTTCGGATCGGCGAACAGGGCAGGGGTGGCCTGCTCCTCCACCACCTTGCCGGCATAGAGCACGGTCACCTTCTGGCTGATCTTGGCGACGACGCCGAGGTCGTGGGTGACGAACAGGATCGCCGTGCCGTGCTCGCGCTGCAACGCCGCGATGAGCCTGAGAATCTGCTTCTGCACGGTCACGTCCAGCGCCGTCGTCGGCTCGTCGGCGACGATCAGCCGGGGCTCGGCGGCGAAGGCGGCGGCGATCAGCACGCGCTGGCGCATGCCGCCCGACAGTTCGTGCGGATAGCTGCGCAGCACCCGGTCGGGGTCGCGGATCTGCACCTCGTCGAGCAGTTGGCGGATGCGGGCATCGGCGCGCGTGCCGTCCCAGCCGAGGATTTTGGTCAGCCGGTCGGTCGTCTGCGGGCCGATGCGGCGCGACGGGTTCAACGCCGTCAGCGGGTCCTGCGGGATCAGTGCGGTTTTCGCCCCGATCAGAGCGCGCCGCGCTTTCGGAGAGAGACCGCCGAGGTCCGTACCCTCCAGCCCGATCCGGCCCTCGACGATTTTCACGCTTGGCGGCAGCACGCCGAGCACGGCCTTGCCGATCATGCTCTTTCCCGCGCCGCTCTCGCCGACCAGCGCGCGCACCTCGCCCGGTTGCACCGTCAGCGACACCGAGCGCAGGACGCGTACGCCATTGGTGAGCGTGGCGCTGAGGGTGGCGATTTCGAGGGCGGGGGTCATGGCGTAATGCCTAGGCCGATACCCCCACCCCTAACCCCTCCCCACAAGGGGGAGGGGGACTTTGCGGCCGCTATGCAGCACAGAACCGTCTGCGACTGGCTCCCTGCGGCGATGCGAGGCAGTCCCCCTCCCCCTTGTGGGGAGGGGTTAGGGGTGGGGGTAGGCGCGCCACCAAAAGCGCCGGCACCAAGGATAAAGATCGACCCGTTTCTCATCTCAGCACCGGATCAAACCTGGCCTTCAGCCCTTCGCCGAACTGGCTGAACGACAGCACCGTCAGGAACAGCGTGATCAGCGGGAACACCAGCACCCACCAGGCCTGGTGGATCGACAGACGCCCCTCAGCGATGATGCCGCCCCAGGTCGGGTCGTCGGTGGAGATCGACAGATTGACGAACGACAAAATGGCCTCGACGATCACCGCGATGCCCATTTCCAGCGACAGCAGCGCCACGATGGCCGGCAGCACGTTGGGCAGCACTTCCCGGAGCATGATGTCGAAGCGGCCGAAGCCGGCGATGCGGGCGCTCTCGACATAGTCCATGCGCGCCTGGCTCATCGCCTCGGCGCGCACCACGCGGCAAAAGCGCGTCCAGTCTATCACCGCGATGGCGATGATGACGGAACTGAGCCCCGTGCCCAGCACCGCCACCAGCAGGATAGCGAACAGAACGGGCGGAAACGCCATCCAGATGTCGACGATGCGCGACACGACGCGGTCGGTCCAGCCGCCGAAATAGCCAGCGGCGAGCCCCAGCGCCGAGCCGACGAGGCAGGCGGCAATTGCCGCCGCGAAGGCGACGAGGAAGGCCACGCGCCCGCCGTAGATGATGCGCGAGAGCAGGTCGCGGCCGAGGCTGTCGGTGCCCAGCCAGAAACCCGGCTCCGCCCCCTGCATCCAGAACGGCGGCAGGCGTTCGTAGAGCAGATCCTGGGCCAGCGGGTCCTGCGGCGCCAGCAGCGGCGCGAAGATTGCCGCCAGCAGCGCGACCAGCAGCCAGCCGCCGGCCAGCCAGATGCGGGCGTTCGAGCTTTTGACTGCGCGCGCGTCAGCCATGGCGCAGCCTCGGATTGAGCACCGCGTAGAGCATGTCGACGGCAAGGTTGATCAGCACGAACAGCAGCGCGAAGACCAGCACGATGCCCTGAATCAGCGGCAGGTCACGGTTGATGACCGCGTCGATCGCCATGTTGCCGAGCCCCTCGTAGGAGAACAGTCTTTCGACGATGACGGTGCCGCCGATCAGGAAGGTGAACTGCACGCCGACCAGCGTCAGCGTCGGCAGGGCGGCGTTCTTCAGCGCCTCGCGCAAGATCACCTGCGTCTCGGAAAAACCCTTCACCCGCGCCAGAACGACATAGTCGAGCGACAGCAGTTCCTTCAGCGACTGCTTCAGCAGTTGCGCGATGATCGCCGCCAGCGGCAAAGCGAGTGCCAGCGCCGGCATGAACATGTGGCTGAGCAGATCCTTCGTCAGGTCGAAGCGCAGCCGGAAAATGCTTTCGAACAGGTAGAACTGGGTGACGAAGGGCAGTTCCAGCCGCGGCGACACCCGCCCGGAAATCTCGAAGACCGGCCACAAAACGCCAAAGACGAGGATGAAGGCCAGCCCCCAGAGGAAATCCGGGATGGAGAGCGCCGCGCCGTTGGCGACGTCGATGCCGGCCTCGACCGCCGTGCCGCGCTCGCGTGCGCCGACGACGGCCAGCACGCCGCCGACTGCGACGGCGATCAGCAGCGCCACGATCGACAGTTCCAGCGTCGCCGGCAGGCGGTTGAGCACCAGCGACAGCACGTCCTGCCTGAGCGAGATCGAGGTGCCGAAATCGCCGTGCAAGACGCCCGTCAGCCAGATGAAGAACTGTTCGACGATGCCCTTGTCCAGTCCGTAGAGCGCCCGCAGGCGGTCGATGTCGGCTTGGCTCGCGCCCGGTGGCAGCATCATGGCGATCGGGTCGCCCGGCGCGATGCGGATGACGACGAACACCACCACCGCCACGCCGAACAGCGTGACGGCCATGGTGAGCAGTCGCGTTAGGAAACGTTGCAGGATCATGTTTGTCCGTGCATCGGAACAAGGCATTACCAGCCGCCGCAGAGGACGGTGAACACCAATTTCAAGCGCTACAGAGGCTGGTCCCAAAATTTCGTCAGGACGAGGCGAAAATGGTGATTTCGAGAACCGGAGCGGAGCGTACGTTTAGGTACGTGAGCATCGGAAGCGCAGAAATCGACATTTGCAGCCCGTCCTGGCGAATTTTCGGCCAGCCTCACGCCGGCGTCATCAAAGCGGGCAGCAGCGCACCCGACTTGTGCGGCACCACCTTCACGCCTTTGGCATGCACTATCGGCTGGGCATATTGCAGCAGCGGCAGCACATAGGCGTTCTCGGCGATCAGCTTGTCGACCGCCTTCCAGCCGGCGATGCGTTTGGCCTCGTCCTTCTCGGCCCAAAGCGGGTTGATGGCGTCGATGACGTCCTGGCCGTCCCAGACCGAATGCGGGCTCGGCCCATACATGGCGAAGCCGGTCGAGGTGGTCGGGTCGCCGATCGAATTGCCCCAGTTGTAGAAGGCGGCCGGCGCAAGCTGGTCGGCGGCGCGCAGCTCGTAGTGTTTGGCGATCTCATAGACCTCGATATTGGCCTCGATGCCGACGTTGCGCCACATGCCGACGATCGCCTGGATCATCTCGTAGTCCTTGGGCTTGAAGCCCTTGGTGGTCTGGATGGTGAATTTCACCGGCTTGTCCGCCGAATAGCCTGAGGCTGCCAGCAGTTCCTTGGCCTTTTCCGGATTGAACTCGACCTTGATCGACGGATCGAAGGCCGCGTATTCCGGCGTCTCCAGCGTGTCGATGGGCAGGCCGTAGCCGCGCAGCAGGCGGTCGACCAAAAGCTTCTTGTCGACTGACATGACCGCCGCCTTGCGCACATTGGCGTCCTTCATCACGTCGATGTCGTTGAAGAACACCATGCCGATGTCGGAAACGGTATCGCAGGAGCCCGCCAGCCCGTCCTTGGCGATCAGCCGGTCGTATTCCTCGTAGGGGATTTCGAGCGTCACCTGCGAGGAACCGGA
This sequence comes from Mesorhizobium sp. IMUNJ 23232, assembly GCF_044326205.1. Taxonomy (NCBI): domain Bacteria; kingdom Pseudomonadati; phylum Pseudomonadota; class Alphaproteobacteria; order Hyphomicrobiales; family Phyllobacteriaceae; genus Mesorhizobium; species Mesorhizobium sp. IMUNJ 23232. The sequence continues at coordinate 36,629 of NZ_JBIRCY010000065.1, forward strand.
TTCGATCTCGGCGACGCGGCTCGCCGCGTCGGTCACGAACTTGATGGTGACGTTCTCGAAGGCCGGCTTGCCGCCCCAGTAATTCGGATTGGCCTTCAGCCGCAGGAAGGCGTTGCGCTCGAATTTTTCGACCATGTACGCCCCGGTGCCGATGGGTTTTGCCTCAAAACCCTCCGCACCGACCTTCTCGTAATAGGCCTTCGGCAGCACATAGCCGGTGAGAAACGACATCCACTTGAAATAGACCGGATCGAACTGGACGACGTCGCCGGTGATGGTGTTGCCGTCGATCTTGAAATTATTGACGTTCTTCCAGACGAACTGGATGGGGTTGCCGGTCTTCTCGTCGCCGGCCCGCTGCAGCGACCAGACGATGTCCTCCGCCGTGAACGGCGAGCCGTCATGCCAGGTGACGCCCTCGCGCACCGTCATCATCACCTTGGTGCGGTCCTGGTTCCAGCCCCATTGCGTCAGCAGGCCGGGGCCGAAGGACAGGTCCGGCGCCTGCGGGATGAACTGGTCGAACACCGACTGGTAAATGCCCTGGATAGTCGGGTTGACCGCCGAGGGGCCGGTGGTCGGGTCCCAGGAAGGCAGGTTGACGTTGTAGGCGATGGTGAGTTCGCTCGCCTGCGCGCGGGCTATGTTTGGTATGCCGATCGCGGCGACGCCGAGCGCCGAGGCGCCGTAGCCGAGCATTTGCCGTCTATTGAGTTTCATGTCGCTTCCCCTTTTGTTTGTTATCCGAACTGTAGCGGCATCCGGCGCGGACGCCATTGCCTTCTTGCACTAAATCTGTCGCGGCCCCGGATTGGCTGTCACCTCGCCAGTTGTTGCGCGAGCATAAAACCCGACCCTGCGCCGGTGCCGGCGCCCGGCCATGTGGCCGCGCCGACCAGATGGAAATTCTCCACCGGGGTGTTCCACTTGGCAAAGCCGCGCATCGGCCGGAACAGGAAATTCTGCGCGATATGATGGCTGCCGCAGATCTGGTCGCCACCGACGAGGTTCGGGTTTTCGCGCTCGAGATCGAGAGGCGAAAAGATCGCACCGCCGAGAATCTTCGTCCGCAGCCCCGGCGCATGGCGCTCGATGATGTCGAGCACGCGCTCGGCGTAACGCTCCTTCACCGCATCCCAGGCCGCTGGCTCGATCTCGCCGGCCGCATCGCCCAGAATTTCCGCCGGCAGCGCGCGTACCTGCACCCACAGCACATGTTTGCCGGCCGGCGCGCGGGAAGAATCGACTGCCGTCGGCTGGCCGACCACCAGCACCGGTTCGTCGGGCAACAGGCCTGCGATGGCTTGGCAGTAGGTCTTCGCCATCTGGTCGAGCGACGGCGCGATGTGGACATAGGCGAAGGTTTTCAGCTCCGCCCCGGCGCTCCAGTCGGGCAGCCCATCCAGCGCCAGATGCAGCATCATCGTGCCCGGCGCGTAGCGGAATTTTTTCATGGCCGTATCGAAACCGGCATCGCCCGATCCGCCTTGCACCATGCTGTCGAGCGCACGCGGCGCTACGCCGGCGATCACCGCTTTCCCAGCCGTGTGCGTCTCTCCGGAGGCCAGCCTTATCCCGGTCGCCCTGCCGCCGGAGCGTGTCACCTCGGCCACTTCGGCGTTTGTGAAAATCTTTCCGCCCGCCGCGGTGACCATCTTCTCCAACGCGCGGATCATCGTATCTGCTCCGCCCTTGCCGATCACCATGCCAAAACTCTGGTTGGCCATGGATTCGAGATAGGGGAACACCGCTCCGCCCGAAATGTCGGGCGCGAAATCGAGATGCATACCCCAGGCAGCCAGCGTCGCCTTCACATGCGGCGACACAAAATTCTCGTCGAGCCACACACGCGGCGACGACAGCAGCAGGCGGGCGGTGTCGAGTACGCCGGACACACCCTTCTTGCGCCAGAGATTCCAGCCGGTGCCGGCCAGCGCGCGAAACCCCATCTGCGAGCCGAGCAGCCGGAACAGGTGCTCGGCTTCGCCCGGAAACGCCGCCACCAGTTTTAGCCATGCCCCGGCATCGGCAGGCGACAAGGCTGCGATGCGCGTCGCGGTCTTTTCCAGATCGGTGCTCACCCCGAACCACTTGCCGTCAGGGAAAACGCTGGCGAAACAATCGGCGACGGGCGCGAATTCGAGCCCATGCGATTTCAATTCATTTGCATACATTTTGTGGAATGCGGAGCCAGCGAACAGGCTCAGGTTCATCGCGCCAAAGTCGTGGCGGAAACCGGGAAGCGTGTATTCCTGTGTCTTTACCGCGCCGCCGAGCGTCACATTGCGCTCGAAAACGCCGACTTTCCAGCCTTTGCGGGCCAGATGCGCGGCGCAGGCCAGACTGTTGTGGCCGGCTCCAACCAATATGGCGTCGAACTCGCTCACGCCCCCATCCAATTTGCTTTAGGCTTAAAGATAATTGCAGATGCATATGTTTTCGTCTAGTAGCATATTAAGGGCCGACACGAGCCTTCGGACATTCCGGTTAAGAGGGAACTGAACCATGGACACGCAGAAACTTCTCGGCGAACTCGCCGGCCAGCTTCTTTCGGGCGGCATCGAGGTGGTCGACCTGACCGCCGTTCTCGGGCCTGAAACCCCGCTGATCAAGCTGCCGCCGGACCTTGCGGTCGACACGCCCAAGATCGAGATCCACAAGATTTCCGAATACGACAAGAACGGCCCGTGGTGGGCGTGGAACTGGCTGAAGCTCGGTGAGCATTCGGGCACGCATTTCGACGCGCCGGTCCATTGGATTTCCGGCAAGGACTACGCCGACGGCGCCACCGACACCATTCCGGCGCAGAAATTCGTCGGCCCGGTCAACGTCATCGACTGCTCGAAGGAAGCCGCCGCCGACCCGGATTTCCTGCTTACCGTCGACCACATCAAGGCGTGGGAACAAAAGCACGGCGCCATCAACCCTGGCGAATGGGTGGTGATGCGTACTGACTGGGACCGCCGTGGCGGTTCCGAGGCCGAGTTCCTCAACGCCAACGAAACCGGCCCGCATACGCCTGGCCCGACCGCCGAGGCGATCATGTACCTGATCGAGAAGGATGTCCGCGGCTGGGGCTCGCAGACGATCGGAACCGACGCCGGCAAGGCGGGCGGCATGGAGCCGCCGTTCCCGGCCCACACGCTGATGCACAAGGCCAACAAATACGGCCTCGCCAGCCTGTGCAACCTCGACAAGCTGCCGCCGCGCGGTGCGGTGCTGATCGTCGCGCCGCTGAAGATCGAGCACGGCACCGGCAGCCCGATCCGCGCGCTGGCGCTTGTCGCCAAGGGGTGAGGCAAGGTCTTCGGAGAACATCATGTTCGCGAGGGCAGGTCGCACCGCGTCTTACCCTCCCCCTTGTGGGGAGGGTCGGCAAGCGGCCGCAGCGAAGCGAAGGCCGCGTGACGGGGTGGGGGTGAGGACGCCGAAATTTCGGCCCGGCGCCAATAATCCTGAACTGCTGGCACGTTACATCTACCCCCACCCCGCTTCGCAGACTTCACTTCGTTCCGTCCGCTCATCGACCC
>NZ_JBIRCY010000066.1:0-39058 GCF_044326205.1 Mesorhizobium sp. IMUNJ 23232
GGGCAAAATCCTCCTGCGACAGGGCGACGGCAAGGCCGAGGCGGCGCATGGCGGCCACCGTGTCGGAAATTTTTGGCTTGAGCTTTCGCGGACGAAACGGCGGGAGCACCACCACGATGCCTTGCGCCGTCGCGATGATCAGGCGCCGGGCGGCGGATTCGGCCGGGCGCAAGAGCAGGAGAATGGCGCGGTAGAGGTGGCGGGGCAGGCAGAGCGCCGGAGACGGTTTGTTTCTCCCGGTCTTTCCGGCTCGTCCCGGCCTTGGGGCGACGGCGGCTTCCCCGAGCACCAGGGACAATGGCCTGCCAAAACCCATCTCGGCCATGCCGACGAGCATCAGCAGAATGTGCTTCAGCGCCTGCCGGTATCGCTCGATTGTCGTACTCGCGTCTCCAAACTCCACTGCCATCTCCTTTCCAGCACAGGCTGACGGATTATCGCACCGATCGGGAGGGCGGGGATGAAATCCTGAAAAACTCTTGCCGCGCGGCGGGTGGTGGTCGGTCAAGGCATTGAAAAGACTGGAGCGAGGTTCGAGAAACAAAAATATTTTCGGATGAAGAGGCTTTTTTCATCCCCATTTTTGCGGTGACCCGTTCGTTCTCCAGGATGTTCGCGTCGCACTCCGTCCAACACCCCTTATGCAGATACAAGGGGTGTTGGACGGAGTGCGGCTTGGACGTTTTGGGCGCACAGGCCGGTATCGGGTATGGAGAGTGCAGGGAGCATCCTCCCAAAAACAATCCTTGACGATGACGGAAAGGCGAGGCCGCCGTTGCCGCCTGCGCAACACATTGAAAAGGCTCGGTTTTTCGAGAGGCGCCAGCCGCCTCCCGACCTTCACAAACGGCCGTTCGAAAACAATGTCATGCTTGTAAAACCAAGCGGAAACAGAGAGTTGCTCGGAACCCGCGTGGATTTCCGCGCAACAAGCATGACCAAAAGCCGGCTCTTCGCAGGCACCTTGCCTTGTCATTTCAGCCGCGAGGCGCCGGGAAACGGCTACCTTTTTTCGACCTGTGCGGCTTCCGGACTGCCGCGGCCTTGCCGCCGAAAGACACTAAATTTTCCCCGGCGCTTCTCCGTTTTCCGGTCGGGCCGCCGTCGGATCAGGAGTTCACTCAGCCGTCGCTGCCGCAACCTCGGCGAGCTTCTGCTTGCGCAGCGTCTCGCGTGCGGCGGCGGCCGCGGCATCGTCGGCGCCGCCGGAGACCTGCACCATCGGCGTCGCCAGCTTGATGTTGTTCTCGTCGAAGGCCTTCTTGATCATCACCAGGGCCTTGCGCTTGATGCCGAACTGCTCGCCGGGCTTGGTCATCAGCTTCATGCGCAGCACGATGCCGGAATCGCCAAAACTGTCGACGCCCTGCATCTTCAGCGGCTGCAGCGTGCTGGCCGCGAATTCCGGGTCCTCCGCGAGTTGCTGCCCGATCTTCTTGACCAGCTTGCGGGCAAGCTCGACGTCGGAATCGTAGGTGACAGTCAGCGTCATCTTCTCGATCACCCAGTCGCGGCTCATGTTCTGGACCGCGCCGAGCTGGCCGAACGGCACGGTGAAGATCGGTCCGCGCTGGTGGCGCAGCCTGACCGAGCGCAGGCTGAAACCCTCGACCGTGCCCTTGTAGCTGCCGCTCTGGATATACTCGCCGACGCGGAACGCATCGTCGAGCATGAAGAACACGCCGCTGAGCACATCCTTGACCAGGGTCTGCGAGCCGAAACCGATGGCGACGCCGAAAATGCCGGCGCCGGCGATCAGCGGCCCGATCGCCACGCCCATGCCAGACAGGATGGTCAGCACGGCCACGACCGCGATGAAGACGGCAAGCGCATTGCGGAAGATCGGCAACAGGGTGCGCAGCCTTCCGCGGCGCGCCACTTCCTCCGAAGTGCCGCCGGTATGCTCGGCGCGTTCCATGTGGTGGTTGATCAGGGCCTTGGAGAGTTGCCACAAAAGGTCGGCGAACAGGAGGATGATGATGCCGTTGAGCAGGCCAACCACGACGCGCTCGAGCGTGGGGTTTCCGCCCATCGCCTCCGCCCTCAGTTGCCAGATGTAGGCAAGCCAGGCGACCGCCAGGGCGATCAGCACCGCGCGGGCGCCGCGCACGATGAGGACGTTCCTTATCGTGGCGAACAGCGTCGTGCCTTCGCTGCGGCCCGCCAGCCGCTCGGCGATGCGGCCGACGCCGGAAACCGCGCTCGGCAGCACCAGGGCGTAGATGCCGACCCAGAGGATACCGACAAAGCCGGCGACCCAGACCAGCCACAGGATCACCAGGAAGAAGGTCCGCAGCCATGTCTTGACGGGCGACGGCGCGCTTTGGCGGGCCGGGCTGTGCCAGACGGTCTCGATGGCGACGGCGAGCAGGCCGAGCCCGAACAGATAGGCGATCGCCAGTGCCGCATCCGGCGAAAAACCGAGGCGCGGCATCAGGCTGGCGATTGCCCATCCGAGCATGAATATGCCGGCCAGGAGCTGCACCCGCAGATACCAGAAACGCGCGCCGGCGTCGTCGATGTCGACCAGGCGATGCCGGCTCTCAGACGCCGTGGCGTCAGGCTCGAGCAGGAGCCGCGCCATGGTGCGGATGAAGCGGAAGACGATGAAGGCGAGCAGCAGCGTGACAACGACCTTGCGCAGCAGCGGCGGCCACTGGAATGCCAGGAAAAGACCGGCGCTGGCCAGCGTGAACACCACGAGGGGGATCAAGTCCGACACCAGCCGCAGCGGCTGCTCGGATGCGGACGTCTCGGCGCCCCTCACCCTTCGAAGCAATCGCCGGAACAGCCATTCCGCGCCATATCCGACACCGATAAGCACCACCAGGATGGCCAGCACGACGCCCGGCCGGCCGCTGTTCACGTCCCTGGAAATGACATCGGACGCATTTGCGAATTCCTGCGGAAGGCGGAAGAATGCGTCCACCACCCGGCCGATATGGCCGCGAATGCGCGCCTCGACGTCGGTGACGTCGTTCTCCACCGATGCAGCATCCTGCGCCGCCGCCGAGGGCGCGGCCGGCCGTGCCTCCAGCCAGGTCTTCACCTCCGGGTCGTTGAGAAGATGGAGCAGTTGCTGCACCTTTTCAGGCGGCGGCGTGGGGGCCGCGGCTGCGGGCTGGGATTGGGCAAACGAAGCGCCATGGCTAAAGCCAAAAACGGCGAGCGCCGCCAGCATTGCAAAGACAAGGCGCATGCACGGTCCGGATATCATCGGGTCCCCCAAAACCTCGCGAGCCGCTGGCGAATCGGGCCGGAACGGCATCGCCAGCAAGATCGTACGAACGGCTGTTAGCAGATCATAACCGAAACGTATTGCAAACAAATGCAATAGTGGGCTGCTCAGCCAATCGAGGGCGACGCCCTGCCGACCGGCATTTGGGCCGGGCTCATCCAGCGGTCCAGCTTTTCCTGCAGCGCCCTGGGGCTGATTGGCTTCGAGAGATAATCGTCCATACCCGCTTCGAGGCAGCGCTCGCGGTCGCCCTTGAGCGCATGCGCGGTGACCCCGATGATCGGCGTATGGGTTCCCCAGGCGGCTTCCCGCGCCCGGATGACGCCCGTGGCTTCGAGGCCGTTCATCTCGGGCATCGATACGTCCATCAGGACCAGCATCGGCCGCATCTCCTGGAACGCCTCCACGGCCAGCAGCCCGTTGCCGACGATCTCGAAGGTGAAACCCGTATCGGCGAGAATCTGGGTGAACACCAACTGGTTCACGTCGTTGTCCTCGGCCACCAATATGTCGACCCGGCTTGGAGACGCGGGTTCGACGGCCTGCGGCCGTTGCGGCCCGGCCTGCGGCTTTGAAGCGAGGGCCTTCGCCGCGGCTGGTCGCTCCTCGACCCTCGCGGGCGACGGCGCGTATCCGTGCCGGTGGCGGCGCTTCTGGATGGTCGCGGTCAGGGTCTCGAGCAATCCCGAGGATCGTACCGGTTTCGTCAGGTTCGCGTCGATCGCCAGCTCGCGCACGGTTCCCATGCTGAGCGACAGGTCGACCGATGTCAGCATGATGATCGGCGTATCGGAAAACAGCGGCGAATTGCGGATGACGCGGGTCACGTCCAGACCCGTCATGCCCGGCATCTGGTAGTCGAGCACGACGCAGTCGACCGCCAGATCGAGCCTGGTGGCCGCCTCCAGCACCTGAAGACCTTCGACGCCGTTGGCCGCCGCGCAGGCATCGAAGCGCCAGCTCGCCATCTGCTCCAGGAGGATTGCGCGGTTGACCGGATTGTCGTCGACGATCAGGACGCGCGCGCCGCCGACGTCGAAGGGCACGATTTTCTGCCGGGCGGGAGCCTCGGCATAGGGCAGCGAAAAGGTGCAGGAAAACGTCGAGCCAAGGCCTTCGATACTTTCCACGCCGACCGTACCGCCCATCATGGCGACAAGCCGCGATGTTATCGCCAGCCCCAGCCCGGTGCCCTCGTGGCGGCGCGTCGACGACGCATCCACCTGGCTGAACTTCTCGAAGACCGCGCCGAGTTTGTCTTTCGGGATGCCTATTCCGGTGTCGGTCACGGAAATGCGCAGGTTGGTGCCGTCGGCGCCGTCGCTATTCGTCGCCTCGACCAGCACGTGCCCGGCCTCGGTGAACTTGATGGCGTTGCCGATCAGGTTGGTGACGATCTGCCTTATGCGTCCGACATCGCCGACATAATTGTCGCTCAGGTCCGGGGCGATGCGGATGATGAGCTCGAGGTCCTTTTCCTTGGCCCGCGTCGACAGAAGCGTGGCGACGTCCTCGATCGCTTCCGAAAGCGTGAAGGGTGCTGCGTCGAGCACCAGCTCACCGGCATCGATCTTCGAGAAATCGAGGATGTCGTTGATGATCGTCAGCAGGGCGTTGCCGGACTTCACGATGATGTCGGTAAAAGTCTTCTGCTTGGGGTCGAGGTCGGAGCGCGCCAGCAGCTCGGCCATCCCCAGCACGCCGTTCATCGGCGTGCGGATCTCGTGGCTCATATTGGCCAGGAATTCGGACTTGGCGCGATCAGCGATCTCGGCGCGGCGGCGCGCTTGCTGCAGCTCGACCTCGTGCCGCTTCTGCGCCGTGACGTCGACCGACGAACCGATCAGATAGAGCGATCCGTCGGACGCGGCAAAGGCGCTCTTGCGGGCAAGCTGGTGGCGGATCGAGCCATCCTTCTCGACGACCGTCTCGTCGATGACCTGCGTCTGCCCGGTGCGCAGCACTTCGAGATCGCCTTCGGCGAAGGCCTCCCCATCCGCGCCGAACAACTGGATGTCGGTCTTGCCGATGGCCTCGTCTTTCGAAAAGCCCGTGAGATCCGCCCAGCCCTTGTTGACATAGACCAGTTCGAGATCGGGTTTCTTGGCGTAGATGGCGGTCGGCAAATTGTCGATCAGGCTGCGGAAAACTTCATTCTCCCGAAGGCTTTGCTGAAGCAGCGCCTCGCGTCGCTTGATATCGGTGATGTCGGTGCTGCAGCCGAACACGTGCCGGCGGCCGTCTGTCGTCGTCAACCGGCCCTTGCGGGTCATCAGATGCATCACCGTTCCATTGCGGTGGGTGACGGTCTCTTCCGATTCGAGGCCGTTGCCGGTGACCGCCACATAGGTGTCGTCGGCGCTGAAACCACCGCCCTCGCCGTCGCCGAACAGTTCGAGGTCGGTCTTCCCGATCACTTCCACCTTGGCGTAGCCGGTCACGTCGCACCAAGCCTTGTTGACGTATTCCAGCGCGAGATCCTCGGATTTGATGTTGGTCGCCACCGGCATCTCGTCCAGCACATGGCTGAACAGTTCGATCTGCCGCATCGAATCGCGAAGCGACTTTTCACGCTCCTTCAATTCGGTGATGTCGACGCGGACGCCGACAAAGGTTCCGTCCCTGGTGCGCGTGTCATAGACCTGGAACCAGCGGCCGTCCGGATTGTGCCGTTCGGTTATCATTTGGGGCTGGTGGTAGCGCGCCGTGTAGCGCTCGACCCATGCGTCGCGGTCGGTGTCGTAGAGGGCGTCGATCTCCGGATCGCCGCTTTCGCGGAAATAGCCGACCGTATGGGCGAGTTCGAGCGCTTGGCGCAGGCTCTTGCCCGGCATCCAGCAGTCCTGCATGGCGGGCAGGGTTTCCTGCAGCTTGCGGTTCGCCAGCACGAATTTGTCGTCGCGATCGTAGATGATGACACCGGCCGGCAGCGACTCCAGGACATCTTCCAGACGCTTGCGGCCCTCTTCCGCCTCGGCTTCGCGCGCATTGGATCGTGAACCGTCGAGCACCGGACCTGCGGCAAGCTGGTCGTTCATGGCGGCCGCAGCCTGCGCATGGCTCGCCATCCGGGCAAGCGACAGGGCGATGCCGGTGACGTCGCGCGCGACGCCGCGATAACCGATAAAACGTCCCGCCGTGTCGAAGCGCGCAAAGCCCGACAGCGATATCCATCGGCGCTCGGGACTGGCGTCCTTCAATTCAAGCACGAAGTCCCGGAAAGGCTGGCGCGCCTGCAAGGTGGCATGGTGCGACGCGGTGGCTGGATTCCCGTTTGCATGGCGATCGAGGAAATCGGCATAGGGCCGGCCGAGCATATCCTTGGGCTCGCTGCCGGTCGCTTCCTGATAACTCTCCGAGAGCCATGAGAAACAAAGCGCATCGTCGGTTTCCCAAAGCCAGTCGCCACCGGCGTCGATCAGCGCTTCCGCCTCTTCGGCGGAAAGATCGAGCGACGCGCAATCGCCCGCTCCGCGCAGCCGCACGGCTGTATTCGGGTTCTTCCTCGGGGACACAGTTCCTCCCCTGCCAGATTGCGCCATCGTGCCCGCCCCCACGGACAAGGCGATGGCCTGATCCGCCGGACACAACGGGTAGTTAGGGTGCAAACGATTAAGGATTGGCTAACCATAAATGCGAAATGCAGCCGGGAACCGAGCCCGCCATTCCCTTTGCGGCACCGCTTCCCCCGATTGCGTCCGGGCGGCGGGAAGCCGATCATGTGGAACCGCACCAAGGAGGAACTGACATGGCGCGCACGAGACCGATCGACACCGCCCCGATGGATGGTCGCAAGGTCCGCATCGTCTGGACCGACGCCGACGGACAGGAGAACGAATCGATCGGCCAGTACCGTTCGCTGGAGCGGATGCGCGGCAGCGGCGGCGATTGGGACGAAGGCGACGCCGGCTGGTGGGTGTTCCTCGACGGCTCGACGCAGAAGAAGGTCTCGCCGCATTCCTGGATCAGCAGCGAAGACGACGAATAATCCCTGTCCGCGGTCGCCGCCAGGCAACTGCGGTGGACCAATCGCCGGGCGAGCCTTGTCGACAGGCTTGCATGGAAGCAGACTTGCGGATGCCGCGCGAATGGCTAGCTTGCACCGGCCCGCTCACGAGAGGTCCGCATGCAGAAAGTCTTCGACGGCCACAACGACGTTCTCTTTCGCCTGTGGCGGCGGGGACGCGAAGGTTTCGATCCGGTTTCCGAATTCATCGACGGATCGCCGACGGGCCATATCGACCTGCCGCGGTCCAAGGCCGGCGGGTTTGCCGGCGGGTTCTGCGCCATCTACATCCCCTCCGACGATTTGCGCTTCGCGCCGCCCGGCCCGGACGGCACCTACGACACGCCGCTGCCGAAACCTCTGGAGCGTGCGCCTTCGCTCGATATCGCAATGGAATACATGTCGATCGCCGCCAGGCTGGAGCGCGCCGGCGGCTGGCGGATCTGCTGCTCGACGCGCGAGATCGAAGACGCGATAAAAGCCGATGCCTTCGCCGCCGTGCTGCATATGGAGGGATGCGAAGCGATCGGCGCCGACCTCGCCGCACTCGACGTCTTCTACGCCGCCGGCCTGCGCTCGCTCGGACCCGTCTGGAGCCGTACCAACATCTTCGGCCACGGCGTTCCATTTTCCTTTCCGAAGAGCCCCGATACCGGCCCCGGACTGACCGACGCGGGGAAGGAACTCGTCAAGGCATGCAATCGGCTTGGCATTCTGGTCGACCTGTCGCACATCACCGAAAAGGGTTTTTGGGACGTCGCGGGGATCACCGACCAGCCGCTGGTCGCCACCCATTCCAATCCGCACTCGCTGGTGCCGGTCGCCCGCAACCTGACCGACAAGCAGCTTGCGGCAATCCGCGAGAGCAACGGGATTGTCGGCCTGAATTTTGCCGTCACCATGCTGCGCACCGACGGACGCGAGAGCGCCGACACGCCGATCTCCGACATGGTCCGTCACATCGACTACCTCGTCGACAAGCTCGGCATCGACGGCGTGGCGATCGGATCGGACTTCGACGGCGCGCTTGTGCCGGGCGAAATCAGCGACGCAGCAGGCATGCACAAGCTCGTTGCCGGACTGCGGAGCGCCGGATATGCTGACACCGAACTCGACAAGATATGTCGCGGCAACTGGCTCAGAATCCTTCGCTCCGCCTGGCACGAGCAAGGATGACGAGACCAACCCAGAAAATCGAACAGGGGAAAAAATTATGCTGATGGAAAAGATCAACCGGCGCCTTGCGCTGCTTCTGGCTGGCGCCGCGATGTCGGCGGTGATGGTCGTGGGCATTCCCGCCTATGCCGATACGCCGGCCGACACGCTGGTCCAGGCCTGGGCGATCGACGACATGATCTCGCTCGACCCCGCCGAGGCGTTCGAACTTTCCACCGGCGAAATCACCGGCAACACCTACGACATGCTGGTGCGCCTCGACGCCAACGACACCACCAAGATCGTCGGTGGCATCGCCGAAAGCTGGACCGTCTCAGACGACGGCCTGACCTACACCTTCAAGCTGAAGCCCGACCTGAAATTCGCGTCCGGCAATCCGATCACCGCGGAGGACGTCGCCTGGTCGTTCGAGCGCGCCGTCAAGCTGAACAAGAGCCCGGCCTTCATCATCCAGCAGTTCGGCCTCACCGGCGACAATGTCGCGGAAAAGGCCAAGGCCGCCGACCCGTCGACCTTCGTCTTCACCGTCGACAAGTCCTATGCGCCGAGCTTCGTGCTGAACTGCCTGACCGCCACCGTCGGCGCGGTCATCGACAGCAAGATCGTCAAGGAGCACGTCGCCGCCGTCACGCCGAGCGACGAGTACAAGTTCGACAATGATTTCGGCAATGGCTGGATGAAGACCAACTATGCCGGATCCGGCCCCTACAAGACCCGCGAATGGCGCGCCAACGAGGTGGTCGTGCTGGAGCGCAACGACAATTATTACGGCACCAAGGGCAATCTCGCCCGTGTCATCTACCGTCACGTCAAGGAAAGCGCGACGCAGAGGCTTCTGCTGGAGAAGGGCGACGTGGATGTCGCCCGCAACCTGCAGCCCGGCGACATCGACGCCGTAAGCAAGAACGGCGACCTGGTGATCACCGCGACGCCGAAGAGCACGGTCTATTTCTTCAGCTTCAACCAGAAGAACCCGAACCTCGCCAAGCCGGAAGTGCGCGAGGCGTTCAAATACCTGGTCGACTACGACGCGCTCGGCGACACGCTGCTGAGAAACATCGGCTCCATGCACCAGAACTTCCTGCCGAAGGGCATTCTCGGCGCGCTCGACGACAAGCCCTACAAGCTCGACATCGCCAAGGCCAAGGAACTGCTGGCCAAGGCCGGCCTGCCGGACGGCTTTTCGATGACCATGGATGTGCGCAGCACCCAGCCCGTCACAGGCGTCGCCGAATCGCTCCAGCAGAATGCCGCGCAGGTCGGCATCAAGATCGAGATCATCCCGGGCGACTTCAAGCAGGTGCTGACCAAGTTCCGCGCCCGCACCCACGAATCCTATATCGGCCAGTGGGGCGTCGATTATTGGGATCCGAACTCCAACGCGGAAACCTTCGGCATCAACCCGAACAACGCCGACGATTCGATGAACAAGACGCTCGCCTGGCGCAACGCCTGGGACGTGCCGGCCGACATCCAGGACGAGGCCAAGGCGGCGTTGCTGGAGCGTGATGCGACCAAGCGCGCGGAAATGTACGCCGACCTTCAGAGGAAGGTGCGCGAGACCGGCCCGTTCGTGTTCCTGTGGCAGGAAACCGAGGTCGCCGGCCTGCGCAAGAACATCCAGAACTTCAAGCTCGGACCGACCTTCGACACCAACTTCGTCGGGCCCGTGACCAAATAACGAACCGAAAAGCCCGGTTTATTGGCGAGCGTCGCCACAACGATCGAAACGCGGCGGAGGCGTAGAGGCGCCTCCGCTGTGCTTTCCGCCATCGTACGGTTTGTCGTCGTCGGCGCCGTCACCTTTTTCGGCCTGCTTACGGTCACCTTCTTCATCGGCCGCGTCGTGCCGATCGATCCGGTTCTGGCCATCGTCGGCGATCGGGCATCCGCAAGCGCGGTCGCCGCCGCGCGCCAGCAATATGGGCTGGACCTGCCGCTCTGGCAGCAGTTCGCGATCTATCTGAAGAAGGCGCTGACTGGCGATTTCGGCACCTCGGTCCTGTCCAGCAATCCGGTCATGCAGGACATTCTCCGCGTGTTTCCGGCAACGCTGGAACTTGCGACGGCGGGCACACTCATCGGCCTGCTTTTCGGTATCCCGCTCGGCGTGCTGGCCGCGGTGAAACGCGACAGCCTGATCGACCAGATCGTGCGGGTGATCGGCCTCGTCGGCTACTCCATCCCGATCTTCTGGCTCGGCCTGATGGGCCTGCTGATCTTCTACGCAAAGCTCGATTGGGTAGCTGGCCCCGGCCGCATCGACATCGCCTACGAATACACTTTTACGCCGATCACCGGCCTGTTCCTGTTCGACGCGGCGATCCAGGGCGAATGGGGTGCCTTCGCCGACATCTTCAGCCACATCATCCTGCCCGCCTCGCTGCTCGGCTATTTCTCCATGGCCTATATCAGCCGCATGACGCGCTCCTTCATGCTGAACGAACTGGCGCAGGAATACATCACCGCCGCCCGCGCCAAGGGGCTGAGCGAAACGCGCATCATCTGGGGCCACGCGCTGCGCAACGCCGCCGTGCCGCTGGTCACCGTCATCGCACTTTCTTATGCGACGCTGCTCGAAGGCTCGGTGCTGACCGAGACGATCTTCGCCTGGCCGGGCATCGGCATGTATCTTACCAACTCGCTGCAGAATGCCGACATGAACGCCGTGCTCGGCGGCACCATCGTCATCGGCGCCGTGTTCATCGGCCTCAACCTGTTCGCCGACCTGCTCTACCGCCTCCTCGATCCAAGGACACGCGCATGAGCGGCTTGTTGGATCGCACCCCCACCCCTGACCCCTCCCCACAAGGGGGAGGGGGATTCGGAAGCGCCCGCGCCAAGTCCCCCTCCCCCTTGTGGGGAGGGGTCAGGGGTGGGGGTATCTTCGTCAACCGCGAGACGGGGACTGCCGGAATATGAGCGCTGCCGAAACCGCAAGCACGAGCCGCCGTGACTGGCTGCTGAGCGAGCGTCCGCAATCGCGGCTGCAGGCGCGTCTCGGCCGCGCCTACATGACTTGGCGGCGTTTTTCCGCCAATCGTCTCGCGCTGATCGGCCTGGCGATCATTGTCATGCTGTTGTTGCTGGCCGCTTTCGCCGATGTAATTGCGCCCTATCCGCCCACCGTCGGGGACCTGCGCCAGGGCCTGCTGCCGCCGAGCGCAGAGCACTGGTTCGGCACCGACGACCAGGGCCGCGACATCTTCTCCCGCGTGGTCTACGGCTCGCGCCTGACGCTTTACGTCATCGTGCTGGTGGCGATCATCGCCGCGCCCGTCGGGCTGATCGTCGGCACGGTCGCCGGTTATGCCGGCGGCTGGACGGACATGGTTCTGACCCGCATCACCGACATTTTTCTCGCCTTTCCGAAACTCATCCTGGCCCTAGCCTTCGTCGCCGCACTCGGCCCAGGCATCGAGAACGCCGTGATTGCCATCGCCATCACCTCCTGGCCGCCCTACGCCCGCATCGCGCGGGCCGAGACGCTGACGGTGCGCAACTCCGACTACATCTCCGCCGTCCGCCTGATGGGCGCTTCTCCATGGCGGATCGTGCTGCGTCACATCATGCCGCTCTGCATCTCCTCGCTGATCGTCAGAGTGACGCTGGACATGGCCGGTATCATCATCACGGCGGCCGGCCTCGGTTTCCTCGGGCTCGGCGCACAACCGCCGCTGCCGGAATGGGGCGCGATGATCGCGTCCGGCCGCCGCTTCATCCTCGACCAGTGGTGGGTGGCCGCCATGCCGGGTGCGGCCATCCTCATCGTCAGCCTCGGTTTCAACCTGCTCGGCGACGGCCTGCGCGACGCGCTCGATCCTCGGGGCGGCCGCCAATGACGCTGCTCGCCGTCGAAGACCTCTCCGTCCGCTTTCCCACCCGGACAGGCGTGATCGATGCCGTGCGCGGCATCTCCTTCTCCGTCGGTCGCGAGCGGCTGGCGATCGTCGGCGAATCCGGATCAGGCAAATCCCAGACCGGCCGCGCCATCCTCGGCCTGACCCCGCCCCATGCCGAGGTGACGGCGAAAAAACTCGACTTCGACGGCATTGACCTGCTCTCCGCCTCGCCCCGCCTGCGCCGCGACCTGCGGGGAAAACGCATCGCCATGATCCTGCAGGACCCGAAATATTCGCTCAACCCGGTCATGCAGATCGGCCGCCAGATCGTCGAGGCGCTGCGCGCCCACGAAAACATCGGCAAGCGCGCCGCCCGCGAGCGGACGCTCGACATGCTGGCCGCCGTGCAGATCCGCGACCCCTCGCGCGTCTTCGACCTCTACCCGCACGAGGTTTCCGGCGGCATGGGCCAGCGCGCCATGATCGCCATGATGCTGATCGCCGGCCCGGAACTGCTGATCGCCGACGAACCGACCTCGGCCCTCGACGTCACGGTGCAACTCGACATCCTCGCCATTCTCGACCGTCTGGTCGCCGATCGCGGCATGGGCCTGATCTTCATCTCCCACGATCTTCGGCTGGTCTCCTCCTTCTGTGACCGCGTCATCGTCATGTATGCCGGCCGCATCGTCGAGGAGATTGCCGCAGCCGATCTCTCCCGGGCAAAACACCCCTACACGCAGGGCCTGCTCAATTGCATGCCAAGCATCGACCACGACCGGCACCCGCTGCCGACTCTCGACCGCCGCCCGGAGTGGCTGCTTTGACCGCCGCGCTCGACATTTCGAACCTCGTCGTCACCTATGACGGTTTTCGAGCACTGGACGGCGTGAGCCTGACGGTTCGGCCGGGCGAATCCTTCGGCCTCGTCGGCGAGTCAGGCTCCGGCAAATCCACTGTGCTGCGCGCCATCGCCGGATTGGCGCCGATCGAGAGCGGAACCATTGCCGTCGAAGGCAATGTGCTCGGCAAGCGTCGCGGCAAAGACTTCTATCGCCGCGTCCAGATGGTGTTCCAGGACCCGTACGGTTCGCTGCACCCCCGCCAGACGGTCGACCGGCTGCTGGCCGAGCCCCTGGCGATCCACGGCTTTGCCGATGCCGAACGCCGCATCCTGCGGGCGCTTGACGAAGTCGGGCTGGGTTCCGGCTTTCGCTTCCGCTATTCGCACCAGCTTTCCGGCGGCCAGCGCCAGCGCGTCGCCATCGCTCGCGCCCTCATCCTCGAACCGTCGATCCTGCTGCTCGACGAGCCGACGTCGGCGCTCGACGCCTCTGTCCAGGCCGAGGTTCTCAACCTGCTCGAACAGATTCGCCGCGACCGCAAGCTGACCTACCTGATGGTCAGCCACGACCTCGCGGTGATCGCCCATATGTGCGACCGCCTGCTCGTGATGCGCACCGGGAAGGTCGTGGAGCCTTTGACATCAGCCGATCTGGCCGCCCACCGCGCCGCGGAGCCCTATACGCAGCGGCTGCTGGTCGCCAGCGAAGGGTTCGTACGGGACGCGAAGGCGGCTTCCGCCGAAGCCTGAAATTTTTTCGTTTTGCGGTGCAACCAAGTTCTGCGCCGCGCATTGTTGGCGTGGGTGAGATTTTTTCGGCCCCCCTCCCGAACCGCTCCCCAATTGGAAAGCCGCCTTCCCCCAGGCGGCTTTCCTTATTTCGAGGCGAGGTACCGTCAGTTTTCACACCCGCCGAAGCCACGGACGGCCTGCTCGGATCAGGCAAGGACGCATAGGTCCTGCCTAACTGCCGCATGGCAGCCGCGCTTCACAGCCCTTTCGCAATTGCGAAAAATCCGTTATGAGCCCGCCCAACGAAACGCGGCGCATACCGGTATCGCGCCCGCAACTTCCCGAGTTAACAATGAACATCCGCAATATCGCGATCATCGCGCACGTCGACCATGGCAAGACAACGCTTGTCGATCAGCTCCTGAGGCAGGCCGGCTCGTTCCGCGAAAACCAGCGTGTGGCCGAGCGCGCGATGGACTCCAACGACCTCGAAAAGGAACGCGGCATTACCATCCTCGCCAAGGCGACCTCGGTCGACTGGAAGGACACCCGCATCAACATCGTCGACACCCCCGGCCACGCCGATTTCGGCGGCGAGGTCGAGCGCATCCTGTCCATGGTGGATTCGGCCATCGTGCTGGTCGACGCCGCCGAAGGGCCGATGCCGCAGACGAAGTTCGTGGTCGGCAAGGCGCTGAAAGTCGGCCTGCGGCCGATCGTCGTCATCAACAAGATCGACCGTCCCGATGCACGCCACGTCGAGGTCGTCAACGAGGTGTTCGACCTGTTCGCGGCACTCGACGCCAATGACGAGCAGCTCGACTTCCCGATCCTCTACGGCTCCGGCCGCGACGGCTGGGTTTCCGAAAATCCGGAAGGACCGAAGGACCAGGGCCTGGCGCCGCTGTTCGACCTTATCCTGACGCACGTGCCGGCTCCGACCGTGCATCCGGGTCCGTTCCGCATGATCGGCACGCTGCTCGAGGCCAATCCTTTCCTCGGCCGCATCATCACAGGCCGCATAGAGAGCGGCATGCTGAAGCCGAACCAGGCGGTGAAGGTCCTCAACAATGACGGGAACCTCGTCGAGAACGGCCGCATCTCCAAGATCCTCGCCTTTCGCGGCCTAGAGCGCCAGCCGATCGAGGAAGCCCAGGCGGGGGACATCGTCGCCATCGCGGGCCTCTCCAAGGGCACCGTTGCCGACACGTTCTGCGACCCTGCCGTGACCGAGCCGCTGCATGCGCAGCCGATCGACCCGCCGACGGTGACCATGTCGTTCATCGTCAACGACAGCCCGCTGGCAGGGACCGAGGGCGACAAGGTGACCAGCCGCGTCATCCGCGACCGGCTGCTGCGCGAGGCCGAAGGCAATGTCGCGCTGCGCATCGAGGAATCGTCCGAGAAGGATTCGTTCTTCGTGTCGGGGCGTGGCGAATTGCAGCTTGCCGTGCTGATCGAGACGATGCGCCGCGAAGGTTTCGAGATCGCCGTGTCGCGTCCCCGCGTGGTGATGCAGAAGGGTGAGAACGGCGAACTGCTGGAGCCGATCGAGGAAGTCGTCATCGACGTGGACGAAGAGCATGCCGGCGTCGTCGTGCAGAAGATGTCGGAGCGCAAGGCCGACATGATCGAACTGCGCCCTTCCGGCGGCAACCGCCAGCGCCTGGTTTTCCATGCGCCGACGCGCGGCCTGATCGGCTACCAGTCGGAGCTTCTGACCGACACGCGGGGCACGGCGGTGATGAACCGGCTGTTCCATTCCTACCAGCCCTACAAGGGCGAGCTGCCCGGCCGCACCAACGGCGTGCTGATCTCCAACGAGCAGGGCGAAAGCGTCGCCTATGCGATGTGGAATCTGGAAGACCGCGGCCCGATGGTGATCGAGCCGGGCGTCAAGGTTTATCAGGGCATGATCATCGGCATCCACTCGCGCGACAACGACCTGGAAGTGAACGTGCTGAAGGGCAAGAAGCTCACCAACATACGCGCCGCCGGCAAGGACGAGGCCGTCAAGCTGACGCCGCCGATCCGCATGACGCTGGAGCGCGCGCTCGCCTGGATCCAGGACGACGAACTGGTCGAGGTGACGCCGAAGACCATTCGCCTGCGCAAGCTCTATCTCGACCCGAACGAGCGCAAGCGCTTCGAGAAGTCGAAGCTGAGCGGGGCGGCCTGATTTTAATCCGCTTCAACCGACCTGATCCATAGGCCGCTGCCGCCGTTTCCCGCCAGGGGAACGCAGCGGGCAGGCTGTTTTCTAGGGCAGCCCGGCTCATTGCGACGCCTTGCGGACATCGAAGACGTCGATCAGCGTCACCGACCGGAAATCAGACACGAGGACGGTGACGCGAACGATCCAGAACCCGTCGAGCGGCAGGAGAAAGCCGTCGGCGCGATAGGTGCCATCACCAGCCTTCGAGGCATCGCGGGTGAACGGGCCGATGCCGTAGGACGGCTTGTCGAGATCGACGCTGACGCTGATCGGCTCGAACGGCTTTCCGTCGAGAAGCAGGTTGCCGATCTCGACCCTCACCGGACCGGCGATAGACGGATGGATCGACAGAACGGCGCTGATGCCGTCCTTCTCGGCGCGGACTTGCTGAACCTCGAACAGAGCGGGATTTGCCGCGATGGCGCGTGGCGGCGGCGTGAAGCGCCACAGGCCAAGCACCGCGATGACGGCCGTGGCGACGACGATTTCAGCCCCGACGCTGCGCGTCAAACGCCGCGCGGCACCTGCATCGCCCGCGACCACGGGCGTGGTCAGCCAGAAGCGGTTGAGCGCGGCGAGCAGCAGAAGTGCCGCGACCAGAGCAAGCTTGGCCATCAGCACGCGGCCATAGTCGGTATTCCAGAGCGCGGGGATTGTCTGCACTTGCACGATCGCCAGCATCAGGCCGGACAACGCCAGCACCGCCACGATCGCCGGAATGACGCGGGAGAACCGCCGCAGCACCATCGGCAGTTCCGCGCCGCCGCGGACGAGAATCGCCCCCAATGGAAGCAAGGCGCCGATCCACAGCACCGCCGTCACCGCATGCAGGAATACGGCCGGTGCCGTCAGATATCGCGGCGGTGCAGTGGAGGCATGGCCGGCGGAAGCGACCGCCACGCCGACCAGAAGCGTTGCCGCGGAGGCAAGCCAGATTCCAAGGCGGGACCAGTAACCGGCCTGCCCAGCCGCGTAGGCGACGCAGATCGCCATGGCCGCCAGCAGCGTCGAACGGCCATAACTCGTCGCCCACAATCCCGCATGCCAGACATCGGCAGTCACCAGATCGGAAAATGGCGCACCCAGCGCATCAAGCCCCTGGAAACCGATAAGCGCCGGCGCAGCCAGCAAACCGGCGAGCAGTGCTCCCGTCACCCCGCGCGCACCCGGCGGCGGATCGGAGCGGCTGATCAGCGCGAAAAATGCCGTACCGCCCACCCCGACGATCAGGCCGACGAGCAACACGAAGCGCGCCGACCAGAGCCCGATGCGGACCGCCGGGTCGGATTGATCGACGGCCGCCGGCGCGACCGCGCTCGGCGCGCCGATCGAGAACACCAGGCCGCCACCGATCGGATGGCCGTCGGACGAGGCGACGCGCCAGGAGAGGATGTGCGTCCCATTCTCCAGCCCGCCCGGCAGGGTGAGCGTGATGATGGAGCCCTTTTGGCCGATGTCCTTGAGGATTTCGGTGTGTCCGCCCGGATGGATCAGCCGCGCCACGAGCGGCCGGGCGGGCTCGGAGAAACGCAAGGTGACGGTCTGCGGAGCAGCTGCCACAATCGATCCGTCCGCCGGATCGGCGCTGATCAGTTGCGCATGGGCGAGCGCCTGCCCGGCCGCGCCAAC
Organism: Mesorhizobium sp. IMUNJ 23232; assembly: GCF_044326205.1. NCBI lineage: Bacteria > Pseudomonadati > Pseudomonadota > Alphaproteobacteria > Hyphomicrobiales > Phyllobacteriaceae > Mesorhizobium > Mesorhizobium sp. IMUNJ 23232. The sequence continues at coordinate 17,683 of NZ_JBIRCY010000066.1, forward strand.
AAGCAGAACGGCGGCGAGAAGGATCGCCGCCGCTAGGCTTTTCAAAAAGCTGCCGTGCATTTGGAGCCCCTCGGGGCAAATCCACTTCAGGGAACGACCTTCACCGATGGTGCCGGGAATTTCAGGTCGTCCGACGAGCCGCTGGAAACAGGCACCTCGATCCAGCGCTCCACCCCGGTCTCGCATTGCTGGACGATCGGGATGAAAAGATCGCTACCCTTCGCCGCGGCATCGACCTTGGCCCGGAAGACGAACTCGTCGTAATAGGCGTCGTCCAGCCTGCCGCCCGACCAGGATATCTCCTTGATCGGCTCGCCGTGATCGCCCGCATGCGCGTCGTGCCCGGCTTCCGTCGATCCGGTCGTCCCGGCATCGGCGCGAAAAATGTCGAGCGTCCAACCGGGCTTAGGCTGCGGTTTGGCGTCGCTGAGCTGCTCGGGAATGGAGATGCGGACTGCGACTGTCGGCGAGCCGGCGCAGCCATGCGGCACGCGCAGCACGAATTTCGCCGTGGCGCCGGCCTTGACCTCCTTACCTTCGAAGGTGATGTGCGCCGCCGCCGGCTGCGTGAGGCCGGCGGCGGCAACGGCGAGCAATATCCGCCAGAGATTCGTATAAGGTTTGGTCATCGACAATTCCTTCGGTGGGAGAACTACCAGGTGGCGGCCAGCCCGAGATGGCCGAGCGCCTCGCGGCGCAATTCAGCAAGTTTCGGATCGCCGCGGTGGCGGGGATAGGGCAGGTCGACGGCGATGTCGGCGACGATGCGCGCCGGGCGCGGCCCGAATACCAGCACCCGCTGGGTGAGGAAGAGCGCCTCCTCGACATCGTGGGTGACCAAAAGCGCGGTGAGCCCGGCCTCCTGCCACAGTTTGACGATCTCGCCCTGCATGGTGAGACGGGTCAGCGAGTCCAGCTTGCCGAGCGGCTCGTCGAGCAGCAGCAGTCTCGGCTCGTTGACCAGCGCGCGGGCAAGCGCCACGCGCTGCGCCATGCCGCCGGAAAGCTGGTGCGGATAGGCCTTTTCAAAACCGGAGAGGCCAACCAATTGCACGGCATTGTCGACGCGGTGGCGGGCATTTCTGAGAATGCCCTGCGCCTCCAGGCCGAGCGCCACATTGTCCCAGACGGTCCGCCACGGAAACAGGGTCGGGTCCTGGAAGACCAGGATGCGCGACGGGTCGGGATCGCCAACATTTTCGCCGTCGACCTTGACCGCGCCTTCGGTCGGATGGTCGAGACCGGCGAGAAGCCTAAGCAAGGTCGACTTGCCGCAGCCGGACGGACCGATTAGGGAAACGAATGACCCCGGCTCCACCGAGAAGCTGACATTGTCGAGAACGGGCAGCGGTTCGCCCTTCAGCTCGAACTGGTGCGAGACGTTATCGAGGTCGATCTGCTGGCCGGCGACGGTCGTGTCTGGGGGCTGCTTGAGGGCGAGCGCTACCATCTGACGAGGCCTTTCTGCCAGGAGAGCGTCCAGTCGCGCAGGCGGAACAGGATGGTGATCAGGCTGGAGCACATCAGCGCCATGACCAGCAGCGCGGCATACATGTTGTTGTAGGCGGCCCAGCCCTGCGCCCATTGCAGGTACCAGCCGAGCCCGGCCTTGACGCCCAGCATCTCGGCCACGACCAGCACGGCGAAGGATGTGCCGAGGCCCATGAACAGGCCGACGAAGACGTGCGGCAGCGCCGCCGGCACCGCGACCTTGAGGATCAGGAACCAGGGTTTCGCTCCCAGGGTCCTGGCGATGTCGTAGTAGTCGCGGTTGACGCTGGCGATACCGGACCAGGTCAGGATCGTCACCGGGAAGGCGGTGGCGAGCGCGATCAGGAAGACGCTGGCAGAGCCGCTGGTCGGGAAGATGAAGAAGGCGAGCGGCAGCCAGGCGGTCGCCGGCAGTGGCCCGATCAGCCTGAGCACCGGATGCACCCAATAGCTCGCCGCCTGCGACCAGCCGATGGTGACTCCTGTCAGGACACCCGCCAGCGCTCCGATGAGATAAGCCTTGGCGAGCAGCAGCACGGAATACCAGATGCTGATGCCGAGCCGGTCCCAATCGTCGAAGAACACTTCGAGAATGCTCTGCGGCGAGGAGAAGAACGGCACCGGCAGCCAGCCGGTCTTGGCCGTCACAACCTCCCAGACGGCGAGAAGCGCCGCGGTCGCGATGAACCACGGACCGTAATAGCGGATCGTGTCGGAGGCCGCGCCAAACAGCCGCCCCGTGGCCGCCACCACGACCAGCACGGCGGCAATGGCCAGCGCTATGCCAGCCAGTTCGCGGCCATAGGGCTGGGGGATGATTTCCGGCCACAGTTCGATCAGCGCGGCGACACCGATCCACCCGGCGGCAGCCACGAGGCCGAGCGGCCAGACAGCGGTCCAGCTCCATCCCGTCCGGAAGGAGCCATGGGCGCGCTCGGAGAGCGCCGGGTCGATCGATGCCATATCAGCCTCCTTATGCCGTCAGCACGTCCGCATAGACGCGGTCGGCAAACTGCTGCGGGTCGGTCGAGCGCTTGAACACCTGCACGTCGCGCAGTTCCTGCGCATAGAGCGCGATCTCGGTGCGCAGGTCGGCGCCGGTCGGGTTGTGGCCGTGCGTCTGGTCTTTCAGCACGCCGACGAGATCGGCGACGGTCTTGTCCTTCGGCGCCTGCGGCAGGAAGGCTTCCGCCGCCAGTTCCGGCTTGGCGACGGTGAGGTCCTGCGCTTCCAGCAGGGCGCGGGTCAGCGCCGAGGCGGTCGGCAGGTCATCACGGATCAGGCTGCCGCGCAGGCCGACGATGCAGCAGACGCGGTTCTCGAAGCCGTGGTCGAGGTTGGAGGCGATCTGGATGTATTTCGGATCCTGCAGCCAGAAATAGGCTTTCGGGTCGCCGTCGGCGATGGCGTGGATCTCGCCTGTCTCCGCCGCCAGTTGCAGCAGCTCGCCCGGATATTGCCGCCATTCGACGTCGGCGACCGGGTCGAGGCCCTCCTTGTGCAGCAGGATCGAGAAAAAATTCTTGCCGGGGCTGGCGAGGTCGGAAATGCCGATGGTCTTGCCCTTGAGTTCGGTGAGATTGGTGATGCCGGTCGACTTGAGCGCGACGAGGCGCGAGCAGCCGCCATGCGTGCCGGCGGTGATCTTGACGTCGAAACCCTGCTCCAGCGCCTTCAGCCAGCGCAGAGCCATGCCGACGCCGCCATCGGCCTTGCCGGTGGCGATGGCTTCCAGCAGCGCCTCTGTCGAGGCGCCGAAATTCACCAGTTCGACCTCCAATCCGTATTTCTGGAAGATGCCGTGCTGCTGGGCGACGAACACCGGGGCCAGGCAGATGGCGGTGGCGTTGGTGGCGAACTTCACCTTCTTCAATTCCCCAGTCGCCGCAGCCGACTGGGCCCACAGGCTGTTGGCCGAAAGCGCGCCCAGCGGCGCGGCAAGGCCGAGAGCGCCCGCCGTCTTCAGGAACGAGCGGCGGTCGAGACCGCCGATGAGGGGGTTGCCGTGTGGCGATGCGAAAGTCTTCCAGGTCATCGTCGTTTCTCCTGCGCTTGGCTTGTTGAGCCGTCTTGCCTTGTTGGACTGATGGGATAGTGCGCACAGCCAGCGGCTCCGCGCCCGAATGTGCCTATTCGGCGGCTTCGACGTGGCGCACGCCGTTGTCGCGTTCGGCGACGAGCGCTCGGACGCGCGGAATGAGGTCGCGGCCGTAGTGGAAGGCGTCTTCCAGCGGATCGAAGCCGCGGATCAGGAAGGTGCTGACGCCGAGGTCGTAATAATCGAGCATGGCCTCGGCGACCTGGTGGGGGGTGCCGACCAGCGAGGTCGAGTTGCCGCTGGCGCCGGTCAATGCAGCGATCTCGGTCCACAGCCGCTTGTCGAGGCGTGCGCCCTGCGCGGCTGCGGCCAGCAGTCGGCGCGAACCTTCGTTGGCCGGCTGATGGGTCGGGGTGTTGCCCTTGATCAGCCTTTCGCCGCCGGCGCGCAGCGCCTTGGCGCGGTCTAGGATGCGGCCTGCCTTCGCCCAGGCTTCTTCCTCGGTATCGGCAAGGATCGGACGCAGCGACAGGCTGAAGCGCGGCGAGCGGCCATGGGGAGCCGCGGCGGCGCGGACGCGGCGGATGGTCTCGCCCACCTGCGCCAGCGTCTCGCCCCACAGCGCATAGATGTCGGCATGCTTGCCGGCGACCGCGAGCGCCGCGTCGGACGAGCCGCCGAAATAGATCGGGATGCCATCCGGCCCTTGCGGCTTGACCTCGGAGAAGGCGCCGGTCACGCGGTAAAACTTGCCCTCGTAGTCGAAGGGCTTTGCGCTCGTCCATTCCTGGCGGACGATGTCGAGATATTCGCTGGTGCGGGCGTAGCGCTCGTCCTTTGTCAGGTGGTCGCCATCTTGCGCCAGCTCCTGATCGTTGCCGCCGGTGATGATGTGGACGGCGATGCGCCCATCGCTCAAATGATCGAGCGTCGCCAATTGCCGCGCGGCGAGTGTCGGCGCGGTGAAGCCGGGCCGGTGAGCGATCATCAGCTTCAGGTGCCGCGTGCGCTGGGTCACATGCTGGGCCACAAGGATGCTTTCCGGCGAGGTCGAATGGAAAGCGAGCAGCACGCGGTCGAAACCGCCATTCTCATGGATGGCGGCCGCCGCCGCGATATGGTCGCGATCGATGATCGGGCCGCTGCGGGCGATCGTCTCGGAGGCGTTGTGGTTACCGATATATCCGATGAATTCGACTGGCATGGGAACTCCGTCTTTGATGGTCAGAGGCCGAGAGCGAGCTTGCCGGCGCCAAGCCGGACCGTGTCTTCCTGCGGGCTGTGGATGCGCCCGCACAGCACGTCGCGGTGATGGCGCTCGAGCGGATTGTTGCGTGAAATGCCGTGATTGCCGGTGAGTTTCAGCGCTTTCTCGACGGCGGCGATGGCGTTTTCAGTGGTGACGACCTTGATCAGGCCGGCTTCCGTCAGAGTGAACGGACGCCCTTCGTCGACATCGCGCGCCGCTGATGCGATCAGCCGGCGGTTGACGGCGATAAGCTCCTCGATCTCGCCGACCGCCTGCTGGATGCGGGGAACGGTGGCCAGCGGCGCGCCGAGATTGGTCGGCACGCGCTCCCTGAGGAAGCGCACCAGCCAGTCGCGCGCGGCTTCCGCGACGCCGGTATAGAGTGCCCCAGGCAGTGTGCCGAACCATGCCGCCTGCCCCTCGCCGCGCGTATCCCATTCGGATGGAAGGCGGATATCGGCGGCATGATCGAACGGGACGCGGACGTCCTCCAGCACGGCGTCGTGGCTGCCGGTGGCGCGCATGCCGAGCGGGTTCCAGGTCTTTTCGATGCGAAGACCGGGAGCGTTGGCCGGAACCAGAAAGGCGCCGACGCGCGGCTCGGCCTCGTCGGTGCGCGCCCAGACGATGGCCCAACTCAGGCCTTCGGCGCCGGTCGAATAGATCTTGCGACCGCTGATCGACCAGCCGTCGGCGGTGCGCCGCGCCGTTGTGGCCGGCAGGCCGCCGCGCACCGGCGTGCCGAGCTCCGGTTCGACGCGGAAGGCGTTGATGAGAGCGCCGTTCTCGACCGCATCGCCGATCACCTTGCGCACGAGATGCTCGGGCCAGCGGCCCTTGGGCAGCGTGGCGAGGTTGATATACTGCATGATTAGGATGAGCGCGGTCGACGGTTCGCCACGGGCGATTTCGCGAATGACTTCAGTGGCTTCACCAAGACCGGCGCCACCGCCGCCGAACTCGGTCGGCGCCGTCAGGGCGATGAGGCCGGCCTCATGCAGGCGAAAGATATTCTCATGCGGAAACGCGGCGCTATCATCGTAGTCGCCAGCGGTCTCGGCGAAGGTTCGGGCCAAGCCAGCCGCAATTTCCCCGGAGGTGCGGACCGAGAGCGTTGCCCTTGGACGAAGCGGGGTGACCGTCATCTCGGCAATTCTCCGGCGAAGGACGAGCCCATGCCGACCAGTTTCGTACCAGGCATGCAACTCCCTTTCCTGTTGAAATCGCGTTGCTTTTCGAGATCGATGGGTACGGCACACCACTCATTCGGGTGTTTCGACGCTTCAATGTCTACAATATTTATAGATTTTAAGAAGAAGGAGTCCCCGATGTTTCGAAAGTCCGCGGTCCGTTAGAAAATCGTACCTGCTGCGCAGCCATTCATGAAACCGCCGCGCCGGCACTTTCCAGCCCGTTGATCTCGTCCGCATCGCTCAGAAGCGGCTTGGCCAGGTGGGCAAAGGCATGAGCGCGAAAGACGACCCACCCCGGATGACCCCTGTGGACCGCAACCCATCGGTCATATAGCCATTGCTATATTTCGTTTGTTGTGCTTATTCTCTTTTATCGTGCTAAAGACAGCAGGTTCTCCTATGGGAAAATGGTCGCCGTTTCAAATCACCAGGCGCGGCCTGCTCTGGGGTGGCGTCTCCGCGGCGGGAGGAAGCGTGATCTGCGCAAGCGGGTCATCCCTGGCGCAATCGGACCATTCGGGACATGCATCGGCTCCGACCGCCGATCCAACAGCCGCTGCGGACCACAGCGCCGCCCATGGGGCGATGATCACGGTCGGGGATGTCGATGACGCCCGCAACGGCTTCGATCCGACAAAACTCCTCACCGACTGGGACGCGGGCGTCGTTTCCACGTTGGCCGACGGCCGGACGCTTCGCACCTTCGAGGTCGAGGCGGTGGACAAGGAGATCGAGATCGCGCCGGGCATCATGTATCCGGCGTGGACGTATAACGGCCGCGTCCCCGGGCCGTCATTGAGGGCGACCGAGGGCGAGAGGCTGCGCATCGTTTTCAAGAATTCCGGCTCGCACCCACACTCGATGCATTTCCACGGCATCCACGCGGCGCGGATGGACGGAGTGCCAGGAGCGGGGCTGATCGGCCCCGGCGAGGAATTCGTCTACGAATTCGACGCGCGGCCGTTCGGCTGCCATCTCTACCACTGCCACGCGCTGCCGCTCAAACGGCATATCCAGAAGGGCATGTACGGGCTGTTCGTCATCGATCCCGATCCGGAGAAGCACCCTGAGCAGGCCGACATCGCCCGTTCCCGCCTGCTCGGCACGCCGGAGAATGCCGAGTGGCAGGAATTCGCCATGGTGATGAACGGCTTCGACACCAACTTCGACAACGAGAACGAAGTCTATGCCGTCAACACGGTGGCGCACGCCTATATGAAACGGCCGATCCGGGTGGTCCGCGACAGGCCCGTCCGCATCTACCTGGTCAACGTCGTCGAGTTCGACCCCATCAACTCATTTCATCTGCACGCCAATTTCTTCGACTATTTCGACCAGGGGACCACGCTGACCCCGACACTCAAGACGGTCGACCTCATCACCCAGTGCCAGGCGCAGCGCGGCATCATCGAATTCAGCTTCAAGGATCATGAACCCGGCCTCTACATGTTCCACCCTCACCAGTCGGAATTCACCGAACTGGGCTGGTCGGGCATGTTCGACGTCGTCGAGGCTTTGGCATGAACGCTCCGATCGTTTCCGCCGATGTGGCTCCTCTCCGCGCGGGAAAATCCCGCCGAGCGCTTTTGTGGATGATCCTGCCGCTGGCAGCCCTTGTCCTGGCGATCGCCTGGCTGCTGATTGCCGACCCGCTTCGGAATTTCGGCAACGGCGCTCCGCCGGTCGAGAACCTGACCTTCGAGCGGACGATTCTTTCATCCGACGGCATCCGCGTCCTCGTCCGCGCCGGGGGCTCGGAGCCGATGACCATCGCCCAGGTCCAGGTGGACGACGCCTACTGGCAGTTCACACAAGAGCCAGCCGGGCCGATCGCGCGCGGCGCCACGGCCTGGATACACCTGCCCTTCCCCTGGGTGCTGGGGGAAGCGCATGCCATCAACATCGTCACCAATACCGGCGCGACGTTCGGGCACGAGATCGCGGTGGCGGTGCCGACCCCGACACGTGACGCGACAAGCCTGGTGCCGCAGGCAGTGCTTGGCATATTCGTCGGGCTCGTTCCCGTCGCCATCGGAATGATGTTCTATCCGGCGCTGCGCGGCGTCGGCCGCGACGGCATGAATTTCCTGCTCGCCCTGACGGTCGGCCTGCTCGCGTTCCTCCTGGTCGACGCCACCGCCGAGGCGTTCGAACTTGCCGGCGAGGCGGCGGCGCTGTTCCAGGGACAGGCGATGGTCGTGCTCGCGGCAGTCGCAAGCTTCCTTCTGCTGATGGCGGCCGGGCGCCGTGAGGGCGTGCCGACGGGGCTTGCACTCGCCACCTTCATCGCGCTCGGCATCGGCCTGCACAATCTCGGCGAGGGTCTGGCCATCGGCGCGGCCTTCGCGGCTGGCGCTGCCGGGCTGGGCACCTTCCTGGTGCTGGGTTTCATGATCCACAACATCACCGAGGGCATCGGCATCGCCGCGCCAATGCTTAAAGTGCAACCGCCGCTCTGGACGTTCGCCGGACTGACGCTGCTGGCGGGCGGGCCCGCCGTCATCGGCCTGTGGATCGGAAGCCTCGCCTATGCGCCGCAATGGTCGGCGCTGGCACTGGCCGTCGGCGCGGGAGCCATCCTCCAGGTCATCGTCGAGGTCACCGCCTATCTGATGCGGTCGGACGGCAGAGGCCGCGGAGCCCTGACGACGCCGGCCACGATGGCCGGATTGGCCGTCGGAGTGGCATTCATGTACCTGACGGCGATGCTCGTGAAAGTCTGACCTGCCCTCAATTCTCATATTGCGGCATGCACGCTCTCGCTCCGACGCGCTTGACGCGGTCCGTATGGGCTTGGCGGCCGGATCGCGATCTGCCCTGACAGGGAAGCCGATCCAGAAAACCGATGATCGCTTCGTCGCCGGGCCGACCCCGGCGACGAAGCGATCATCGCAGCGCCCGCAATTAGACAAATCATTGCCCTGTGAAATCTCTCGCGCAATTTTTTGTCTCGTGTCGCGACCTTGCGTCCCTATCCTGATCAGGACGCGATGGCCGGGCCATCGCCCATGCTGCTTCGGCGGCCAATCCCACCGATGGAGAAAAACCGATGGCACGCGTTCAATCGCTCAACCAGACCCTCGCGGAATTCCAGGCCAAGCGGGCCGAGACGATGCCGGCCGATAAGTTGAAGATCAATGTCGATCAGCGGCGCCTGCTCGTCGAGACCGCCGACCGTTCGGCCTTCGTGAAAGCCAGTGACCAGGTTCAGCCTTTCGAACTGACGGAAGTGGATGCGGGTCGGCTGTCGCTCGCGGCGCTCCTCAAGAATGGACCGCTGGTGCTGATCTTCTTTCGCTTCGCCGGCTGCCCCGCCTGCAACATCGCCCTTCCCTATTACGACCAGCATCTCGCCCCCGAACTGCGCCGGCTGGGCGCCATGCTGGTCGGCGTCAGCCCGCAGGCTCCGGACAAACTGCGGCACATCAAGGACCGCCACCATCTGGATTTCCTGATCGCCACCGACACGGACAATGCATTGGGACGCCGCTTCGGCATTCTCTATTCCTTCGACGAACCGTCGCGCCGCGCTTCGATCGAGAGCGGCAGCCCGATCGGCGAGGTGACGGGAACTGGAACCTGGGAACTGCCGATGCCGGCGGCGGTCGTCATCGATCAGTCCGGCACAGTGCGGTTTGCCGATGTCAGCCCTGACTGGCTTGTGCGCACCGAACCGGGCGATATCATTGCGGCGGTCCAGACCATTGCGACCCGAGCGGCCGCTTAGCAAGCCCCGACCGGCGCAGAAACAAACGAGACGACCTTGACCAAAGATCACAGCCACGACGGCCATCATCACGACCATGACCACGACCATGCGCCGATCGACTGGCGCGAGAACGGGGTGAAAGTCATCCCCGGCAACTCGCTCGACCCCAACACCGCCCAGACGCCGGGCATGAACCGCGCCACGGCGATCAGCAAGGCGCGGGCGGGTGCCGAAAAGATCTGGGCCGGCACGGTGACCATCCACGCCAACGCCAAGACCGGCGCCCATCATCACGGCGACCTGGAGAGCATCATCTATGTGGTGAAGGGCAAGGCGCGCATGCGCTGGGGTGAGAGTCTCGAATACGTCGCGGAAGCCGGCCCCGGCGACTTCATCTACGTGCCGCCTTTCGTGCCGCACCAAGAGATCAACGCCAGCCGCGACGAGACGCTGGAATGTGTTCTCGTCCGGTCAGGCCAGGAGCCGGTAGTCGTCAATCTCGACATCGAACCGGTGGAGGCACCGGAAGAGGTACTATGGATCGATCCGATTCACAGGTGAAAGCACTGTGAATTCGGATGGGCGACGGCGGTTGGCATCCAATAGCCCAAAGGCAGGTTTCACGCCTTTTTCCGTGGGCGCTCGTCTTCCTCCATGAGGTAGACCAGACCGGGTTTGACGATCCATTCGCCCGCACGCAGCGCTTCGACATCGAAGCGGCCATCCGCGTCACGCGGTGCGACGCCGGCATAGCGGTATCGCAATCCGTTTCCATCGATCACCGTTTCGGCGATCGGCTGGCCGGCGAAATGGCCGATGACGGTGCCTTCTGGCCGAAGGTTTGCGAGGACGAAATATTCGGTCGGCATGCTTCGGCCGACGCGCGGAGACAGCCGGAATCGGGTTGGTGTTTTGTACATTGCAGGTCGCTGCTTTCACACGGGCCGCGGCCGGACGGCATCGCCCGGCCTTTTTCGACCCAAAAGGACACCCTCATCAGATAGTCCGCAGCCACATATGAATTCGAGAGCAGCGCCGATCCCGGTTTATTAGAGCGGCATTATGAGCCGGCATGCTCCGGCGTCCGTCGAGGTGTTTTCTCCGTGCCATTCGGAGCCCGCAGGCGTCCGCCGAAAATCAGAATGTCTCGACCCATGGCCTGAGTTCGAGTTCCCATGTCCAGGCGCTGCGGTGCTGGCGGTGGATCGCCAGATAGGCTACGGCGATGGCGTCCGGAGACAGAAAGCGATCCGGCGGATCGGAAACGGCCGATCGGCCGGTGGCCTCGGAAGCGATCCCGCCATCGATGATGAAATGCGCGACATGGATGTGCTTTGGTGCAAGCTCGCGGGCCATCGACTGGACCAGCCCGCGCAGGCCGAATTTCGGCATGGCGAAGCCCGCCGAGCCCGGAAAACCCTTTACGCTGGCGGTCGCGCCGGTGAACAGAATTGAGCCGGAGCCGCGGGCAAGCAGCCGGCGCGCGGCCTGCTGGCCCACCAGGAACCCGCCATAGGCGCCGATGAGCAGCGCCTTTTTCACTTCTTCGGCATCCAGATCGGCAATGCTGCCGCGGGCACGGACACCGGCATTGAACACTGCGAGCGCCAGCGATCCGGCGCTGTCGGCGACATCGAACAGGTTCGCGACCGACACGGCGTCGGAGACGTCGGTGGCGACGGCCTGGGCGCCGGTCTCGGCCAGCAGCGGGCCAAGCTTGTCGACATTGCGCGCGGCGAGGACCACGCGGAATCCCTCGCGGGAAAGCAGCCGCGCCAGCGATGCGCTCAAGCCCGGACCTGCTCCGGCGATGACGGCGACGTCGGTTGTCATGAAATTACTCCTTTTGACCGGACCAGTTCAGTTTTCCGCCGGCCGAGCCCTGCCGGATCATTTTCGTGGCGAACCGTGCCCGGTCGATTTTCAACATGGCACCGGCATCATATGCCGATTATACAGGTCACCAGGTTCCGGGCGAAGCGCGGCGGCCGCTGTCGGCCGCGGACTCGATCGCGGCGATGAGGCAGTGCACCTCGACCGCGTCGTCGAAGGATGGGGCAGTGCGCGTGCCATCGCGCAGGTCGGCCGCCATCCTGGCATAGATGCGGGCGACATTGCCGGGAACGACATCCTCGGGAAATCCGGCTCGATAGGACGCGGGAATCTCCAGCGGCCGCAGCTCGTGGTCGTCGCCCCGTCCGCCTTCCAGCGAAAGCGGGATCATCTGAGCGTGGCCGGACGGGCCGGTGAGGCGGATGTCGCCTGCGGTTCCGTTGATCTCCCAGACGAGGCCGACGCCGCCGCGCGGCTGGCCGCCGCGGTAGTGAATGGAGACCGGCGCGCCGCTTGCAAGCAAGCCGCTCACCAGCACCTGGTCGGGCGAATTCATCGGCAGCGTCGCGCCGGTATCGAGCGCGATCACCGACTTGCGCCGGTTTGCCAGCACCGCCGACAATTCGGCGACATCGCCCAGCACGCCGCGGAATGCCGCGAGCGTATGGCCGAGCGGGATCGTCAGCATCGTAGCGCCATTGGCGCGGTCGAGCATATAGGCACCGATCGCCTGGCTGTCGATGGCAGCGCCCCAGCCGCGGCCCCGGGCGGTCAGCGTGGTCGACAGCACCTCGCCGACGAAGCCGTCGGCGATCAGCTTGCGCAGATACTCGATCTCCGGCGCGACCCGCGCCTGGGTGCCCACCACGCCGAGGACTCCCCTGGCTTTTGCCAGAGCCGCCATCTCCTCGGCCTCGGCCAGTCCGTTGCCGAGCGGCCATTCGCAATAGACGTGCTTGCCCGCGCCGACCGCCGCCTTCACCAGTTCAAAGTGATGCGGCACCTTGACCGTAACAGCGACGATATCGACATCCGGCGAGGCGACCAATTCGGCGACATCGGCAAAGGCTCGCGGAATGCCGGCAGCGCTTGCCGCCGCCTCGGCGCTGGCCTGGCTGGTGTTGGCGACGCCGGCAATCTCGAAATCATCCGCCAGCGCACGCAACGCCGGGACATGCGCGCGCGACGCCCAGCTTCGGCCCGGCTGCAAGCCGACGATGCCAACCCGAAAACGCTTTGCAGCCATGCCCAAATCCTTCCCGATCGGAATGTGTCGCCGTCAACCGGCCTTGCCGGCGCTGCCCCGGCCGTGGTCGAGATAACCATGCGCCAGCATCTCGTTCAGCGAACCGGCGCTGGTGCCGCAGGTCTGGGCGCGGTTCAGCACCCAGGCTATCCCCAGCGCGCCCAGGAACAGGTCATTGGCTGTCACCGAATGCCGCGCATGGCCATCGATTTGCGCTCGCGCCAAAAACTCGCCGGTTATCGAAACCAGCGTGTCGCAGGAGAACGCAAGCGGCGAGCCATGTTCCTTGACCGCCGCGAGCACCGGCGCCGGCAACCCGTTGAAGGTCCGCAAATAGTCCTGCAGCGCCTCCAGCCATGTCCGCAGCGCCGTATCCGCGTCGGCGATATCGCGAGCCTCGCGCGACACCGCCAGCAGTTCGGTCTGCCTGCTCCGCAGCGCGGCGGCCAGCAGGGCTTCGCGCGATGGAAAATGCCGGTAGAGCGTGCCGGCGCCGACGCCGGCTTCCCGCGCCACCTCTTCCAGCGATGCGCCGACGCCGTGCGTGGTGAAATGGCGAATGGCGGTCTCGAGAATACGGCCGCGATTGCGCCGCGCGTCGGCGCGCAGGTCCGGCTCCTCCTCGCCAGGGACATCGGCATTCATGACATCGATATTCATGCGGCGCTCACGGCAGCGGTTTGCATTGACAGAATATGGAGGCAGCCTCCATATAGCGTCAAGAGAAATGGAGGAAGTCTCCGTTTCTTTCTGAAACGATCCGGCTGGGACTTTCTTTCTGCCGGCGAACGACCTTTCCGGGAGCAGCCGATGACCACCTTGTCGATCCTCGAACTTGTTCGCGTCACCGAGGAGACCGATGCGCGTGGCGCGCTCGACAATGCCCGCGACCTAGCCGGCCATGCCGAGAACTGGGGCTATCGCCGCATCTGGGTGGCGGAGCATCACAACATGCCGGGCATCGCGAGCGCGGCGACCTCGATCGTGCTCGCCCATATCGCGGCCGGCTCGAAGACCATCCGGGTCGGCGCCGGCGGCATCATGCTGCCCAACCATGCGCCCTATGTCATCGCCGAGCAGTTCGGCACACTGGCGCGGCTGTTTCCGGGCCGCATCGACCTCGGTCTCGGGCGCGCGCCAGGCACTGATCAGATGACGCTGCGCGCACTGCGCCGCACGCCCGAAAACGCCGACAATTTTCCGCAGGACGTTCTTGAACTGCAGGCGTTCCTCGCTCCGGCCGGTCCGAACCAGCGCATCCACGCGGTGCCGGCGGCGGGAACGGAGGTGCCGTTGTGGATTCTTGGATCGAGCAATTTCGGAGCCATGCTAGCGGCCGAACTCGGCCTGCCCTATGCGTTCGCCTCGCATTTCGCGCCCGAACTGCTCATCCCGGCACTGCAGATCTACCGCAGCCGCTTCAAGCCCTCGGAGCAGCTCGACCGGCCCTATGCAATGGTTGGCGTCAACATCATCGCCGCCGAAACCGACGCCGAGGCGCGCCGGCTGGCGACCACGCAGCAGATGTCCTTCGCCAGCATTTTCCGCGGCGCGCGCGGCCTGAGCCAGCCGCCAATCGACGATATCGAGACCTTCTGGTCGCCGATGGAAAAGGCGCAGGCGATGCGCATGCTCGAACGCTCCATCGTCGGGGCGCCCGACACGGTTCGCGCCGGCATCGACGCGCTTGTCGAGGAGACCGGTGCCGATGAATTGATCGTCGTCTCCGATGTCTACGACCACCAGAAGCGGCTACGTTCCTTCGAGCTTATCGCCGAGGCCGCCGGAGCCGACGCCACACGGCAGCCATCCAGGCTCGCCCGCACGGCGAACGGCTGACACAGCCTCCGGCCGGATTGCCTCTAGAACCAACGCAGAAAATGGAGATGCCCATGTCGAGCACTGCAAAGGACCATACGCTCCCCGAGGTCGTCGCCGCCGCGGTCATGGCGGGAACCAACATCGTCAGGGCGATACGCGAATCGGTGGGCTACAGCGTCGAGGAACTGGCGTTGACCTGCGGGCTGGCGAACGCCGAAATTTTGGCGATGGAAGCCGGCACCGACGCCGATCCCGGCAAGCTCAGGCGCATCGCCCATGCGCTCGGACTGCCCGAGCAGGCATTGCTCGACAGTTGACGGCGGCACCGCCGGCGTGTTCCAGCATCGGCGTGCACGATACCCAAGCCGCTTGATGAAGGACCGATCCCATGACCAGTTCCCCGCGTGAAATTCCGATCCGGCAGGCCGACGGTTCGTCCACCGACTTGAACGCCTATGCCGGCAAGGTGCTTTTGATCGTCAACGTCGCCTCGAAATGCGGGTTCACACCGCAATATGACGGGCTGGAAGCGCTCTACCGCAATTATCGCGACCGCGGCTTCACCGTGCTCGGCTTTCCCGCGAACGAATTTGCCGGCCAGGAGCCTGGCACCGACGCGGAAATCCAGGATTTCTGCCGGTTGACCTATGGCGTCGAGTTCCCGGTCTTCGCCAAGATCGCGGTCAAAGGTCCGGACCAGGACCCTCTCTATCGCTGGCTCACCGGCGCGATGCCGGACGCGGTGTTCAAGCCCGGCAGCGACCTTGTCAAGCGCCTGGCGGCGCATGGGCAAGCCAGCGGCAAGGGCGAAGTGATGTGGAACTTCGAAAAATTCCTGGTCGGCAGGGACGGGCGTGTCGTCGGCCGCTTCGGGTCCGATGTAGCGCCGCAGGACGATATCCTCGTCAACGCCATCGAGGCCGCGCTGGCGGCATAGCGAGGGCCGCTCAGCGTGCCATGAAGCCGCCGTCGACGGGAATGGCGAGGCCGTTGATCATGCGGCTCTCGTCGGAAAGCAGGAAGGCGATCGTTGCCGCGATGTCGGCGACCTCGGCGAACCGGCGCAGGGGAATCCGCGACAGGACCGGCTCGGACTTCTCCGGATCGCTCCAGGCGCGCGCCGCAAGCTCGGTCATCGTCACGATCGGATTGATGCAGTTGACCCGGATGCCGTGGACGCCGAGTTCATTGGCCATGACGCGGCTCATTGCGTCGAGCGCACCCTTGGATGCACAATACGAGGCGTGATCGGCGAAGCCTATGAAGGAGGAGATGCTCGACACGTTAACGATGGCGCCCGGACGCCCCGAGGCGATGCGTTCGCGAGCGAACTCCTGTGCGAGGATCATCGCCGCGCGCGTGTTGACCGCATAGACCTCATCGAAGCTTTCGACCGCGACGTCAACGAACTTCTCGAGGATGTTGATGCCGGCGCAGTTCACGAGAAAGTCGGCGGGGAGCGCCTGCCTGGCGGCGGCGCGCGCCTGCCCAGGGTCCGCGAGTTCGGCACGGATCGTCGCGCAGCCGGTCTCGGCGGCGAGGCTGTCGAGGTCGGACTGTGTGCGCGAGATCGCAACTACCTCGGCGCCCTGTTCGGCGAGCAGGCGCGCCGTCTCGCGGCCGATGCCCTTGCCGGCGCCGGTGACGATTGCCTTTCTGCCGGAGAAGTTCGGCGGTGCCATGGCTCAACCTCGATCTGCATTTTCACTTACACGACGCTTGTCGAGCGGCGACTATTGCAACGATATCGTTCAATCGGAAAGACCCCGTCCCTCGATCGGCCAGATGGCCTCCAGCACGTCGTCGCGCACGAGATGAACCACGTCGTACAGGTTGGCGGTCGGGTCGCAATGCGGCACGGTGCATTCGAGCCGCGCGCCGGCCGGCGGCGGGGCATGCCCGTCATGCGTCTTCAGCCGGCCGAATTCATCGCCGGCCCACGCAATCGTGCCGATCTCCACGCCGTCAAGAAAGGCGCGGGGCGGCGGTCCGTCGATGGCGAAACTCTTGGTGCCGCCGTCGGTGATCGCCTCGCCATTCGCGCTGTGGGCGATGACGGTCACGGCAACGAACAGTGCGAACCGAAAAACCTCTTCGCCGGCGCCGTGCAGATCGACCGGGCGGTAGCCCTCGTCCATGAACACGTAGGAGCCGGCCTGCACCTCCGTCAGCACCTGGTCCTCGAAATCCAGCATGTGACTTCCCGTACCGCCGCCGGTTATGATGCCGGGAGCCAGATCGGCAGCCTTTAGCGCAGTGACGATCGCCTGAAGCCGCTCATTCGCAACGCGATTGGCGGCGCGACGTTCTTCAAAGCCGAGCACATGCTGAACATTGCCCGCATAGGCCTGCACGCCGGCATAGGTGACGCCCTCTTCGGCCTCGATCATCCGCGCCAAGGCCACCGCTTCGGCGGGCGTCGTCACGCCGGTGCGCCCAAGGCCGGTATCGCAATCGACCAGTATGGAGATTGTAGCGCTGGCGGCGCGTGCCGAGGCGGCGTAGTCGGCAATCAATTGCGCGCGGTCGACCACGACCGCGATGTCCGCGCCGCGCGCCGCGGCGGCAGCCAGCCGGTCGATCTTCAGCCTGCTCGCCACCGGCGCGGTCAGCATCAGCGGATTTACGCCGGCTTCGAACAGCGCCAGCAACTCACCCGGCTTGGCGCAGGCAATCCCCAGCGCTCCGGCTTCAAGTTGCGCCTTGGCGATTGCCGCGCATTTGTGTGTCTTGGCGTGGGGACGAAGCCCCATTCCGCGCACTGCCGCCATTTCCGCGAGAACGCTGACATTCTTTTCGAACGCCGTGGCGTCAAGCAGCAGCGACGGCGTCTCTAGCCGGGCGCGGCTTCCCGCTGCGCCGACAAGCGGCGCATTCAGCGCGGCAACCCCGTTGCTCATTCCGCCGCTCCCTGTGTGGCTCCGGCACGTAGCGCCCGCGTCGCGGACTGGTCGATGCTCAGCGTAGCAGGATCGACCACCACGCCGTAGTCGCGCGCCGCGCCGGCAACAGAAACTTTTTCTTCGACGACATCGGCCAAGACCCGTGCCGGTTCGCGTGCGAACGCATCGCCGAATCCGCCGCCACCGGCTCCAACCAGCCGGAACACCTCGCCGGCCCTGGCGGTGAAGGCATGCATGGGCATCGCCGGCAGCAGGTGTTCGCCGCCATCCGATGAGATGAGGACATGCGCCGAGGGCGCACCCGTGCTGCCGCCTTCTATGCCGAAGGGCGGATGATCGCGCCGGTCACCGCGCAGGTTGAACCCCATGTCCTGAAGGAAACGGAACTCGCGGACGAAAGCGAGACCGCCGCGGTTGCGGCCGGGACCACCCGAATCCGCGACGAAACCGTAGCGCACGACCTCCACCGGCATCTCGGCCTCGATCATCTCGATCGGCTGGTTGGAGATGTTGGCGGCGGGATTGGAGATACCTTCTATGCCGTCGCGGTCGGCGCGCGCGCCCCATGTGCCGACCAGCATCTCGTTGAGCACGAACTGCCTGCCCTGATAGGTGCCGCCCGCCGCCATCAGGTAAGGCCCGCCCTCCGAGCCGGCGATGGCGCGTTCCGGCACGACCTTCGCCAAAGCCTGCATGATCGTGTCGAACACGCGGTAGCCGACGACGCCGCGCGCGCCGCAGGCTGCGGGGAAGACCGGATTGAGCAGGCAGCCCTCCGGCGCGCGCACGGTGATGGGTTTGAGATAACCGTCGCAGTTCGGGATATCCCTGTGCGACAGACAGCGGATCGCGGTGAAGGCCGCCGATTCCGGCAGGGAAATCGGACAGTTGATGCTGGCCGCAACCTGGTCGGACGTGCCGGAAAAATCGATGTCGATCGTATCGTCGGCTATCGTGACGGTGGCCCGGATACGGATCGGCGTGGGATTCTCGCCCAGCCCGTCAAGAAAATCCTCGCCGACATAGACACCGTTCGGCAGTTCGCGGATGGTCTCGCGCATCATCGCCTCGGCATGGTCGTGCAACGCCTCGACATAGGCCGGGAAGCCGGCGCCGTAGCGCTCGACAAGCGCGGCCAGGCCCCTTTCGGCGATGGTGCAGGCGGCGATCTGCGCGCGCAGGTCGCCGAGCACCTCGACCGGCTGGCGAGTATTGGACTCGATCAACGCCAGCAGCGAAGCGTTTGGCCGGCCCGCCTCGTGCAGCTTCATCAACGGGATACGCAGGCCTTCCTGCTGGATCTCGGTGGCGTAGATCGCCACGCTGCCCGGCACGATGCCGCCGAGGTCGGTATGGTGCGCCACCGTGGCGGCGAAGCCGGCGAGTGCGCCCTGATGGAAGATCGGCTTCAGCACATAGACATCCGGCAGATGCTGTCCGCCCGACCCATAAGGATCGTTGGTGATGAAGATGTCGCCCGGCGCCATGTCGCCGCCGAACCGCTCCTTCAGGAAGCGCATCACGCGCGGAAAGGAGCAGAGCTGGATGGGCAGCGTCAGCCCCTGGGCGATGATGCGGCCCTGCGGGTCGCAAAGGCCGGTGGAGTAGTCCATGATGTCGCGGACCACCGGCGAATAGGCGCTGCGCATGATGATCAGCGCCATCTCGTCGGCGATGGACGACAAGCCGTTGCGGATGACTTCGAGCGTGATCGGATCGACGCGGCTCATAGGGTCACCTCGATCTCTATGTTGCCGGCGGCGTCCAGCCAGGCGGACGCCATGGGCGGCACCACGCAGGTGCAGTCGTAGTCCTCGATGATGAAAGGCCCCTTGCGCGGCCTACGGTCCAGCGCGTCGCGCCCGATCACCGGCGTCAGGACAGGCTCCGTGCCGAAGGCGACCGGCCGGTCGCGGCGTTCGAAAGCGGGCGTCGCCGCGAACCGGGCGATCTTCGACGCCATCGGCACCCGCACATGCATGCGAACATTGACGATCTGGACAGGGTCGCCGCCGGAGCGGTGGCCGTAGGTGCGCTCGTGCTCGGCATGGAAGCCTTCGACCAAGGCGGCGACACCGGCCTCCGCATCCCCAGCGATATTGAGTTCATAGGCCTGGCCGAAATAACGCAGGTCGGCGCTGAAGCGGAAATCGGCGGACGCCGCGTCATAACCGTCGGCGGTCAGCGCCTGCAGCGCGCGGGCGCGCAATTCGGCCTTCAGGCAGGACAGACGCCCCGGCGGCAGCAAGCGTGCATCCGCCAGCACGGGCTGGACGAATTCCTGCTCGACGTCGGAACGCAGCAGGCCGAAACCCGAGAACACGCCCGCCGCCAGCGGCACCACGATGCGGCGGATGCCGAGCGCGGCGGCGATGTCGGCGGCGACGACCGGACCATTGCCGCCGAAGGCGACGAGGGTGAAGTCGCGCGGGTCGCGCCCGCGGTAGGTGGAGACAGCCTTTACGGCGCGCGTCATGGTCGAGACGGCCAGCGTCAGCACGCCGCGCGCCGTCGTCATGAGATCCTGTCCGAGCGGTTGCGCAACCTGGCGGCGCAACGCGTCGCGGCCGGCCTCGGCGTCGACCCGGATCGAGCCGCCGGCCAGCGTCGCATCGTTGATGTAGCCCAGCGTCACGAACACGTCGGTCAGCGTGGCGCGGGTGCCACCGCGTCCGTAGCACACCGGGCCAGGCATGGCGCCGGCGCTCTCCGGGCCGACCGTGACGCGGCCTAGCCCGTCCAGCGCCACCAGGCTGCCGCCGCCGGCGCCGATCTCCGAAACATCGATGAACGGCATCTTGATAGGGTAGCCACCGCCCTTGACCAGCTTGCTGGACAGGTTGATGCCGGCGCCGACCTCGTATTCGTCGGTGCGCGCCGCCTCGCCGTTTTCGATCAGCGCCGCCTTGGCGGTGGTGCCGCCCATGTCGAAGGAGATGATGTTGGCACCCCGCCCCTCGCCTCGCACCAGCCGCGCGCAGGCGATGACGCCAGCCGCCGGACCGGATTCGACCAGCGAGGCGGCGCGCCTGACGGAGGCCGCCAGCCGCATGATGCCACCGCCCGAATGCATCATCTCGATCGGCGCCGTCACACCGATCGCGGCCAGCCGGCCGGCGAGTGCCTGCGCGTAGTTGCGGATGACCGGGCCGACATAGGCGTTGACCACCGCCGTCGAGGTGCGTTCGTATTCGCGAATCTCGGGCAGGATTTCCGAGCCCCGGCAGATATAGACGCCGTCGCCCAGGACATCGCGCAGGATCTCCTCGGTGCGCAATTCGTGCGCCGCGTTGGCGTAGGCGTGCAGGTAGCTGATGGCGACGGCCTCGACGCCCTGCGCCCGGAAGATCTCGGCGGTGCCGAGCACGTCGTCCTCATCCAACGGAATACGGACCTTGCCGTCCGGCCCCAGCCTCTCGCGCACCTCCAGCCGCAGCCGGCGCGGCACCAGCGGCGGCGGCTTGTCGTATTGCAGGTCGTAGAGGACCGGGATGCGCAGCCGCCGCAACTCCAGCACATCGCGAAAACCGGCCGTGGTGACGAGGCCGGTCCGCGCGCCCTTGAATTCGAGGATCGTGTTGGTGGCCACCGTGGTGGCATGCACGATGCCGGTGATCGCCTTGGGATCGATGCCGAGGTCGCGGATCAGCGCGTCGAGGCCCTCGGCGATGCCGCGGCTGTAGTCGTCGGGTGTCGAGGCGACCTTGCGGATGTCGACCGTGCCGGCATCGTCGACCAGTGCGATGTCGGTGAAGGTGCCGCCTATGTCGATACCGATGCGATAGGTTGGCGAGGTCATTCTGTCACTTCTTCAGGCGGAATTCGGGGTCGGGGGGGGGGGGGGGGGGGGGGGGGGGGGGGGGGGGGGGGGGGGGGGGGGGGGGGGGGGGGGG
>NZ_JBIRCY010000067.1:0-38526 GCF_044326205.1 Mesorhizobium sp. IMUNJ 23232
TCCACGGTGTAGATCCCCTAACCCTCCTGCGCGAACCCCAGGAGGAAAATAGGTGGACGACTTTTACGCCGCCCGCAGCCGGACTATCCCGCCGCTACCGTGGCCGGTTTTTGCACCGCCGCGCTCAGGTTCGACTGGCAGCAATTCTTACGGCCAAGCGGCTCGTGATGGTTTGGACGAGGATCACCTCGATCGTGAGCTGGCCGAATTCGAGGCTAAGCACGGCTATGAAAATTGAACTCCACGGCCTGCACAAGGTCAGGTCCAAGGGAAAGATCTACTATTACGCTTGGCGTGGCGGCCCTCGCCTACGCGGTGATCCCGGCACGCCTGAGTTCATTGCTTCTTACAACGAGGCCGTGGCCAGCCGTGCAACTCCAGACAAGAGCCGTTTCAAGTCGCTGGTCACGCTCTACCAAGCGTCTGACGACTACAAGAAGCTGGCGGACAGCACCAAGCGCAACTGGGGCCGCTGGCTCGATCGGATCGCTGAGCATTTCGGTGAGCTGAGCATCGCCCAGTTCAGCCGTGCCGAGCGCATCAGGCCCATCATCATCAAATGGCGTGCCACGTTTGCCGACAAGCCGAGAACAGCCGACTACGCCATGCAGGTGCTTTCGCGGGTATTGTCCTACGGCGTGGATCCGGTGGGCATGCTCGCCTCCAATCCTTGCGAGGGGATTAAGCGGGTCTACAGTGAATCGAGGGCGGAGATCATCTGGACGGATGCAGATATCGCTCACATCAAAATGACGTGCTCGCCCGAGATTGCGCACGCTATCGATCTGGCGGCGCACACCGGTTTACGTCTCGG
Source organism: Mesorhizobium sp. IMUNJ 23232 (assembly GCF_044326205.1). Lineage (NCBI taxonomy): Bacteria > Pseudomonadati > Pseudomonadota > Alphaproteobacteria > Hyphomicrobiales > Phyllobacteriaceae > Mesorhizobium > Mesorhizobium sp. IMUNJ 23232. The sequence goes on from NZ_JBIRCY010000067.1 coordinate 815, forward strand.
CGATCTCCTCCATCTAAGTTGGTCGCGGATAGAAGAGGATGCCATCGTTATCACCACCGGTAAAAGCAGGCACAGGCGCGAGGCGATCATTCCGATCTACGATGAGCTCCGCGAGGTGCTCGAATGTATTCCCCAGCGTTCGCCGGTAGTTTTGACCAACAGCCGAAAACGGCCTTGGCGTGGCTTTAACGCCTCGTTCCGCAAAGCTAAGGAGCTAGCTTGGCCGGAGGGAAAGGACCTTCACTTTCATGACCTGCGCGGAACTGCCGCAACGAAATTCTACACCGCGGGGCTTTCTGAGCGCGAGATCGCCGAGGTCATGGGCTGGGAAGAGGAGAGCGTCTCGCGAATCATCCGGCGCTATGTCGGCCGGCAAGCGGCCATCAAAGAGCGCATCCTGAAGCTCAACAAGGCCAGACGGTGAACAGAAGCTGTAAAACTCGCTGTAAAACCGGTGTCGAGATGGAAGGCGAAAAAACCCACAAACCCTTGCGGGGCAAGCTGGAGCGGGTGAAGGGAATCGAACCCTCGTATTCAGCTTGGAAGGCTGCTGCTCTACCATTGAGCTACACCCGCATTGTGCAGCATCCTTACAGCAATTTCCGGCGGTGGTGGAAGGGGTTGGATTCGAACCAACGTAGGCTGAGCCAACGGATTTACAGTCCGTCCCCTTTAACCACTCGGGCACCCTTCCTACCATCCGGAGCCTGCTTTCGAGGCTGCGTGCCGAACCGGAACGACAGCCCCGGAAACAGCGAAGCGCCTTATGGAGGGCCGGCAAAATCCTGTCAACCGCGCCGGCTTCGATTTCGAAAGCAATTTCCAACTGCATCTCGCTGTGAAACCGGCTTGATCCCGGTTATAGGCGGGAAATGAGCGACGACAAGAAATCCGGCACCCCAAAGGACACCCACTACGCAAAGCTGCGGCGCGCGCATCGCGACCAGAAGGCCGGCGGCCCTGTGGAGCGTCCGCGCGTGGCGATCCCGGCAGGCGATGGCCCGGCGGACGGGCTGGTGCGGCTCTACGGCCTGCATACGGTGCGCGCCGCGCTCGACAATCCGCGCCGCAAGATCAAAACCATGCTGGTCACGCGCAACGCGCTGGAGCGGCTGGGTATTTCGGACATCGCCGCCCTGCCCTTCAAGGCGGAACTTGTCGAGCCGAAGGACATCGACAAGCTGACCGGCAGCGAGGCCGTGCATCAGGGCGTGATGATCGACGCGCTGCCGCTGAAACCAAAACCGCTGTCGGCGCTGGGAGAGACGAGGCTGGTCGTGGTGCTCGACCAGGTGACCGATCCGCACAATGTCGGCGCGGTGCTGCGCTCGGCGGTGGCTTTCGGCGCCGGCGCGCTGATCACCACATCGCGCCACAGCCCGACCGAAAGCGGCGTGCTGGCCAAGGCCGCATCCGGCGCGCTGGAGCATATCGACCTGATCGAGGTGAAGAACCTGGCCGCCGCACTCGACGAACTGCATGAAGCCGGCTTCCGCAGCATCGGGCTCGATTCGGAGGGACCCGCGGAATTGGAGGCAAGCTTTGCCGGCGAACGGATCGCGCTTGTGCTCGGCGCCGAAGGCAAGGGCCTGCGCCAGAAGACGCGCGAGACGGTGACCGCGCTGGCCCGGCTCGACATGCCTGGCGCCATCCGCTCGCTCAACGTGTCGAATGCGGCGGCGGTGGCGCTCTATGCGGCGCGGCGGTTTTTGGCGGTACGTTGACAGGAGTATGCAGGTCCGCCGGTGTCGGGACTTGTCGGCCAGCATATCACCCATAACTATTGACGGGGGCGGATGCGGGCACGCCATCCTGCGCTGAACTGCGCGGGTTCAGATCGATGAGTTCGGACATGCGACGGTTTTTCGGAATGTTGGTCATTGCCGGGTTCGCTATGAGCGTATTTACAGGCTGCCAGAACACTGCCGGCCAGCCCGGTTTCGTCCCGCCCAATTGCGGGTCTGTCGGCTCATCCTGCTCGGCGCACTGATGATCCTTTGCCGGGGCTGTTGCCCGCCGAACAGGCGTGGTGGTTAGGCCGGACAAGTTCGAGATACCGGCGCCGGCCGCTCGCTAGTCTTGAACGCGGCGGCGCCGCGTTGCGCGGTGCAGCTTTTTTGGCGGTCTGCCGAGACACGACAGTCCACTTCACTTGTATTTGAATTTTCAGTCGCATGACTGGTCTGCAACAATTGACTTCCGGCCAGCCATACCCGCAAGGGTTGTTTTCCGCGCCAATGGCCGCTGTGAGGACTTTCAGACATGCGAAAATTTCTTGGAATCGTTCTCCTGGCCGCCACCGCGCTTTCCACGCTGGCGGCCTGCCAGAATCTCGCGGGCGTCCCCGGTGTGCAACCGGCCAATTGCGCGGTGCCGGGGTCGTCGTGCTCCCGGGACGGTGGCGGTCGGTAGCGTGTCCGCGAGTTGACTAGGACCGAGAGGGGCGCCCTCCTCCCGTCAACGCATCCTGGCGGATTCGCATCGGGTCATCCCACATCGTGCCCGGCCATCCGCTCCAGCGCCCGCACCAAGGCCGAGTGATCCTCCTTCGCGCCGCCATTGGCCGCGCAGGAATTGAACAGTTGCTGCGTGGTCGAGGTGTTGGGTAGCGCCACACCCAAAGCTTTCGCGCCTTCCAGCGCGAGGTTCAGGTCCTTCTGATGGAGTTCGATGCGGAAGCCGGGCGCAAAAGTGCGCTTGACCATGCGCTCGCCATGCACTTCGAGGATTCGCGACGCCGCAAGCCCGCCCATCAGCGCCTGCCGCACTTTTGCCGGGTCGGCGCCGGCCTTCGAGGCGAACACCAGCGCCTCGGCGACGGCCTCGATGGTGAGCGCGACGACAATCTGGTTGGCGACCTTCGTCGTCTGGCCGACGCCGTTACCGCCGACCAGCGTTATGTTTTTTCCCATTTTTTCGAACACCGGCTTGGCCCGCTCGAATGCCGCTTCCGGACCGCCGACCATGATGGTCAGAGACGCCGCCTTGGCCCCGACCTCGCCGCCCGACACCGGCGCGTCGAGATAGTCGCAGCCCAGCGCGCCGATCCGTTCGGCGAATTTTTTCGTCTCGATCGGCGAGATCGAACTCATGTCGATGACGAGCTTTCCCCTGGAAAGCCCTTCGGCAACGCCGTTTTCCCCGAACAGCACCTCGGCAACCTGGGGGGTGTCGGGAACCATGGTGATGATGATGTCGGCCGCCTTCGCCACCGCCGCGTGGCCGGAAACGGTCTTCAGCCCCTTGGCCGCAAGCTCGGCCGGAGCCGGTTTCCTGTGGTCCGACGTGACGACCGAATAGCCGGCATCGAGCAGATGCCCCGCCATCGGCGCGCCCATGATGCCGAGGCCGATGAAGCCGATTGTTTGCATGAAAGTCTCCTTGAAAGTCTCGCTCCTTCGCACCCCCTCTGTCCTGTCGGACATTTCCCCCTTTGCGGGGGAGATGTCCGACAGGACAGAGGGGGGTGCGAAGGAGTGCTTTGCTTAAAATAGCTAGGCCGCCGCGCTGCCTTTTCCCGAAATCGCCTTGAACCACCCCAGCCCCGCTTCCGTCCCGGCCTTGGGTTTGTATTCGGCACCGATCCAGCCGGCGTAGCCAATGCGGTCCAGATGCTCATAGAGGTAAGGAAAATTGATCTCGCCCGTCCCCGGCTCGTGTCGGCCGGGATTGTCCGCAAGCTGGATATGCGCGATGCGGCCGAGATTGTTCTCGATGGTGCGGGCGAGATCCCCCTCCATGACCTGCATGTGGTAGATGTCGTATTGGAAATAGAGATTGTCCGAGCCGACGCGGTCGATGATCGCCAACGCCTGTGCCGAATTGGCCAGGAAGAAGCCGGGGATGTCGACCCTGGTGTTGATCGCCTCGATCAGCAGCTTTACGCCGGCCGCTTCGAAGCGCGGCGCGGCGTATTTCAGGTTTTCGACCAAGACATTTTCCAGAACGGCGGGGTCCACTCCGGCGGGCGCGATGCCGGCCAGGCAGTTAACCTGCGGGCAAGACAGCGTCCTGGCGTAGGCGATTGCCGTGTCAACGCCGCGCCGGAACTCGTCGATGCGGTCCGGCAGGCAGCCGATGCCGCGTTCGCCGCCCGCCCAGTTGCCGGCCGGCAGGTTGAACAGCACCTGCGCCAGCCCGTTCTTTTTCAGCCGCGCCGCGACGGTTTCGGGCGGATGGTCGTAGGGGCTGACATATTCCACACCGGTGAAGCCGGCGCGGGCGGCGGCGTCGAAGCGGTCGAGGAAATCAAGTTCGGTGAAGAGCATCGACAGGTTTGCGGAAAAGCGTGGCATCTTGGCCTCCAGGGCAGAATCCGGAAGCCGGCGCTTCCGGGTTGTCGTCAAACGGTGTTCAATCAAGCAGCGCGATCGCCGTCGGCGCATCCTCGTTGCGCTCGGCAAGCTGCTCGAACTCGACGATGGCGTCGATTTCGGTGCCCATCGAGACGTTGGTGACGCGCTCCAGGATGAACTCGACGACGACGGGAACCTGATGTTCGGCCACCAGCCGCCTTGCCTCCTTGAAGGCCGCCGCGCAATCCTCCGGCCGGCGGACGCGGATCGCCTTGCAGCCCATCGCCTCGGCGACAGCTATATGGTCGACACCGTAGCCGGGTTCGGCGCCCTCCCCGCGATTGATGTTCTCGAAGGCCAGGCTGACCTCGAAGTCCATCGAAAAACCGCGCTGCGCCTGACGGATGAGGCCGAGATAGGCGTTGTTCACGACGACGTGGATGTAGGGCAGCTTGTGCTGCGCGCCGACCGCCAGTTCCTCGATCATGAACTGGAAGTCATAGTCGCCTGACAGCGCGACGATCGTCGCGTCCGGATTGGCGGCGCGCACGCCGAGCGCCGCCGGCAGCGTCCAGCCAAGTGGGCCGGCCTGACCGCAATTGATCCAGTTGCGCGGCTTGTAGACGTGCAAAAACTGCGCGCCGGCGATCTGGCTGAGGCCGATGGTCGTGACATAGGTGGTGTCGCGGCCGAACGCCTTGTTCATCTCCTCGTAGACACGCTGCGGCTTCAGCGGCACCTCGGTGAAATGCGTCTTGCGCTTCAGCGTCTTCTTGCGCTGCTGGCATTCCTTGACCCAGCCCGACCAGTCGCGCAGTTTTCCCGTTGTCTTCCATTCGGTGGCGACGTCGAGCAGCGCCTTGAGCGCCGCGCCCGCATCGGACGCGATGCCGAGATCGGGCGCGAAAACCCGGCCGATCTGCGTCGGCTCGATGTCGATATGCACGAATTTCCGGCCTTCGCGATATTTGTCGACGGAGCCGGTGTGGCGATTGGCCCAGCGGTTGCCGACACCAAGCACAAAATCCGAGGCGAGCATGGTGGCGTTGCCGTAGCGGTGCGAGGTCTGGAGGCCGCACATGCCCGCCATCAGGCGGTGGTCGTCGGGAATCGTGCCCCAGCCCATCAGCGTCGGGATGACCGGAACGCCGGTGATTTCCGCGAATTCGATCAGCAGGTCGGACGCATCGGCGTTGACGATGCCACCGCCGGCGACGATCAGCGGCTTTTCCGCCGCGTTGAGCATCGCCAGAACCTTTTCGGCCTGGCGGCGCGTCATCGACGGTTTGGCGACGGCCAACGGCTCATAGGCATCGATGTCGAACTCGATCTCGGCAAGCTGGACATCGATCGGCAGGTCGACCAGGACCGGCCCGGGACGCCCCGAGCGCATCAGGTAAAACGCCTTCTGCAAGGTCATCGGCACCAGATAGGGCTCCATCACGGTAACCGCCCATTTGGCGACGGGTGCCGCAATCGCGGCGATGTCGACGGCCTGGAAATCCTCCTTGGTCAGTCGGGCGCGCGGCGCCTGGCCGGTGATGCAGAGGATCGGGATCGAATCCGCCGACGCGGAATAGAGCCCGGTGATCATGTCGGTGCCGGCCGGGCCGGAGGTGCCGACGCAAAGCCCGATATTACCGGCTTTCGCGCGGGTAAAACCCTCGGCCATGTGCGAGGCCGCCTCGACATGGCGCGCCAGGACGTGGCGGATCGAGCCGCGCGCCCGCATCGCCGAATAGAAGGGATTGATCGCCGCGCCCGGCACGCCGAAGGCACAGGAGACGCCTTCTTTTTCAAGGACGAGAACCGCGGCATCGACAGCGCGCATTTTCGGCATGGCCGGCCCCTTTGATCATGATTGTCGTGATGCCGGATAATGACTCGACTAAAGCCATTTTTCAATTTTTTCAGAATATTTTTTCATTTCTGTAGAAGGATATTTAGTGTTTGATTTTATGGACAAATCCGTTTTCCAGATTTTCCTCTTTCCAAAATCCGGAAAAGTTTTTTATTATGTGAAAATGCAGAGTCCTGAAAAACGCCAACGCGGCCGGCCGCGTGCCTTCAATGCCTCGCCCGATGCCAACGCGGTGCAGTCGCTCGACAGGGCGCTGAAAATCCTCGCCATCGTCGCCGAGGCGGACGGCATGTCGCTCAGCGAGATCGCCGAACGCTCCGGCATCGCGGCATCCACCACTTACCGGATGCTGACCACGCTGGAAACGCACGGCATGGTCGAGTTCGAAAAATCCGAGCAGCTATGGTCGGTCGGCGTCGCGACCTACCGCATGGGCGCGGCCTTTCTGCGCCGCCGGAAGCTGGCGGACCGGGCGCGCACCGTCATGCAGGACCTGATGGAGAAGACCGGCGAGACCGCGAATCTCGGCTTGGCGGAAGAAGATTGCGTCGTGTTCATCAGCCAGGTCGAGACGCACCAGGCAATCCGCGCCTTCTTCCGTCCGGGCACGCGCAGCCCATTCCACGCCAGCGGCATCGGCAAGGCGGTGCTTGCAAACCTGCCTGCCGAGCGTGTCACGCAAATCATCCGCCGCACCGGGCTGGAAGCTTTTACCGGCAAAACGCTGGCCGACGCCCCTGCCCTCGTCCGCGACCTCGGCGAGATCAGGGGGCGCGGCTGGTCGGTCGACGACGAAGAGCGCTATCCCGGCATGCGCTGCGTGGCTTCCGCCATCTTCAACGAGTTCGGCGAGCCGATCGGCGGCATCTCGGTGTCGGGTCCGACGGCGCGCGTGACGCCGGAGCGGGTTGCGGAACTGGGGCCAATAATACGCGAGGCGGCAGCCGAGATCACAGGGATGATCGGGGGGCGGGTGGCAGCAGTTTAGCTCACGTCGGCGGAGGCCCGGCCTCGTATTGCGGCAGGCCGTCGTCGATGGTCACCCAGGGCTGCTTCGACGCGGTAAAAATGTGCATTTCCGGCTCGAACAGCGACGGGTCGTCGAGCGAGCCGGTTGTCAGCCCCATGATCCCGGCAGCGTCGCGGCGCGAGAAGATCGTCGTGCCGCAGCTTGGGCAGAAACCGCGCTTCAGGTCCGGCGAGGAATGTACGGTCGCCACCATGCCGTCGAAGGTCACGTCGTCGATGCGGAACAGGATTCGCGCGTTGAAGGCCGCGCCGATGGCCCGCTGGCAGAGCCGGCAATGGCAGATGCGCTGGTTGATGGGTTGTGCGTCGGCATGGTAGCGCACTGATCCGCAAAGGCACCCGCCTTGATATTTCGCCGCCATTCCGACTCCCGATGCCGCAAAGCACGTCGGAGCGGCGTTGCCGCTCCGAGGATTTGCTTAGGGATAGAATGTCCGGCGGAAAACGCCAAGGCCGCGCGTCCACCGGAACGCGCGGTCTCTTGCCTGGATACGGCTTTATTGTCCGGCGGCCTTCACCACATCGTCCCAGCTCTTCACCGCCGTCTGGCCATCGAGGAAGGGCAGCACCGTTGTCGTCAGTTCCGGCGCGAAGAACATGTCGTAGTGGGTGCGGTTGGGGATGATCGCCAGTCGGTTCTGCGAAAGGTTTTCGCGCATCCAGCCGGCATCCTTCAGGCCGCCGCCGAGCAACTGGTAGAATTTTACGATGTGCTCGGGCCGGTACATGTCGCTGTCGCCGAACACCAGCATGACCGGCATCTTCAGCGTCGCCACGTCGGCCGAATAGTCGTAGTCACGGCGCATGAGGCTGCCCATCGCATCAAGCAGTCTTGGAAAATCCTCCGGCTTCGGCGCGACCGCGACATAGGACTTGTACATCGGCGTGTCCTTCATGAAGTCGGCCATTGCGGCGCCGACCTGCGCCTGCTGGGCAAGAATGTCGGGATAAAAACCGTCCCGCGCATAGCCGGCCGAAACCAGTGCCAGCCGGCGCACCGCCTCCGGATGCTGCACGGCGAAGCGGAAGCCGACGCCGCCGCCGAAGGAATAACCGAGCACGTCGACCTTGTCGTAACCGAGCGCCTTGACGATGGCCGCCATGTCGTCGCCCATCGCCTCCAGGCTGATCGGCCTGTCGCCCAGCGCGGTGCGGCCGTGGCCCTGCAGGTCGACGCCGATCATGGTGCGGTTTTCAGTGAGTTGCGGCATGATCGGTGCGAACATGCCGGTCGAGCCGAGCCCGCCATGCAGGAGCAGCAGCGGTTCGCCCTGCCCTTGGATTTCGTAATAGTAGTTGATGCCGCCAGCCTCGATGTGCCCGCTTTTGGCCGGCGCGGCGGCGCTGGCGGGCTCCGAAGCCTTGGTTTCCTCGGCCAAAGCAAGAGCCGGCATGGCAAGCACGGCCGTGGCAGCGGTGAAAAGCGTGACGAGCGCGGATTTCAGCATTGTGAGGTCTCCGGTGGGCGACGCTTTCGATGAAGCGCCGTTCGATGCCCCGAGGACGTTGGCGGCAGGCAGGCCCCGACATGGCCGAATGGAAAATTTTCAAAACGTTTTGGCAAGACGGCGCCCGCGTATCCGCATCCTTGACGTCAGTGGCGTTTCGCCTGGACCAGGTAGGCGTCGATCGTCGTCTCGCCCAGCCATTTGGCGGCTTCCAGCCGGTGCAAGCCCTCGACCAAAACGTGGCGGTCCCCGTCGACGCGCACTTGGATCGGCAGTTTCATGCCGTTTTCGAGGATGTCCTCGGCAAGCAGCCGGACCGTCTCCGGATGCAGCGTTTTGCGCCGGGCCGTCGGCACGTAGATGTTGTCGATGGCGATCTTGTGGATTCGAAGCATCTTCGCCCTTTCCGCGCGGCAGCCGTGCCGCGCCTGCCATGGATAGGCGTTTTGGCGAGACAATGCACCTGCAGCCGGTGAACCGTACAGGCTTATCAGCCGGCAGTGAGAACCGGCCACGAAAAGGGAAGCCGACCGTGTTTCAAAGAAAAGCCGGCGCGGCGCCTTTCGGCAGCCTGCGCCGGCCAGCCAGCCCTGGGAGGGCTCAGATGTTTTTCGCACTCATCTCCTGCGCGATATAGTCGGCCTGGCGGATGGCCAGCGTGACGATGGTGAGCGTCGGGTTCTCGGCCCCGCCAGTGGTGAACTGGCTGCCGTCCGACACGAACAGGTTCTTGATGTCGTGCGCCTGCCCGAACTTGTTGACGACGCCGTCGCTCGCTTTCTCGCTCATCCGGTTGGTGCCGAGATTGTGGGTCGATGGATAGGGCGGTGTCGGGAAGGTGCGGGTGGCGCCGACCGCGTCGTAGAGCGCGGAACCCTGGCGGTAGGCGTGGTTGCGCATGGCTTCGTCGTTGGGATGATCGGTGAAGCTGACATGGGCGACCGGCATTCCTGCCGCATCCTTGCTGGTTGGGTCGAGCGTCACCGCGTTGATGTCGCGCGGCATGTCCTCGCCGACGATCCACATTCCCGCCATGTGGTCGTAGTGGTCGAGCGCGGTGGTGAAGGAGCGGCCCCAGGCGCCCGGGTCGAGGAAGGCGGCCATGAAGGGAACGCCGAGCGCCAGCGTCTCCATCTCGTAGCCGCCTGAGAAGCCGCGCGAGGTGTCGTGTTTCGCCTCGTCGCGGATGATGCCGGCCATGGTCGTGCCGCGATAGAAATGCACAGGCTTGTCGAAGATTGCATAGACCGAGCCGGTGGTGTGGCGCATGTAGTTCTTGCCCACCTGCCCCGACGAATTGGCGAGCCCGTTCGGAAACATCGTCGAGGCCGAGTTGAGAAGAAGCCGCGGGCTTTCGATCGAATTGCCGGCCACCGCGACGATACGCGCCTTCTGGGTGCTGAGCTTGCCGTCCTTGTCGGCGTAGGTCACGCCGGTCACCTTGCCCGTGGCGTCGTGCTCGATCTTGACCGCCTGCGCATTCGGCCGCACCTCCAACTTCCCGGTCGCCTCGCCCTTCGGGATTTCGGTATAGAGGGTCGACCATTTGGCGCCCCATTTGCAGCCCTGGAAGCAGAAGCCAGTCTGCTGGCAGCCCATGCGGCCGTCGCGCTCGGCCGAATTGATGGCCATGTTGCCGGTGTGGCATTCCTTGTAGCCCAGCTTGTCGGCGCCGGCTTTCAGGATTTTGAAGTTGTTGTTGCCGGGCAGGCCCTCGATGCCGTTGGTACGGGTCACGCCCATTTTGTCCTCGGCCTTGGCGTAATAGGGTTCGAGGTCGGCGAGCGAGATCGGCCAGTCGAGAAGACTGGTGCCCTCGATCTTGCCGTAGTGCGTCAGCGTCTTGAACTCGTGCTCCTGGAAGCGCAGCGACGCGCCGGCCCAGTGCGTGGTCGAGCCGCCAACCGCCTTGACGATCCAGGCAGGCAGGTTGGGGAAATTTTTCGCCACCCGCCAGGTGCCGCCGGTGGTGCGGAGGTCTTTCCAGGCCAATTGGCCGAAGGACTCCCATTCGTCGTTGACGAACTCGTCATATTCGACGCGCGGTCCGGCTTCGAGGATGACGGTGTCGATGCCCTTCTGGGCGAGTTCGTTGCCAAGCGTGCCGCCGCCGGCGCCCGAACCGATGATGACGACAACGCTGTCGTCGTTGAGATCATAGGGTGCAGCCATGGTTTCCTCCCAAAGGCTTTGAATTCACTGGTTTCGACGGGATGGATCGAGTGACGGTCAGAGCCACTCGATGTCGTTGAAACCGCGCGCGACGTATCCGCCCTTGGAGTAGGATTCGCCTTCGTAGCCAAAGATCGGCCATACCTCCTTCTGGTTGTAGAGGCCGACCACCAGCCCGCCGCGGATCGCCTGGAAGAACGGCGTGTCCTCGACCTGGCGCAGCACGGCGACGCGCTCCTCTTCCCAGCCGAGGCCGCGATAACCTCCGGCGCCGGAGCGCTGGTCGAGATCGGCGACGCCTTTCTCGATGAGGTCCTTGTGTGTAGGGTCCTTGGCGGCTGCCTCATCATGGCTCTTGACGGCGATGGCGTAATATTTGTCCGGCACCTGGTCGTGCGGATAGACGTCGCGCGCCATCTGGATCAGCGTCGCCATGGTTTCCGGCTTCAGCGCCGTCGTCTCCAAGCCCCAGGCATTCCGCGGGCTGATGACTGCCGTGCCGCTGATGACGAGCAGGGCGCCGGCCGCCCCTCCCCGCTTCAGCAGATCGCGGCGCGAAATGCCGGGCCGCCTGTCATAGATCGTAACCATTCCTACCTCCCTTGCTTGCTGTCGGCGCCAATGGCGCCCTTGCTGGCTGGCGGGCGTTCCCTCCCGCGCCCTGCTATCGAAACCGCCCGTGCTTCTGCAAAACCTCGATCTTGTAGCCGTCCGGATCCTCGACGAAGAAGAACCGCGCCAGAAGCCCGCCATCCTTATTGAACTCGACGATCTTGCGCGGATTGAGCCCGGTCGCCTCGAAGCGGGCGTGCTCGGCGTCGAGATCATCGACGACGACGGCGATGTGGCCGTAGCCGTCGCCCAGCGCATAGGGCTCGGTGCGTCCTTTGTTGACCGTCAGTTCGACCTCAAAATCCGCCTCGGCATTGCGCAGGTAGATCAGTGTGAAGGTCTCGAAATCCAGCCGGTCTTCTACGTCGAGCGCGAACGCGTTTTTGTAGAAAGATACGGAACGCGCCTCGTCGAGGACGCGAATCATGCTGTGTATTGCCTTGGCCAAATCGGTCTCCGTCGTGCCTGTCGGAAACGATTATGAGCCGCCCCGCCCGCATGTGGTGGCAGCCGGTTACCACGATTGTGAACCCGTTTTCGGCCCGGCGGACGAAAGTCCGATTGCGGCGGACGTCGTTTGCGCGGAATATGGTTTCGGGAAGAGAAGCTCCGCCGCCCGCCTTCAGGCGTCGCGGCCAAGACCAAGAACGAGGAGGAGACCGACATGTGCAGGGTATTCGCGGGCCAGGACCCAGAGGGCTACAGGCAGATCAACCGCTCCATCCGCATCGGCGGACATTCGACCAGCATCCAGCTCGAAGTGACATTTTGGGAACTGCTCGACGAGATCGCGGCCGGCCAGGGCCTGACGACGCCGAAATTCATCTCGAAACTCTACGACGAGGCGATCGAGATCAACGGCCAGATCCCGAACTTCGCGTCGATGCTGCGCACCACCTGCGCGCTTTATCTGCGCGGCCACCGGCCGAGCGACGTGGATATGAGGGCGCTGCACAGCGTCGCGGCTTGAGAGCGGGCCACCGGCAAGGCTCAACCCCCCGACGATTTCAGCCGATCGCCTTTGCCACGTCGAGCGCGACCTGGGCGGCGGTGCGGAACAATTCCTGCCGCTCCGACAGCGCCGTCTCCTCGCCGGTCAGCAGGCTGTCGACGATGGTGCAGATCGATAGCGCCCGGTAACCCAGAGCAGAAGACAGCGCGAACAGGTTGGCGGTCTCCATGTCGACGGCGGTGATGCCCTTCGCGCGCGGCAGGTCGAATCGGGTCTCGGGCGTCGGGTGGTAAAAAATGTCGCTGGAAACCATCGGCCCAAAATGGAACGGGATTTTTCGGGCACGCGCGGTTTCGACCGCGAGCCGCGCCAGTTCGGAGTCGGGCTTGCCGACCGGGTCGCCGGCCGCCACGTCGAAATCCATGACAGCGCTCTCGGCGACAAAAATGTCGCGCAGCGGTGTCGACGCGGTCAGCGCACCGCAGGAGCCGACGCGGATGACGGTGCGCACGCCGTAGGAGGCGATCAGTTCATGGACATAGATGGTGAAGGACGGACGGCCCATGCCGGTCGTTTGCACGCTGACGCGCTTGCCCTGGTAGAAGCCGGTGAAGCCGAGAGCGCCGCGCACCGTGTTCACACAGCGGCAGTCGTCGAGGAAGGTTTCGGCCATCCATCTGGCACGCAAGGGATCGCCGGGAACCAGGACGGTTTCCGCGTAGTCGCCCGGCGAAGCCTCGTTGTGCGGCGTCATGAGGGTCCCCCGACCACGTTCAGCAGCGTCCACATACATGGTCCTCGTGGGACCAACGGTTCGAACGGTTACGCGCTCCCCCTCAAGAACGCATTCCAGCAAACCCCTATTCGCTTTCCAGCACTTCCTTGACGACGGTTGCAAGCTGCTTCAGCGAAAAAGGCTTCGGCAGGAAGCCGAATTTTGCCTCCGCCGGCAGATTGCGCGCGAACGCGTCCTCCGCATAGCCGGAAACAAAGATGAACTTGATGTCCGGGTCGATCTTGCGCAACTCGCCGAGCAGCGTCGGACCGTCCATCTCGGGCATGACCACGTCGGACACCACGATGTCGATCTTGCCTTCGAGTTCACGATAGATCTCCAGCGCCTCGACGCCGGAGGACGCCTCGTGGACAGTGTAGCCTCGGGATGTGAGCGCCCGCATGCCGCCCATGCGCACCGCGTCCTCGTCCTCGACGAGCAGGACAGTCGCCGATCCAGAAAGGTCGCGCGTGGCGTCCGGCGACTTGGCCGGCGTGGCGGCGGCTCCATTGGAGGCCGGCGCCTGATCGGGCAAGCCGGGCTGGTTTGCAGCCTCCGGCACGGCGCGTATCTCGGGAACGTGGCGGGGCAGGAAGATGCGGAACACCGAACCCTTGCCAACCTCCGAATCGCAGAAGATGAAACCGCCCGTCTGCTTGATGATGCCGTAGACCATCGACAGGCCGAGCCCTGTGCCCTTGCCCACTTCCTTGGTGGTGAAGAACGGTTCGAAAATCTTCTTCAGGACATCCGGAGGTATGCCCGTGCCGGTATCCTCGATCTCGACCAGCACGAAATCGCCGTTCTCCAGTTCCCGATGGTAGGAGGCGAAGCCGCGCGATTCCTCGGCGGTGACGTTGCGCGTGCGAACGGTGAGCGTGCCGCCGGACGGCATGGCGTCGCGGGCGTTGACCGCCAGATTGACGACAACCTGCTCGAACTGGCTGATGTCGACCCGCACAGGCCAGAGGTCGCGGCCATGGTCGACCTTGAGTTTTACGTTGTTGCCGATCAGCCGAGCCAAAAGCATGCGCAGATCGGCGAGCACGTCGGTGAGGTTGAGGACTTCCGGCCGCAAAGTCTGCTTGCGCGAGAAGGCCAGCAACTGCCTGACCAGCGACGCCGCCCGGTTGGCGTTCTGCTTGATGTTCATGATGTCCGGGAAGGACGGGTCGGACGGGCGGTGATTGGTCAAAAGCAGGTCGGAGGCCATGATGATGGCCGTCAGCACGTTGTTGAAATCATGTGCGATGCCGCCGGCAAGCTGGCCGACCGCCTGCATCTTCTGGCTCTGCGCCATCTGGCCTTCCAGCGCCTTTTGCTCGGTCATCTCGACGGCATAGACGATCGCGGCCTCCTCGGCCTCCTCGATGCCGGGACCGTCCGCCACGGCGTTCACATAGAGGCGGACGTGGCGCTCCTCGTTGTTGGGCAGAACCGTGTCGATCGGGTCGATCTCCGCCTGCCGGCGGCGGGCCTTCTCCAGCGCCAGGGCGAAGGTGGCGCGGTCGCGTTCGTGGATCACCGAATCGAAGCGGACATGGCGGTCGATCGCGTCGCGGTCGACGATGCTGGAGAACAGCGAGAAGAACGGCGCGTTGGTGCGCACGATCCGTCCCTGCTGATCAACGCCGGCTATGGCCATCGGCGTCGAGTTGAAGAAACGCGTGAAGCGGTTCTCGGAAGCCCTTAGATCGCCGGAAGAATCCTCACCTTGCGTGCGGTTCAGCACGATCGTGCGGGTGGGTCCGCTGGAGCCGTCGCGATTGGCGGTGACCCTGTGCAAAAACCGCACCGGCAGTGCCTGTCCCGTCGACATGGCAAGATCGAGATCGATAACGGCGTTCTTGGTGGTTCCCGGATCGGCCTTGACGGAGCGGATGAGCGCCATGCCGTCGCCGGCGACGATGCCGGAAAGCGTCATCTGGCCGGGCGTAAAACTCGTCAGGTCGACGCCCAGCCATTCGGCCAGCGTCGCGTTGACATAGGTGATGCGGTTTTCTGCGTCGGCGGCGAAGAAGCCGGCTGGCGCATGGTCGAGATGGTCGATCGCCTGCTGCAGGTCGAGGAAGAAGCGCTCCTGCTCGGCCCGCTCGCGCGAGATGTCGGCAAGCTGCCAGGCAAACAGCGGCTGCCGCTCGCCCGGAACCTTGAACGTCCGCGCCTGCGCGCGGTACCAGCGCGGCCCGCTGTCAACACCGGGCTTGATCGACCGCGCCATGCGGAATTCGCCGGACCCCGGCTGGCCGTCGCGCAGGCCGGAAGCCAGCCGGTAGATGGTGTCGGCGGCCTCGGGAACGTCCGACAGCAGCGATTCGACGTTCCTGAGATCTGTGGCGCTGGTGGCGCCGGTCATGTCGGCATAGGCGCGGTTGGCGTAGATCACCCGCGCCTTGCCGTCGGTGACGATCAGCCCCTGCGCCATCGAATCAATGAAGGATTTTGACAGTTCGTCGGTTGTCGACCGTGAAGCGATCTGCACGAAGCCGATGGCCGCGGCAAAGAGGAACCCGACGCCCGTCATGGCAAGTACGCCCAGCATGCCAAGCAGGAACGGGTCGCCCAGCCGCTCGCGAAAGATGCCGAAGACGATGGCCGCGCCGGTCAACACGACGATGAAGATGATGAGCCGGGTAATCGCTCCGGGCCGCGTACCCTGGTCGACGATCGGTGCGGGATAGAAATCGCCGCGCGTGTCCTTCGCCATCAGAGCGCGATCCCCGCCATTTTCCGCTGTCCACCCCTTTTTCCGAATCGGCCCAGATCATAGACTCCTTAGCCTGAAAAGCCCCCCGGCAAAAAGCGCGGGAAAGCCTCATTCCGGGCAGAAATGCCGCCATTCGCGACATATCGCCGAGCTTTCAGCCTAGTGCCAAACCATCCGCACAGAAAGGTTCCATCCGCGCGCACGTTGCTCTAGTGTCGCGCCGCGGCTGGCAATGATACGGGGATCGAAATGCTGGACTGGTTGGACGAAATAGCGGGTCCAGGATATTCGCAGGCGATTGTGGTGACCTTGCTCGCGCTGGTCGGACTGATCCTGCTCCTGTTCGTCATCAGGCTGATGCGCAGCACGTTTTCGGGCACATTCGTGGCCGGTGGCCGCAACCGCAAGACGCGACTGGCGGTGATGGACGCCACGGCCGTCGACAGCCACAGGCGCCTGATCCTGGTTCGCCGCGACGACATCGAACATCTGCTTTTGATCGGCGGGACGACCGACATTGTAGTCGAGCGCGACATCCGCATTGGCCAACAGCGGCGGCCCGCAGCGCCTGCAGAGCCGGTCAGGGAACCGCAGGCTCCGCAGCCGGCGGCCGTGCTGCCTCCGGCACCTGCCGCTCCGGCTCGACGCCCGCCCGAACCACTGCGCGCCGCTCCGCCGCCCATACCGTTATCACCCGCGCCGTCGCCGAGCCCGAACCGCATTCCGGCGCAGGCAGCACCCCGCCCGCCGGAAATGTTGCCGCAGCGCCCGGTCGCGCGGCCGGAACTGACCAGACCTGCGGCACCGGTCGGCGCAGTGCGCCCAGAGTCTCGGGCCGCGCCGGTGCTGCCGCCGGCACCGACGCTGCGGAGCAGCCCGGCACCTGCGGCACCCGACAACGATCTCGACGATGCCCTGCTCAAGGAACTGGAAGTGTCGCTGGACGACAGCGAGACGAGAAGCAGCGAGACGAAGGGCGGCAAGCCGGCGCCGTCACTGGACGAAGAGATGGCAAAGCTGCTCGGCGAGCTTTCCAACCCGCGTCGATAGCCCTCAGGCCCCGGCACAAAAAGAAAAAGCGGCTCCACGCCGCTTTTTTCGTTCCGGAAGCTCAGCCTCTAAGAATCAATCGTCACGATAGACCTTTTCGCGGCGCTCGTGACGTTCCTGCGCTTCAATCGACAAGGTCGCGATCGGCCGGGCATCCAGGCGCTTCAGCGAAATTGGTTCGCCGGTTTCCTCGCAGAACCCGTAGGTTCCCTCGTCGATGCGCATCAGCGCCGAGTCGATCTTGGAGATCAGCTTTCGCTGGCGGTCGCGCGCCCTGAGTTCGATGGCGCGGTCGGTTTCGGAGGAGGCGCGGTCGGCGAGATCGGGATGGTTGGCGTTTTCCTGCTGGAGAATTTCGAGTGTTTCGCGGGCTTCCTTAAGTATGTCGCTCTTCCAAGTTATGAGTTTTGCCCGGAAGTAGGCCTTCTGCCGTTCGTTCATGAAAGGCTCTTCTTCCGAGGGCACGTAGTCGGCATTAACGAGAACGCTCATTCGACTCATCCCATTACCCCTAGTTTTTTGGCGCCTATATATTCGCCGCTCCGATGGGGCACAAGATCAATCCTCTTGGCCGTCACGCAATTGTTAGGTGCGCCCCGAAGCGACTTCGCGTTGGGTTACCACAGCTTGCATGACATTGATTTGATAAGGGAATGGCTGACCAAACCGGCCATTGCGCCATGACGCTTTGACGGCTATTCCCCAGTTCCGCAAGGGAACGCCGGATGAGCACGCTCTATCTTCTCAGGCATGCCAAGGCCGGCTGGGCGCAGCCCGGAATGCGCGATTTCGACCGCCCGCTCGATGCCTCCGGTGTGCGCGATGCCGAGGCCATCGGTCTCGCCATGCGCGAGCGTGGCTACGCGCCCGACCTCACCCTCTGCTCTACCGCGGTGCGCGCCCGCCAGACGCTGGAGGGTGTCGCCGCCCACGCCGATACCGGCCGCGTGGTCTTCCTCGAAGCGCTCTATTCCGGGGATGCCGCCGGCTATCTGTCGGCGATCCGCGACCATGACGGACGCGGATCGCTGCTGGTCGTGGGGCACAATCCAACGATGGAGGATCTGGCCATTGCGCTGGCCGGAAGCGGAAACGCCGCAGCGCTGGCGGCGCTGCCCTCCGGCTTTCCGACATCGGGACTGGCCGTGCTCAGGTTCGAAACCAAGCTCAGGCATGCCGCCCCCGGCGAGGGGAAGCTGAAGGCGTTTCTCAGCCCCGCGCTCTTGTAGGAAAGTTCCCCGCGCTCCGCGAACAGGCCGCCCGGCATTTCAATTGCCGTTGTGCTCGCCTATATCGCCGGAACGGTTCGCAGCGGGGCATCCGGCTTGGCGTCACTCACCAGTTTCACCGACGAGGCGCGGATCGCGCTGGACACGCTCACCGGCCGGGCCGCGACCATGTTCTCGTCGCCGTCGCTCAGGCTCGGCGTCACCGGACTGTCGCGCGCCGGCAAGACGGTGTTCATCACCGCGCTGGTCCACAATCTGATCCATGGCGGGCGGCTGCCGCTGTTCGAGGCGCGCAAGTCCGGCCGTATTTCCCGCGCGCGGCTGGAAGAGCAGCCCGACGATGCCGTGCCGCGCTTCCAATACGAAGACCATGTCGAGGCTCTGGTGAATGCGCGAATATGGCCGGATTCCACTCGGGCCATCTCGGAGCTTCGCCTGACGGTCGAATATGAGTCCGCATCCGGCTGGAATCGCATGTTTTCCAGCGGGCGGCTCGCCATCGACATCGTCGACTATCCGGGAGAATGGCTGCTCGACCTGCCGTTGCTGGGCAAGGATTTTCGCGAATTCTCCAAGGAGGCCGTCGATCTGGCCGCCTTGCCGGTGCGTGCCGACCTCGCCGCCCAATGGCGGGAACTGGCGGTGACAGTCGATCCGGATGCCGATGCCGACGAAATGACGGCGCGTCGCCTGGCCGAAGCCTTTGCCGGCTACCTCAGGGCCTGCAAGCTCGACGAGAGGGCGCTATCGACACTGCCGCCGGGGCGCTTCCTGATGCCCGGCGACCTCGACGGCTCTCCGGCCCTTACCTTCTCGCCGCTGGTTCTCGGCGACGGAAAGCCCGCGCGATCGGGTTCGTTGCAGGCGATGATGGAGCGGCGCTACGAGGCCTACAAGACGCATGTGATAAAACCCTTCTTCCGCGAGCACGTCGCCCGGCTCGACCGGCAGATCGTGCTGGTCGACGCTTTGCAGGCGCTCAACGCCGGCCCTTGGGCCATGGCCGACCTGGAGCGTGCACTGGGCGAGATTCTTGCCTGTTTCCGCATCGGGCGCGGTGGTTTTCTGACCGATTTCTTCTCCCACCGCATCGACCGCATCCTTGTCGCCGCAACCAAGGCCGACCATCTGCACCACGAAAGCCACGACCGGCTGCAGGCAATCGTCAAGCGCATCGCCGACCGCGCGGTGAAGCGCGCCGACCTGACCGGCGCCGAGGTGGATGTGCTCGCCATGGCGGCGGTTCGTGCCACCCGCGAGGGTACGGTCAAGCATGGCCGCGAGGAGTTGCCTGTGATCATCGGAACGCCGCTGAAGGGCGAGACCATCGGCGACGAGGTTTTTGACGGCAAGACCGAGACAGCGGTCTTTCCCGGAGACTTGCCGGCAAGAACCGATTCGGCATTCGAGACGGCATCCGGAGAGATCGGCGAAAACGCCATCCGCTTCGTCCGCTTTCGCCCGCCGAAGCTGGAGCGGACGGCTGACGGCGTGACGTTGTCGCTGCCGCATATTCGGCTCGATCGCGCCATGCAATTCCTGCTGGGAGATCGTCTCGCATGACACCGCCCCGCAAGCCCGCAGCAGCCTTTCGAATCACAGCCGACGGCACCGAGCCGCCGGTTCCCACCCCACAGGGAACTGCTTCGGCTCCGAGACCGGCCGTCACCGAAGAAACTGCCAGGCCGAGACCGCCGCGCGCGCTAAAAGCCGAGGATGCGGTCGTGCTGCCGGCGGAGACGGATTTCTTCGCCGAACCGGAGGCCGTCGCCGGCGATCCGCCTCCCGCCGCGGCGCCGAAGCGGCGCTCATGGCTTTCGACGATCTTCGGCACTGCCTTTGGCGTCCTCGCCTCGCTCGCTATCGGGCTATGGACCGACCAGTTGATCCGCGACCTGTTCGAGCGGGCCGAGTGGCTGGGATGGGTCGCGGCCGCAGCGGCGGCGGTGGCCTTGCTCGCGCTGATCGTCATCTTCGCCCGCGAAATGCTTGCGCTGTCGCGGCTTTCGACGATCGGGCATCTGCGCGATGCCGCCGCCGAAGCGACGCGCCGCGACGACGTAGTGGCCGCTCGCAAGGTCGTCGCCGAACTGACGGCGCTGGTCGCCGCCAATCCCGAGACCGCCGTCGGGCGGCGGGCGCTGGCTGACCTCAAAGGCGAGATCATCGACGGTGCGAATCTGATCCGCCTCGCGGAAACGGAGATCCTCGGACCGCTCGATGCACGGGCACGCACGATGATCCTTGACGCCGCCAAGCGTGTGTCGATCGTCACCGCCGTCAGCCCGCGGGCGCTGGTCGACCTCGCCTATGTCGTGTTCGAGGCGGGCCGGCTGATTCGCCGCCTCTCGGAACTTTATGGCGGAAGGCCGGGAACGCTGGGTTTTTTCCGGCTGGCCCGCAGCGTGCTCGCGCACCTGGCCGTCACTGGCGCGATCGCGGCGGGTGACGATTTCGTCCATCAGATCGTTGGCCAAGGGCTGGCTGCGCGGCTTTCCGCAAAACTCGGCGAAGGCGTGGTCAACGGCACGATGACGGCGCGAATCGGCATCGCGGCCATGGAGACGGTGCGGCCCCTGCCCTTCAATGCGCTGAAACGTCCGAAACTGACGGATTTTCTCGCAGCGCTCGCCTCCTTCACCAACCGCAAGGCCTCGGGAAAAGACACGCCCGGCAAGTGATGCAGCGCCACATCGGCGGCCTCTCTGGGACGGCAGAAAGCCTGCCGTGAAGGAAAGCATTAACCAATCTTGGTCATGGTCGCACACAGCAAAGCAGCCTCTTGTGCGTGGACAGTCCTCGATGAAGTTCGTGTCTTTTTCCGCCGTTTCGATGTTCCTCGCAGCGGCCGCCGCTGCCCTGCCGGCAACGGGTGCATATGCCGCCGACCGCGACAAAAAGTTCTTCGAATCGGTCGAGGGAAATTGGGCCGGGCCGGGCGAGATCGTCGCCGGCAAATACAAAGGCACGAAATTCAACTGCACCTTCGCCGGCAAGACGCCCGGCAACAAGCCCGGCATGGTGCTGGACGGCAGCTGCCGCGTGGGCGTCTTCACGCAGAAGATGACGGCGTCGATCGAGCACAAGGCCGGCCGCTACCAGGGCACGTTCCTCGACGGCGCGGAGGGCAAGGGGCTCGACATCATTTCCGGCAACGTCGTCGAGAGCGGCCAGAAGGTCGTCCTGGCGATCAACCGCAAGCAGCTCAACGGCATCATGCAGGCCCGGCTCGCCGGCGACAACACCATGAACGTCACCATCTCCGTGCGTGTCGAGAAGCAGCTCGTGCCGGTGATCGGCGTCAGCCTGAAGCGCCTCGACACAACGGCCGTCGGCTCCATCGACTGACTTTCCGGATCTGCGGATCACCATCCGCGTCCATCCGGCACTGGCAGAGCGCCATCCAAATCCCTATCGTAGCGGCTGACAGGGCCGGCCGGCCCGCGCGAGTATGGACGGGATTGACGTATGGCGGTTGAAGGCGCGGGCAGCGACCTCATTCAAGTTGTGGCGCTGCTGGCGGCTGGCGTTGTCGCCGTGCCGATCTTCAAGCGCATCGGTCTGGGATCGATCCTCGGCTATCTCGCCGCCGGTGTCGTCATAGGCCCGTTCGGCCTCGGCATCTTCTACGAATCGGAAGCGATCCTCCACGTCGCCGAGCTCGGCGTGGTGATGTTCCTGTTCATCATCGGGCTGGAGATGGAACCGTCGCGGCTCTGGAATCTGCGGCGCGAGATTTTTGGCCTCGGCGTCTTCCAGGTGGGTCTCTGCGCGGCCCTGCTCACCCTGGTCGGCATCGTGACCGGCTTTCCCATTGCCGCCTCCTTCGTGGCAGGCGCCGGTTTTGTGCTGACCTCGACGGCAATTGTCATGCAATTGCTGGAAGAGCGCGGCGACATGGCCACGCCGAAGGGCCAGCGCATCATCTCCGTGCTGCTGCTGGAGGACCTGGCGATCGTTCCGCTGCTGGCGCTGGTCGCCTTCCTGGCGCCCGGCGCCGAACATACGGGCTGGACGGAGCGGCTCGCCGGCATTGCCATCGGCATGGGCTCGATCGTCGGCCTGATCGTTGCCGGACGATACCTGCTCAATCCTTTCTTCCGCATCCTTGCCGAATCGCGGGCACGCGAGGTGATGACGGCGGCCGCCCTGCTGGTCGTGCTGGGATCGGCGCTCGCCTTGCAACTCGGCGGCCTGTCGATGGCGATGGGCGCGTTCCTCGCCGGCGTCATGCTGTCGGAATCGACCTTCAAGCACCAGCTCGAAGCCGACATCGAGCCGTTCCGCGGCATCCTGCTCGGCCTGTTCTTCATGGCCGTCGGCATGTCGCTGAACCTCGCCGTCGTCTGGCAGGACTGGCGGCTGGTCGCCTTCTACGTCATCGCCTACATGATCATGAAGGCGGTCGGCATCTACGTCGTGGCGCGCCTGCTCGGCTCCGGCCACCGCGAGGGGCTGGAGCGCGCCGTGGTCATGGCGCAGGGCGGCGAGTTCGCCTTCGTGCTTTATGCGGCAGCCCTGTCGGAAGGCATCATCAGCGCCAATGAAAGCGCGGTGCTGACCGCGATCATCATCGTCTCCATGGTGCTGACGCCGCTTGCCATCATCGCGCTGCGACGGCTGACGCCGCGCGAAACGCAGTCGCTGGAAGGCGTCGACATCGCCGACGGGCTGACCGGCAGCGTGTTGATCATCGGCTTCGGCCGGTTCGGCCAGATCGCAAGCCAGCCGCTGCTGCTGCGCGGCATGGAGGTGTCGATCATCGACAACGACGTCGAGATGATCCAGGCGGCGGCCGATTTCGGCTTCAAGGTCTATTATGGCGACGGCACGAGGCTCGACATATTGCATGCCGCGGGCGCGCATCAGGCACGGGCAGTGCTCATATGTGTCGATAAGGGCGACACGGCGATCCGCATCGCCGAGCTGCTGAAGTCGGAGTTCCCGATGGTGCCGGTGCTGGCGCGCGCCTATGACCGGGGCACGACGATCTCGCTGATCAAGGCCGGAGTCGACTACCAGCTTCGCGAGACTTTTGAATCGGCGCTGTCGCTGGGCGGCGAGGCGCTTAGCACGCTTGGCGCCGAGGCCGACGACGTCGCCGAGGTCCTGGCCGACGTGCGCCGACGCGATGCCGAACGGCTGGAGCTGCAACTCGCCGGCGGCTTGCAGGCCGGGCGCGGTTTGATGAAGGGCAATGCGCCGGTGCCGGCGCCTCTGGCGCCGCCGAAGCGGCCGGGCCAGGCGATGAACCCGGAGACCGCCGACATCCTTGCCCAGACGGCCGCACAAGAGCGCTGACAGGGAGGATCAATGATCGCGACAGCCAAGCAGGTCGTGGATTTCTGGTGCGAGGCCGGACCGGAAAACTGGTTCGAAAAGAACGATGCCTTCGACGCCGATTTCCGCGAGCGCTTCATCGACACGCATGAGGCTGCGGCGCGCGGCGACCTCGATGACTGGTCCGAGAGCGCCGTAGGATCGCTGGCGCTGCTGATCCTGCTCGACCAATTCCCCCGCAACTGTTTTCGCAGGACCACGCGCATGTACGCGACCGATCCTCACGCGCTCCGCATCGCCCGCGCGTCAATCGCCGCCGGCCATGATCGCGCGTTCGAAGGACCGATCCGTGTCTTTTTCTATCTGCCCTACGCCCATTCCGAGGATATGGCCGACCAGGAGGAGGCTGTCCGGCTGAACGCCATGCTGGGCGAGGAATTCGCCAAGCATGCGAGAGGCCACCGCGACATCATCGCGAGGTTTGGCCGCTTCCCGCATCGCAATTTCATTCTCGGCCGCGACACGGCGCCGGAAGAGCAGGCGTTTCTGGATGGTGGCGGCTTCTCCGGCTGACGCCCAATCAGCTTTCGGACGCCTGTTTCCACCAGTCGCGGGCGGAAGGCAGGCGTTCGATACCGGCATGGTCGAGCGCCTTGAGATGGAAGGCGATCGGCTTGCCGCCGATTTTTAGGTTGGGCGCGATCTCGGCCAGCGGCACCAGCACAAAGGCACGCTCGGTCATGCGCGGATGCGGGATGTCGAGGCCGGGTTCATGCAGAGTGAGGCTGCCGAACAGCAGGACGTCTATATCTATAAGGCGTGGTCCCCAGCGCTCGCGGCGTTCGCGCTTCAGCCGGCGCTCGGCGTCGAGGCAGAGGTCGAGGAAGTCGCGCGGCGCCCTGTCAGTGCGGATCTCGGCGGCGCTATTGAGGAAATCCGGCTGGTCGAGCTTTCCCCATGGCGGCGTCTTGTACAGAGACGATACGGCGATGACTTCGGTGGCATCATCGGCGTCGAGCAGACGCAACGCCTCGCCCATGGCATCAGCCGGGTCGCCCAGATTGCCGCCAAGACTCAGGAAAACTTGATGGTCTCGTGTGGCTGACAAGCCTCACCTCTATGTGGTCAAAAGATGCGTCGGCATAACGTTGCTGACAGCACCGAGATGCTTCGATTGCGACAGGTCAGGCGCCGTATCGCACGCTTCGGTATCTAACCACATGGAAGGAAGAGCACATATTGGCCTTTATCCTATGCTCGCTCTCCGGCGTTCTCCGCGGCCGCCTGTCTTCGCCCTGGATCAGAGGCAAGACGCTGAAACGAATCCTGGCCGCGATGACGGCGCTGGCCCTGGGCGTCCCGGCGGCAGGAGCGGCCACCGTGTCCAGGACTTACAGCTATTTCTCGATCGGCGGCGGCACGCTCGACGAGATCGAGGCCGAACTCGGCAAGCATGGGCCGCATGTCGAGAGTTCCGGCCAGCGCCATCCGGGCGCCACGCAGATGAAGTTCTCGATGCGTGTCGCTTATAGCGAAAACGAAAAGCGATGCCGCATCGTCAAGGGAACTGTCAGCGTCAAGGCCACCGTCATCCTGCCGAAATGGCGCCGGCCGAAGCGGGCCGACAGCGATGTGCGGCTGATCTGGGACACGCTGAGCGCCGACATAAAGCGGCATGAGGAGAGCCATATCATCATCGCCAAGAACCATGCCCGCGAACTGGAAGACGCCCTGCCCTCGATCGTCGCCCCTACCTGCAAGGAAGCCGCCGAGGAAGCCAAGGCAATGATGGCCAAGGTGCTGGCGAAACTCGAAAAGGCGCAGAACGATTTCGACAAGGTCGAGGGGTTAAACTTCGAGCGCCGGCTCATCCGCCTGCTGATCTACCGCCTGCAACGTATGGAAGCGTATGAGAAGGCGAAGAAGAACTGAGCGGCCTCAGGCCACCCCCAGCTTCTTCTGCAGGCTGGTTGAAGAGGTCGTGTACTGGAATACGACCCGCTCGCCCGGACTGACGATACGCTTCGCCGCCTGGGTCATCAGCGCCGCCTCATGGAAGCCGGAAAGGATGAGCTTCAGTTTTCCGGGATAGGTGTTGATGTCGCCGATGGCGAAGATGCCAGGCACCGATGTCTCGAATTTTTCCGTGTCGACCGGGATCAGGTTCTCGTGGAGATTGAGGCCCCACTCGGCGATCGGCCCGAGTTTCATCGTCAGGCCGAAGAACGGCAGCAGGCGTGTGCACGGCACTTCGATATCGCCATCCGGTCCTTTGACGGTCGCCGACGAGAGTTTGCCGTCCGCGCCTTTCAGCCCGGTCACCTGGCCAACAAGGAACTCGAGCTGCTTCATCTCCTGAAGCGCATACATCTTGTTGACGTTGTCGGGAGCGGCCCGGAACTCGGGCCGGCGGTGCACTAGCGTCACACTTTTCGCCAGAGGCTGAAGGTTGAGCGTCCAGTCCAGCGCGGAATCCCCGCCGCCGACGATCATCACGTCATGGCCGCGGAACTCTTCCATGCGGCGCACCGAATAGAACACGCTCTCCTGCTCGTAGGCTTCGATGCCGGGGATGGGCGGGCGCTTCGGCTGGAACGAGCCGCCGCCGGCGGCGATGACAATCACCTTCGCCTCGAACACCTCATTCTCGTCTGTCGTGACGCGAAAACCGCCGCCGTCCAGTTTTTCCAGCCCGGTCACCATGCGATTGAAGCTGAAACCGGGCTTGAACGGCGCGATCTGCTCCATCAGCCGGTCGACCAGCCCCTGCGCCGTGATGATCGGATAGCCCGGAATGTCATAGATCGGTTTTTCCGGATAAAGCTCCGCGCACTGGCCGCCCGGCCGGTCGAGGATATCGATCAGGTGGCACTTCATGTCGAAGAGCCCGAGTTCGAAGACGGCGAACAGCCCGACCGGCCCCGCTCCGATGATCAGAATGTCGGTCTGCGTCGGCTCTGGCATAGGCTGCTCCTCCGGCAGGCCTTGCTGGTCCTCGTGACCAACAAAGGCGTGGCGACGGGCTAACCTTGCCTTTCCGGAACCGTCACCACAAGCCCGTCCAGTTCGTTGCGCACCTTGATCTGGCAGGAAAGCCGCGAATTGGGCCGGACGTCATAGGCGAAGTCCAGCATGTCCTCTTCCATGGATTCAGGCTCGCCGACAATATCGGTCCAGGCCTCGTCCACATAGACATGGCAGGTCGCGCAGGCACAGGCGCCTCCGCACTCCGCCTCGATGCCAGGCACCGCATTGCGGACGGCATTTTCCATCACGGTGGAGCCATTCTCGGCGTCGACTTCGAAGCGCGTGCCGTCGAAGGTTAAGTATGTCAGCTTGGTCATGATTTTTCCGGGCTGCCTGAACAGCCGACATAATCACTGTTGCGCGCGAGTCAACAGAGCGGCGTTTTCACGCAGTCCCAGGCGATCCCGGAACGATCTAGCGGCCGATCGCCGCCACGAAATCGCGGGCCTCGTCGATCAGCCGGGCCAGCTTGCGCTTGGCCTGCGGATCATCGGGCTTGGCCTCGATCGCCGCGGCACAATCGGCGATCGCGAAGGCGCCGACACCGACCGCCGACCCGCGCAGGCTATGCGCCAGTTGGCGGCATTCCCCCGGCTCGGCTTGCGCAATGCGCTCGCGCACCTGCTGGGTCTGGTGCACGAACATGCAGAGGATCTCCTGCTCCAGCGTCCGGTCGCCCATGGTCTGGCGCGCCAGATGCACGAGATCGATCGGCCGGCCCCGCGCCGTGACCGATGCCTCGCCGCCGGGCATCGAGAATGCCACGGCATTTTTCTTGTTCTCAAACATGCTTGGTTGGACCCCGGCAAATTTCGGTGCAGTCGCGCACCCTATCCCATATCATGTGGATAACGCGTTAATCGCAAAAAAGGCCAAAAATTGGCTCAATTTGCCGTCTCAACATGTTGTGACGTTAACCCTATGTTTAAACTTTTACGCATTTGGCGGGATTGCGGTTTTCTTTACGGGACCCGCTGGATACGATATCCGGGGTTCATAATGGGCCTCTCATGCGGGGTTTCCCCCGCGACACTCGACCAGCATTGCGGCATTGGTACAGGGTAGTAGCGGCATGGCGAAAGCACCGACGACATCGAAAAACCTGGACAGCGATGTCGCAAAGGAGCTGGAGAAAGCGCTGGATCGCGACCTCGTCAGCGAAGGCGACGACCTCGACATAGCAGCCTCCATGGAAGATCTGGAGGCGCAGATTTCACGCGCCGCCGAGGAACTTTCGCGCGAGACGCACAACGCCCAGGCCAAGCAGGAAGCGCCCGCCGCTCAAGCGGCGCAGGATGGCGAATTCCTCATCGAAACGGACGTCAAGCCAGCGTCCTCGCTCGGATTGCGCCCGGCTGATCCGCCGAGCGTCTCGTTCGCGCCGGCAAATGACGACACCGTCCGCGAATCCCGCCTGGTGCTGCAGAACCTGAACCGCCGCTCCTCGTCGGGCATCTACTGGGCGGTGGCCGTGCTGTCCCTTTTGTGGATCGCCGGCGGGCTGATGCTGGGTTACCTGCTGGTCGGCCCGGAAATCCTGGAAGAATTCTCGGCCCGTACTGTGCTCGACCAGCCGCTGGTGCTGCTGGTCGCCATCATCACGCTCACCCCGCTCATCCTGTTCTGGGCTTTCGCCGTCATGATCCGCCGCGCCCAGGACATGCGGCTGGCGGCGCAGGGCATAGCGGAGGTCGCGGCGCGGCTCGCCGAACCCGAAAGCATGGCGCAGAACCGTATCCTCACCGTCGGCCAGGCCGTTCGGCGCGAGGTCGCCGCGATGGGCGAAGGCATCGAGCGCACGCTGGCGCGCGCCGTCGAACTGGAGACGCTGGTTCACACCGAAGTCAACCAGCTAGAACGCTCCTATACCGAGAATCAGGCGCGCATCCGCTCGCTGGTCGACGGGCTGGGCAGCGAACGCGAGGCGGTCGTCACCCATGCCGAGCGCGTCCGCGCCTCGATCACCGGCGCCAACGAGACGCTGAAGGACCAGCTTAGCTCCGCCAGCGACGTCATCCGCGACAGCATCCTCGGCGCATCGACCAAGCTTACGATGACCATCACCAATTCCGGCGACGCGCTGATCGATCGCATCAACGACAGCGGCAATTCGATCTTCGATTCCATCGGCAGCCGGCTGGACAGCCTCAGTGACCGCATCACCACCTCGGGCGAAGCCTTCGCCAGCCTGCTCGACACCCGCATCGCGACCCTCCAGCAAACGTCAGACGACGTCACCCGCTCGCTGACCGACATGCTCGACGAACGCACCTCGGGCATGGTCTCGCTGCTAGGCGGCGCGGCCCGTTCCCTCAACGAGGAGTTCGACACCAGCCTCAAGGCCATCGAACGCACGCTGGCCGAGCGCGGCCAGAGCCTGATCGGCGAGTTCCAGACGCGCGCCGAGGCGCTGGACACCGGCACCGAGAAGCTCAACGCCGCGCTCGAAGCGCGCGCCCGCCAGATCAACGACAACCTCGTCGAGCGCGCCAGCGAGATCGCCGCAACCTTCACCGGCGGCCGCGACCAGCTCGCCGGGCTCTTCGACGACAACAAGCTGAAGCTGAACGCCGAGATGACCGACATGGTCAACTCGACCGCGTCCATGCTGGAGGCGCGCGCCGCCGATTTCGCCGGCCGTCTGGACGAGGCCCGCCACACCGCCACCAAGGCGTTCGACGCCGATCTCGGCAAGCTTGCCGATCAGCGCAAGGGTCTCGACGAGGTCATCGACCTGCATGCCCGCCAGCTCGCCGACAGCGGCGAGCGCATGACCAATGTGCTGCGCGCCGACCTGGAGCGTTTTGCCGTCAACCGCGGCGAGCTTGAGGAAGCCGTCGACACGCAGGTCCGTAAGCTGGCCGAAGGCCGCGACGCGGTTGCCAAGGCGGTCGAGGACGATCTGCGCCGCATCGACGAGTCGCGCACGCTGATCGACCTGTCGCTCGGCGAACAGCTCCGCAAGATCGCCGAGGGCCGCGAAAACCTCGACCGTGCGCTGCAGGAAGATGCGGTGAAACTCGCCCAGAGCCGCATCAGCATCGACGACATGGTCACCTCGCATGTCGCCAAGCTGAGCGAAGGCCGCAACATCCTTTCCCGCGCGCTGGAAGCTGACGCCTCTGTCATCGACAATATGGTCGCCACGCAGGCCGAGAAATTCTCGGAGGGCCGCAGCGCCCTCTCCCAGGCGTTCGAGAAGGATATCGAGCGCCTCGAGACCATCGTCACCTCGCAAACGGCGCGCATCGCCGAAATCCGTGGCGCGCTCAGCCGGGCGCTCGACGACGATATCGGCAGCCTCGACACCATCGTCTCGACCCAGGTCGACAAGATCGAAAGCGGCCGCCGCGCGCTGATGGATGCGCTGCAAACCGACCTCGGTGGCATCGAGGCAGTCGTCGCCGGCCAGATTGACAAGATCGCTAGCAGCAGCCGCGCTTTGTCGCAGTCGCTGCGCGGCGAACTCGAAGGCGTGGAAGTGCTGGTCGACAACCAGGTCGGCCGTATCGCGGAAAGCCGCTCGGCGTTGAGCAGGGCGTTGGAAAGCGATGTCGGCACGATCGACGGGCTGGTCTCCGGCCAGGTCGAGAAGATCGAGCTCGGCCGCAACGTGCTGTCCAAGGCGCTGGAAGCTGACATGCAAGGCATCGATTCCATGGTCTCGGGCCATCTCGACCGTCTTGCCGAAGGCCGGCGCATCCTGTCGCGCGCGCTGGAAACCGAGATGGCCGATATCGAGGGCATGCTTGCCGGCCAGTCCGGCCGGCTGGCGGACGGCCGCGAGGCGCTGAGCAAGGCCTTCGCTTCCGACATGACGGCCATCGACGACATGATCGCCAAC
The DNA here is from genome assembly GCF_044326205.1 of Mesorhizobium sp. IMUNJ 23232. Classification (NCBI taxonomy): domain Bacteria; kingdom Pseudomonadati; phylum Pseudomonadota; class Alphaproteobacteria; order Hyphomicrobiales; family Phyllobacteriaceae; genus Mesorhizobium; species Mesorhizobium sp. IMUNJ 23232. Next base: position 31,096 of record NZ_JBIRCY010000067.1, read on the forward strand.
CATGTCAGCAAGCTGGTCGAGGGCCGCGGCGTGCTGACCGCGGCGCTGGAAACCGACATCGCCGAGCTGCACGCGGCCGGCGACACGCAGGCACAGAAATTCGCCGAGGGCCGGGAATTGCTGTCGAAGCGCCTCGCCGAGGACCTCGCCAAGCTCGACGACAGCCGCAACGGCATCGACGGGCTGGTCGCCGCGCAGGTGGAAAAACTCGCGGAAGGCCGCGACATCCTCAAGCGCGCGCTGGAAGCCGACCTTGCACGCCTGTCGGAAAGCCGCACCGAGATCGACGGCCTCGCCGCCACGCATGTCGAAAAGCTGGCCGAGGGCCGCGACATCCTCAAGCGGGCGCTGGAAGCCGATCTTGCCACGCTTGCGGAAAGCCGCGCCGGCATCGACGGGCTGGTCGCCGCGCAGGTCGAAAAGCTGGCCGAAGGCCGCGACATCCTGAAGCGAGCGCTTGAAGCCGATCTCGCCAAGGTTTCGGAAAGCCGCGCAGAGATCGAGGGAATCGCCGCGACCCACATCGAGAAACTGGCGGAAGGCCGCAACCTGCTCGCCCGGGCGCTCGAAGAAGACCTAGCAAAGCTCGATGGCATCGCGACGACCCATGGCGAACGCCTCGCGGAGGGCCGCAGCCTGCTGGCACGCACACTGGAAACCGACCTCGCAAAACTGGCGCAGAGCCGTGCCGAGATCGACAACATTGCCGCCGGCCATATCGAGAAGCTGGCCGAGGGCCGAGACCTGCTTGCCGGGCAGCTTGAAAGCGATCTGGCCAAGCTCGGCGGCATGGTTGCTGCCCATGGCGAAAAACTGGCCGAAGGCCGCAATCTTCTGGCCGGACAGCTCGAAACCGACCTCGCCAAACTCGACGGCATCGCTGCTACGCATGGCGAAAGGCTGGCAGAGGGCCGCAGCCTGCTGGCGCGCGCCCTTGAAGCCGATTTGGCGAAACTGTCCCAGAGCCGCGCCGAGATCGATGGCATCGCGGCAACGCATGTCGAAAAGCTCGCCGAAGGACGTAACCTTCTGGCCCGTACGCTCGAAGAGGACATTGCCAAGATCGAAGGCGTCAGCGCCACGCATGTCGCGAAGCTGGCGGAGGGTCGTGGCATCCTCAACCAGGCTTTGGAAGCCGACCTCGCCAAGTTGGCCGAGAGCCGCGCCGGCATAGACGGCCTCGTCGCCACACAGGTGGAGAAGCTGGCCGAGGGCCGCGATATCCTCAAGCGCGCGCTGGAAGCTGACCTGGCAAAACTTTCCGAAAGCCGAGCCGAGATCGACAGCATTGCCGCAAAGCATGTCGAGACGCTTGCGGAAGGCCGCAACGTTCTGTCGAGGTCGCTACAGGAAGACCTTGCCAAGATCGACCACATCAACGCCGCGCATATCGAAAGGCTTGCGCAGGGCCGCGAGGCTCTAAACCTGTCGCTGGAAGCTGACCTCGCGAAGCTGGCCGAGAGCCGCGCCGGCATAGACGGCCTAGTTGCGGCGCAGGTGGAGAAACTGGCCGAAGGACGCGATCTCCTGAAGCGCGCGCTCGAAGCCGATCTCGCGAAACTCTCCGAAAGCCGCGCAGAGATCGACGGCATTGCCGCCAAACATGTCGAGACTCTGGCGGAAGGCCGCAACATCCTCTCACGCTCGCTGCAGGAAGACCTGGCCAAGATCGAGAACGTCAACGCCGCACACATCGAAAGGCTTGCGCAGGGACGCGAGGCTTTGAATCTGTCGCTGGAAGCCGACCTTGCCAAGCTGGCCGAGAGCCGCGCCGGCATAGACGGCCTCGTCGCCGCGCAGGTGGAGAAGCTGGCCGAAGGCCGCGATATCCTCAAGCGCGCGCTCGAAGCCGACCTTGCGAAACTCTCTGAAAGCCGCGCCGAGATCGATGGCATCGCCGCGACCCATGTCGACAAGCTCGCCGAGGGCCGCGAAGTCCTTGCGCGCGCCCTGGAGGCCGACCTTGCACGGCTGTCGCAGAGCCGCGCCGAGATCGACGACATCGCCGCGAAACATGTCGATACCCTGGCCGAGGGCCGCAATGTCCTGTCGCGTTCCCTCGAACAGGATCTGGCCAAGATCGAGGACATCAACGCCGCCCATATCGAAAGGCTTGCGCAGGGCCGCGAGGCCCTCAACCTGTCGCTGGAAGCCGACCTTGCCAAGCTGGCCGAAAGCCGCGCCGGGATCGACGGCCTCGTCGCCGCGCAGGTCGAGAAACTGGCCGAAGGCCGCGACATCCTGAAGCGCGCGCTCGAAGCCGACCTCGCGAAACTCTCCGAAAGCCGCGCCGAGATCGACGGCATCGCTGCAACCCACGTCGACAAGCTCGCCGAGGGCCGCGACGTGCTGGCGCGCGCCCTGGAGGCCGACCTTGCACGGCTGTCGCAGAGCCGCGCTGAAATCGATAGCCTTGCCGCCGCCCATGTCGAGCATCTCGCCGCCGGCCGCGATGTGCTGAAACAGGCGCTCGAAGCCGACCTTGCACGTCTGGCCGAAAGCCGCTCCGGCATAGACAGCCTGGTGACGGGCCAGATCGAAAAACTGTCGGAGGGCCGCGACCTGCTCAGGCGGGCGCTGGAAGCCGACCTTGCGAAACTGTCGGACAGCCGCGCCGAGATCGATGGCATCGCCGCCATGCATGTCGATCGGCTCTCGGAAGGCCGCGACGCGCTGGCGCGCGTCTTCGAGGCCGATATGGAGAAGCTGTCGCAGCGCCGCATCGAGCTGGACGACATGGCCAAGACCCATGTCGAACATCTGGCCGCAGGCCGCGAAGTGCTGAAGCAGGCGCTGGAAGCCGATCTCGCCAAGCTGACGGAAAGCCGCTCGAGTATCGACGGCTTGGTCACGGCGCAGGTCGAGAAGCTGGCAGAAGGGCGTGATATCCTGAAGCGTGCGCTCGAAGCCGACCTGGTAAAACTGTCGCAGAGCCGCTCGGAGATCGACGGCCTGGCCGCCGCTCACATCGAAAAGCTCGGCGAAGGCCGGTCGCTGCTGCGCGATGCGCTGGCTGCCGACCTTACAGCGCTCGAACAGAGCCGCGCCGAGATCGATGGCATTGCCGCCAGCCATGTCGACCGGCTGGCGGAAGGCCGCGAGGTGCTGAAGCGTGCGCTGGAAGCCGATCTCGAAAAACTGTCCGAAAGCCGGGCGGAGATCGAAGGCATCGCCGCTAGCCACGTCGAAAGACTGGCCGAAGGCCGCGAAACGCTCAAGCGGGCATTGGAGGACGACCTCGCCCGGATGCTGGAAAGCCGTTCCGAGATCGACAGCATCGCCGCTGGCCATGTCGAGAAGCTTGCCGAGGGCCGCGATCTGCTGCGGCGGGCGCTGGAAGCCGATCTCGCCGCGCTCGACGAGAGCCGCGCCACCATCGATGGCCTCGTCATCGATCAGGTGTCGAAGTTCACCGAGGGCCGCAACACGCTGTCCAAGGCGCTGGAAGACGATCTGGCGAAGGTTCAGGACGCGCGCGGCGAGATCGACCAGCTCGTCGCCTCGCATTTCGACAAGCTCGCCCAGGGCCGCGACGCGCTGAAACTCGCGCTCCAGGCCGACCTCGACAGACTGGCCGAAACCCGCGGCGAGATCGACGGGCTGGTGCAGACGCAGGTAGGCCGGCTCACCGAGGGCCGTGACTTCCTCGTGCAGGCGCTGGAGGCCGATCTCGCCAAGGTCGCCGAGGCGCGCGGCGCGATCGACGCCAGCATCGTCGGGCATGTGGCGAAACTGGCTGAAGGCCGCAGCCTGCTGTCGCGGGCGATGGAGGCTGACCTGAAGAAGGTCGGCGAGGACCGCGGCGTGCTCGACCAGATCGTGGCGAAGCAGTTGGAGCGGATCTCTGAAGGCCGCGACATGCTCGCGAAGGCGATCGAGACCGACATGGCGGGCCTTGAAGGCGTCGTGCGCGACCAGATCGGCAAGCTTGCCGACGGCCGCGACGTGCTTTCGCGCGCCCTCGAACAGGATATGTCGACGATAAGCGGGCTCGTCGACGGCCACGTGCAGAAGTTGGCCGAGACCCGCAACGCGCTGACCGACGCGCTGCAAGGCGATCTCGGCATGATCGACGAGGTCATTGCCGGCCAGGCGGGCAAATTCGCCGAGGGCCGCGATCTGCTCAGCAAATCACTGGCCGACGATCTCGCAAAACTCGGCGAGAGCCGGGCCAGCATCGACCAACTCGTCTCGGCCCAGGTCGAGAAACTGGCGGAAGGCCGTGACATCCTGCGTCGCGCCCTGGAGGCCGACCTTGCCAAGCTGGGCGAAACCCGCAGCGGCATCGACCGCGCGGTCGAGGGCCAGGTCGAAAAACTGGCGGAAGGCCGCGAGGTGCTCCGGCGTGCGCTCGATACCGACCTCATCCAGCTTTCGGAAGCTCGCGCCAGCCTCGACCGGCTGGTCGAAAGCCATGTCGAGAAGCTGGCCGAAGGCCGTGGCCTGCTCGGCCGCTCGCTGGAGGACGACCTTGCGAAGCTGGCAGAAGTGCGCGGCAGCATCGACCAGCTCGTTCAGTCGCAGGTCGAGACCATCGCCGAAGGCCGCGAAATCCTGGCCCATGCGCTGGAATCCGACCTGGCGAAGGTCGCCGGCAGCCGCGCCGACATCGATTCGATCGTCGCCGGCCATCTCGAAAAACTGGCCGAGGGCCGCACGCGGCTCGCCCAGGCGCTCGACACCGACCTCGAAAAGCTGGTGGACGCGCGCCGCACCATCGATCTCGAAATCTCCTCGCATATCGACACGATCGCCGGCAAACGCGACCTGATCTCGCAGGCGCTGGCCGCCGATGTCGAGCGCATCGAGGGCGCGTTCAGCCGCCAGACCGGCGTCATCGAGGAGCGCACCGGCACCATGCAGCGCGCGCTTGCCTCGGGCATAGAGAATGTCCGCCAGGCGCTGCAGGGCAGCGCCGTGGCGGTCGCCACCTCGCTGCGCGACAAGGTGATGGAGATCACTGCCGCCCTGCATCAGGAGGCCGGCAACGCCTTCACCGATGCCGACCGGCGCATCGCCGAGCGCGCGGACCAGACGTCCGCGGCACTTCTGGCCCGCGCCGAGGACATCGCCGGCGTGTTCGCCGACGCCGACCAGCGCATTCTCGCCCGCACCGGCGAGACGGCGGATGCCTTGTCGGCCCGGACCGCCGAAATTGCCCAGACCTTCGAAGAGGCCGACCGCAAGCTCGTCGAGCGTGCCGTCGCCACGGCCGAAACGCTGGCGGCTCGTGCAGACGAGATGGGCCAGAACTTCGACCGGATCGACGGCACAATCGGCCAGCGCATAACGGAATCGGCCGACGCGCTCAGCGCCCGCGCCACCGAGATCAGCAAGTTGTTCGACGAGGTCGACGACCGGATCGTGCTGCGCTTCGCCAAGGGAGCGGAAAACCTCGACGCCCGCACCGGCGAACTCAATGCCCTATTCGACAGCGCCGACCGGAAATTCGCGGAGCGTATCGAGAATGGCGCGCAGGCCTTCGGCGCCCGCGCAACCGATCTGGTCAAGGTGTTCGAGGGTGCCGACCAGCGGCTTACTGAACGCGTAGGCGAGACGGCCGCAACGTTGGCCGCGCGCGCCAGCGAGATCGGCCGCCTGTTCAGCGACACCGACGAGCGTCTCGCCGCCAGCATGGACAGGAACGCCGACATGCTGGCCGGCCGGGCCGACCAGTTCGAAAAAGTGTTCGAAGCCGCCGACCAGCGCATCGCCGCCCGCGTCGACCAGACGGCGGATACGCTTGCCCAGCGTTCCATCGAACTCGGCCGCGTCTTCGAAAGCGCCGATGAGCGGATTGCCGCCGGCACCGAAGCTGCTGCCGCTGCCCTGTCGGCACGCGCCACCGAGATCGGCGAGGTTTTCCGCGAGGCCGACGAACGGCTTGCCGCGCGCACCGATGCCAGTTCCCAAGCGCTGGCGGCCCGCGCCATTGAGATGGGCGACGTGTTCAAGGGCGCGGACGAACGGTTTGCGGCGCGCATCGGCGAAAGCGCCTCGGTCATCGGCGCTCGGGCCGAAGACATCACCAAGGCATTTGCCTCAGCCGAGCAGCGCGTTGTTGCGCGCGTCGCCCAGTCGTCGAAGGAACTTGAGGCCCGCGCGCGCGGCATCGAGCAAGCCCTTTCGGCCGCCGACCAGCGTGTAATGTCCGGGGCGGAAGCCGCCGCTTCCTATGTCGAGACAAAACTCGCCGAGGCCGAAGGCCGGCTGGCCAACAGCGCCGACGAAGCAACCTTGCGTGTCGGCAACACCATGGCCGATGTCGAAGAACGGATGGCCAGCGGCGCCGAAACCTTGCGCCAGCGCGTCAACGAGCACGTCGCCGAGGCCGAGGCCCAACTCGGGTCGCGTGCCGACGTCATCGCCGATACCTTCACTGCCGTGAGTAAGCATATCGGCGACAGCACCAACGACGCGGCACGCGCTATCGCCGCCAACACGCGCGAACTCAACGCGCTGATGGCCGAGCGTTCTGCGGAGATCAACCGCATCCTCGACGAGACCGCGCGGCCGATCGCCGACAAGCTCAACGCCGCCCACGCCGATCTTGAACGCACGGTCGAGACCGCCTCGCAGCGCGCCGCCGACAAGCTGCGCGCCGAGAACGAGGCCTTGGCCGAAGCGCTCGCCAACCGCACCGCCGAGACACTCGCGGCGGTCGATGGCGCGCGCAACAACCTCGCCACCGGTGTCAGCGAACTGATCGGCCGCATGTCGGCTTCCAGTTCGAAACTCGGCAAGCTCATCGAGGCTGCTGCCGAGAATCTGAACAAGGTCGATGGCGAGCTCAGCTCGACCACCGAACGTTTTGCGACGACGACTGAAAAGGCGGCGCTGACCTTCGCAAGCTCGGCGCGGCTCGTGGATTCCAACACCACCCGGCTGGCCGACCTCTCCTCCGGCACGTTGCGTGAAGTCGCCTCGATCGCCACGCGTTTCGAGGAGCACAGCCGCCTGCTCACCAGCGCCTCGCATCTGCTCAGCTCGGCGCAGAGCAATCTCGAGCACACGCTGGAACGCCAGTCGACGCTGGAGGACCTCGCGGTTGGCCTGGTCAGGAAGTCGGAAGACCTCGAAAACATCATGAAGTCCTTCGAGAACCTTGTCGGCAGCGCGCTGGAGAAGGCCGAAGGCAAAACGCTGGCCTCGACCGACAAGATCCGCGCCGCGATCACCGACGTCGTCGAATCGGCGACGAAACGCTTCGCCGACGCCACCGAGGAGATGCGGCGCACCGCAAGCTCGATCAAGGGCGACCTGGACGCGACCCGCGCTGAGCTGAAGAAGGGCGTGCTCGACATGCCGCAGGAGGCGAAGGAATCGACCACCGCGATCCGCCGCGCCGTCGGCGAGCAGATCAAGGCCTTGAAGGAACTGTCTGAGATCGTTGCCAAATCCGGCCGAACCATCGACGTGTCCGACAAGGCC
>NZ_JBIRCY010000068.1:0-38503 GCF_044326205.1 Mesorhizobium sp. IMUNJ 23232
CAAGCCGGGCCCGGTCCGCTTCCGGCGTTTTTCGCCGCTGCGGCGCGGGCGGCCGCCCGGCGGAAGATTGCCGCGCTTCGACCCGGATGCGCCGAAACGCAAGAACATCCGCGAGGTCGACGAGATCCTGGCGCATGCCAATGCGATGGCGTTCTACGCGCTGGAGCCACCGAGGCGGGATACGTCGTGATGGTCCCGCCGCAGTCGTAACAAGCTGGGAATCGGTGGCCGACGCGGATTTTTCCGCCCGCGGCAACGATCCGTGCCGCCAAAAAATGCCGTTGCGCGCCGGTCGGCGAAGCCAGCCAAATCGGCCTGGGCTGCCCGTTCCGCCCGCGTCACAATTCAGCCCAAATCCGGGAGCGAAAGCGCTTCCGATGCCGGCGTGCAACTTGTCTTGGCGGCAGAGTGTTCGCTTGCGTCCCTCCCTCCGCGACCGAGGTTTTTCCGGCCCCCGATGTCCCTGAAAATTCGCCCGGCCCGCGCATCGGACCTCGACGCCCTCGTCGCGGTCGAGCAGGCTGTGTTCGACGCTGACCGTATCTCCCGGCGCTCCTGGCGAAGTTTTTTGGCAAGACCCTCCGCCGTCATACTGATCGCCGAGGACGGCGGCCATGTCGCCGGCTGCTGCGTAATCCTGTTCCGGGCCGGCAGCGATGTGGCGCGGCTTTATTCGATCGCCGCCTCACCTGGCCGCTCCGGCGTCGGCCGCGCGCTGTTGGCTGAAGCCGAGAGGACGAGCGCCCGGCGCGGTGCGAAAATCATGCGGCTCGAAGTGCGCGACGACAATCTGCGCGCCATAAGCCTCTACGAGAAATCCGGCTATATCAGCTTCGGCCGCAAGCCGGATTATTATGCCGACGGCGCGACGGCGCTGCGCTTCGAAAAGCCGTTGGCGGCCGAAGGCGCGCGCGGCTCACCGCCGCAAGCCGAACAGGGAACGACGCCGCCGTGACCGCGTTGACCGTCGCTGTACCCCTACGACCCCAACCCGCCCCTTTGCCGCAACACCCTCGCAAACGGAATTTCCGATGACCTGGGTCATCCTCACCGGCCGCAACAGCGATCTCGAGCAGGTCGACACGCCGCACAAGATCATCACCAACCGCGACTATCTCGCACATCCGGCGCTGTTTTCCGGCCAGCGGCCGAAGGTCATCAACCTGTCGAACAGTTACGCCTACCAGAGCCGGGGCTACTACGCCTCGCTGCTCGCCGGTTCGCGCGGCCACAAGGTCATCCCGACCGTCGAGACGATGATCGACCTGTCGGAGCGCAAACTCTACGAGCACGCGCTGCCCGAGCTGGAGCTGGCGCTGAACAAATGCCGAAAGGATCTCGGCGGCGCCTTTCCCGCAAAAGTCTCGTTCTTCTTCGGCATCGGCCCGTCAAAAGCCTGGGACCGTTTTGCAAAGCTGCTGTTCGACTGGTTCCGCGCGCCCGCTTTGGAGATGGCGATCAAGGACAGCCAGCAATGGGCCTCGATCCACCGCATCGGCTTCTACCCGCTGGCCCGCCTGACGCCGGAGGAAAAGCCGCGCTTCCTCGCCAGCCTGCAGGCCTATACCAGCCGCGAATGGCGCGACAGCAGGGCGCGCACGCCGGCGCGCTACAGTTTCGCCACGCTGGTCGACCCCAACGAGCAGTTGCCGCCTTCCGAGATCAGCTCGCTCCGCCACTGGGCGCGCATAGCGGAAAAAATGGGCGTCGAGGTCGAGCCGATCACCAAGCGCGACCTGGCGAAACTCGCCAATTACGACGCGCTGTTCATCCGCGAGACGACGGCAATCTCCAACCACACCTACCGGTTCGCCCGCCGCGCCGAGCAGGAAGGCATGCCGGTCATCGACGACCCGCTGTCGATGATCCGCTGCACCAACAAGGTCTATCTGAACGAACTGATGATCTTCAACAAAGTACCGGTGCCGCCGACGGTGATGATCGCTGGCCCCTCAGACTTCCAGCTTGCCGCCGACACACTGGGGTTTCCGCTGGTGTTGAAGATACCCGATAGCTCGTTTTCGCGCGGCGTGAAGAAGGCGTCGAGTTTTGAGGAGCTGAAGACGCTGGCCGTCGAGTGGCTGGAGGATTCCGACCTTTTGATCGCCCAGAAATTCATCCCCACCGACTACGACTGGCGCGTCGGCGTACTCGGCGGCCAGCCGCTGTTCGCGGTCCATTACCTTATGGCGAAAAAGCACTGGCAGATCGTCAACCACAAAGCCAACGGCAAGCCCGACCAGGGCGGCATAAAGACTTTCACGCTCAAGGAAGCCCCGCCGCATGTCGTCGAGACCGCGGTGAAGGCAGCCCGCTGCATCGGCGAGGGGCTCTACGGCGTCGACATCAAGGAGACGAAGGACGGCGTCTTCGTCATCGAGGTCAACGACAATCCCAATCTCGACCATGGCTGCGAGGACACCGGCGAGAAGGACGAGGTGTGGGTGCGGCTGACGCAGTGGTTTCTGGACCGGCTGGAGCGGCAGGGGCGGTAGCGCGGATGGCGACCGCCCGATTGCTCGCTCGCAGATTGCAAAACGCCTTGTTTTCGTGCCTGATCGGGCCTTCCATGGAGGCCAAGGATGGGATCCAAACACTGGACAAAACTGGTCGCGGTGGCGGTGATCGCCTGCGGCGCCGTGACCATGGCGCAGGCGGCCGAGCGTCGCTGCGGCTGGTATTCCAACCCGACGCCCGGAAACCTCTGGCTGACCGACAAGGACGCGAGCTGGACGATCACCTCGCAGGGCGAGGGGCCGGATGCGGCGGGTGCAGAAAAGGCTCCGGATTTCGATCCGAAACAGTTCGTCGAAACCAACGTGCCGGGATCGGGCCATGGTTATGGCTACGCCTGCATGACTGTCGAGACAGACGTCAAGGACCAGCGCATCACAAGGGTGATCGCCGGCAACATTCTGCCGCTCGCAAAATGCAAGGCGGACAAGAGCCTGCCGCCGCCTTCATGAATTCAGGAGTTTCGGAGCCGCCGGCGCGAGCGGCTTGGCCGGCCGGTTCGGCGCCGAAGTCCTCGCGACGGCCGGTTTGACCAACACCCTGGCGACCGGCTTTGTCTTGAGAACGAACAGGCCTGTCAGCCACCAGATCGCCATGACGATGGCGATCGAGACATAGCCGTCGATCGCGTAGTGCCAGCCGGTATAGACCGAACCGAACTGGATGATCGCGACGAATATCCACGCCGGCACGCCAAGGCTTCGTTCCCGGCAGCCGAGAAACAGCGCATTGAGCGTCGCGATGGCGACATGCATGCTCGGCATCGCAGATATGCCGGTGCCGAAGGCGGCGACATTGTCGTCATAGCTGGCGAGCAGGTAGCGTGCGAAACGTGGCACGCTTCTCGGCCCGTCGCCGGCCTCCAGAGCGCTGACCAGTTCGGCGAAACGGTCTCCGCCATAAAACCTGTCGTAGAAGATCGGGCCGACGGACGAGAATATGACCGCCATCAGCGTGCCGACGACCAGTGTAGTGAAGGCAAGGGCCCAGAGATAGCGCTTGCGCTCGCGGCCCTCCCACATGGCCACGAGCAGCAGGACGCCGAACCACTGCGCAAACCAGACGATCGAGTAGAAGAAGTCGACGATTGCCGAGGTCGGCCGTTGCGGCAGGGCGTGCAGCAGCCGCCATGGCGCCCCGCCATGCAGGAATTCGTCCCAGTCCGCGAGCCAGGGGTCGGCGTGATGGGGCACGAGGTTCGGTATGTTGGTCTTGAACGTGCTGTAGGCGGCAACGCAGAGGATGAAGGTGAGAATGATCTTCGCGGCGCGCCAGGGCATTTGCCCGAGCCGCCGCCGCGCGCCGCGCAGCGGCGCCGCCGGATTGTCTACAAAGCCGACAACGCCCGCGATGACGGCAAACACCGGGGGAAGGGAGAGGGCAAAAACCAGCGCGAACTGCGAGAGAACGCCTGCATAGGCGCCGGGAAAGGCAACCGCCGCGACCCCGATATAGGCCGCGCAGCAAAGTCCCAGAAACTTCAAGGAGTTGATCCGCACGGTGCCCCGGTTCGTGCTGCCGAATGTGTGTTGGCTCGTCCTAGCACGAATCCAAAATCCCGTGGAATAGATTGCCGTCCGCCCGTACCCGTCTAACAAATCGTGGTTACATTCGACACAATCATGTGCCGCTTGCGACATCATTTCGCTTCCAGGGCGTTGTAACTTCCACATTTCTGATTGAGTCCGGGTTGCCGCGGAGGGTCTGAATGCTTCGGTTCTGGGAGGTTTTTCGGTGCGCCGGCGTTGATCACGATGCGCGCCATCCCGGAATGGTGATCCCGTTCAACGGCTCCAACCTCGTCGCCATTCAGGTGGACAAGGAGGACGCCAAGCTGGTTTCGGACAGCACGGCGCTGAAGATCGACAAGGTCGATACCGCCGAAATGATCCGGGCCAGGACGGCGAAATACAGGGAGCTTTCAGAGCCGGGCACCGATCCGAAACTGGCCAAGGCCTATATGCCAGACGACATCCACGCCACCGTCCACTACTATCGCGTCACCGGCAAGCGCAGGGTGGACTTCAAGGCGCCTGCAAAACTCCAGATCACGGTGGGCGGCAAGAGCAAGGCCGAAATGCCGGCCGTGGTGGTCGATCCGGTGCCGGTCAAGGTCGCCATCCGCGACCTGCGGGTCTATGGCGCCGACCGCAAGCTGAAATTCCACAGTTCCCGGCCGGCCGAGGTCGCCAAGGAAATGGCCGTAGTCAACGAAATCTGGACGCCGCAGACGCAGATGGTCTTCGAGCACGTCGCAGCACCGCAGCCGGCGACCATCGACGACAGCGATCCGAAGATCCGCGAGGCCATCCGCACGGGCCTGGGCCAGCGGACGACCGAATATTCAAATCTGGGCGAAAACATTGACCCGGAGAAACTGAAGGCCCTTTTTGCGCCGCTTCGCGTTTCCGGCGCCGATGCCACCGTGTTCTTCGTGGAAAAGGTCATCGGCAGCGACGGCCGGTCGGTGAATGGCAGGGCGATCTCAAGCCATGCGATGGTCTTCATCGCAGCCAACCATGACCACTCGACGCTCGCCCACGAACTCGGCCATTTCCTCGGCGGCACACGCAAAAACGGCGAGTGGGACGGCTTCGACCACACCTACGACATGCAATATGACGAGAAGACCAAGAAGATGCAGATGACGGACGAAGATGTCCGCATGCTGATGCGCGACGGTGGCGCCGGCTACAAGATTCCGTTCAATCTCGTCGAGCAGTTCAGAACCTTCAAGGCACGGTTTAGCGCCAAGACGAAGTAGCGGGGTTCAGCCAGCCTCAGTTTGCACTTTGGCCGCCCGGATTGCCTGCGCCGCCCGTTCCTTGTCGATCGCCACGAAGCGTTTGAGGAAGGCGGCCTGCACGGTCTTTGCGGGACGCAGCGCCAAGTCGAGCCGGTTGGCCGAAATCCCGTTCGGCCGGCCGAAATAGCGCACTGCCTCCGCCGTCGCGAAGCCGGCAAGAACCGTCGCCTCGAAATAGGCGGCGACCTGGTCGGCGCGCTTGATTGCAGCGCGGGTCCGCTCATCGAGCTTCGGCGGCAGCGCGAATCTGAGGTGGATGGCATGCTGCAGTCGCTCCTCGACCGCCTTGTAGTCGCCGCCGACCACCGCCTTGAACGGTGAGATCATGTCGCCGATGACATATTCCGGCGCGTCGTGCAGCAGCGTCGCCATGCGCTGGTCCGGCAAGGCCTCCGGCTGCTGGACGCAGAAGATCGTCTCGACCAGCAGCGAGTGCTGCGCCACCGAAAACGCATGGTCGCCGAACGTCTGGCCGTTCCAGCGTGCCACCCGCGCCAGGCCATGCGCGATGTCCGAGATCTCGATGTCGAGCGGCGAGGGGTCGAGCAGGTCGAGACGCCGGCCGGACAGCATGCGCTGCCAGGCGCGCGGCGGCGCTCCCGCCCGGTCCGCCGCCATCAGGCGTCTTCCGCGGCTGGAGCGTCCGCCGGGAAGGTGAACGAAGCCCAGGCGGGTATCGCGAGAGACAACGCGGCGTCGCCCGCCAGAATGGGCAGGCCGGCATCCATAGCCGCCTTGACCTTGTCGATGCGCGCAATGGCGATCGCCGAGCAGCCGGCGGACGATCCGAGCGTGCCGACCGAACGGCCGCCGGCAAGGATGTCCGTGCCGGGTGGCGGCAGGTCGGCGTGGGCGGTGGCGACCAGTAGGCGCCGCCTTGCCGTGCCGCGATGCTGCATGCGCGACACCACTTCCTGGCCGACATAACATCCCTTGCGGAAGCCGACGCCGCCGTTCTGGTCGAGCAGGACGTCATGCGGGAACACGTCGCTCAGGGCGTAGTCCGGGCCGCTTTCGGCTATGCCGTTGACGATGCGGAATCTTTCCCACCCGTCGCAGTTTTCGGCGTCTCCCACAGCATCCTCGCCATAGGCGCGCCAGACTTTTGTCGGCTCGGCAAAGCGCCGGTCGCGCAATGCGCCTTCCGGCATTGAATCAGTTTGCGAGGCGCTTGAATCACCTTCCCATGAAACCCGCACAGGCTTTTGATCCAGCTTCTTTATCTCTGCCTTGGCGCGCAGCCGGTAAAGCATCAGCCGGCGCACGAAATCGTCGGCGATGTCGGCGCGGCACTCGATCAGCAGCACATTCTCCCCATCGCGCGAGATCAAGAAGTCGAACAGGATTTTTCCCTGCGGCGTCAGCAGTGCGCCCGGCCTCGCCTCGCCGGCGGCAAGCTGGTCGAGATCGGTGGTGATGATGTTCTGCAGCAGATGTTCCGCGTCCGGCCCGGAAACGGAGATCAGCGCGCGATCGTCGAGAAGGGTAGTTGGCATGCAATCGGCTCGAAGCTTGCAATCGGCAGGGCCATTACGTAAGCCCCAAAAAACCTTGGGACAAGAGCGGCGGACGAGATGGCGGCGACCTACGATTTGATCCTGACAAAAGGCAGCGTCGCCAATCACGACGGCGTCGGCCGCCGCGACATCGGCGTCACCGCTGGCCGTATCGCCGCCATCGGCGACCTGTCGCAGGCTTCCGCAGGCGAGACGGTCGATTGCACCGGCCTGCACATCCTGCCCGGCGTGGTCGACAGCCAGGTGCATTTTCGCGAACCCGGCCTGGAGCACAAGGAAGACCTGGAGACCGGCTCGCGGGCCGCTGTGCTGGGGGGCGTCACTGCCGTCTTCGAGATGCCCAACACCAATCCGCTGACCACCAGCGAGGCGGCCCTCGCCGACAAAGTGGCGCGGGCGACCAACCGCATGCATTGCGATTTTGCTTTCTGGGTCGGCGGCACGCGCGACAATGCCGCCGACGTCGGCGAACTCGAACGCCTGCCGGGCGCGGCCGGCATAAAAGTCTTCATGGGCTCCTCCACCGGCGACCTGCTGGTCGAGGACGACGACGGCGTTTTTTCCATCCTGAAGAACACTCGCCGCCGCGCCGCCTTCCATTCCGAGGACGAGTTCCGTCTGCGCGAGCGCGCCGCACTGCGCGTGCCTGGCGACCCGTCCTCGCATCCGGTCTGGCGCGACGAGATCGCGGCGCTTCGCTGCACCGAGCGACTGGTGTCGGTGGCGCGGCGGGCGAGGGCGCGCATCCACGTCCTTCACATTTCGACTGCGGAAGAAATCGCTTTCCTGCGCGATCACAAGGACGTCGCCACCTGCGAGGCGACGCCGCATCATCTGACGCTGACCGCCGACGACTATGCGCGGCTGGGCACGCTGATCCAGATGAACCCGCCTGTTCGGGAGCGCCGCCACCGCGACGGCGTCTGGCTGGGCATTGCCGACGGCGTGGTCGACGTGCTCGGTTCCGACCACGCGCCGCATACGTTGGAAGAGAAGGCAAAACCCTATCCGGCCTCGCCGTCCGGCATGACCGGCGCGCAGACGCTGGTGCCGATCATGCTCGACCATGTGAACGCGGGCAGGCTGACCTTGGAGCGTTTCGTCGACCTGACCAGCCACGGCCCGAACCGCCTGTTCGGCATGGCGGGCAAAGGCCGCATCGCCGCCGGCTACGACGCCGATTTTACGATTGTCGACCTGAAGCGCTCCGAGACGATCACCAACGCCCAGGCCGGCTCGAAGGCTGGCTGGACGCCCTATGACGGTAGGCGCGTCACCGGCTGGCCGGTCGGCACGTTCGTGCGCGGTGAGCGCGTCATGTGGGAAGGCGAGATTGTATCGCCGGGCAGGGGGCAGCCGGCGCGGTTCTCCGAGGCGCTGGCGAACTGGGGGGCAGAATAACAAACCGCCATGCTACGTTACGTCTGAAGGAGTCTGAAATTGGGGGGCGAAAACAATGATCAATGGTAATAAAAGTCTATTCGTATTGTTGTCGGCCCTACTGATGATTGCAAGTTCTGCGCGCGGATCGGATATTTTGGCTCAGGGCGTATCCGAAGCAAATGGATCAAAATTCAATTACTCCGTGATTGACCTAGGCTCGAACGGCCGGCGCATTGAGGTCATTCATAATCCGGAAAAATACGATGGCTTGTTGGCAGAGATGTCATTTCGTGATCGCCATCTTCAAGTCTTTGGAATGGTCGCAAAATTAATTCAAAGCAACTGTCCGAACGGGGTCGACTCCCTAGGGAACATATATGTAAGCAAAGATCCTGAGCAAGACGAGGATCCAGAAGCTGAACATCCCAAATATTTCAGTTGGGAATACATTTGTAAATGATGCCAGCAAATAGGCGAATCAACAGTCCTATTTTTGCTTATTGCTGCAAAAAAAGCCAAGAAGCGTCTGATCAAGCACGAAGATAGGTGCTCCTGCGAGCCGGCAACCAAGTGTGCTATGTCTCGGCCTACCTTCATTCCCCCGCGACAAAAAACGCCCACTTGCCCTGCGGCGTGATGCCGATGCGGTAGAAGATGTAGGAGCCGAAATTCTTCATCTCCTCATAGTCGCCGGCCGTCACGATCTTGAACAGTTCGACGCGCTGCGGGCCGGTGAGCTTGTCGAGCGGCACCGCGAAGAAATACGGCCAGACATAAAGTTCTTCCGGCTTGCCGGCGTCGAGATGGACGTAGCCGGCTGAAAGCACCTCTTCCAGGATCGCCAGGATCTCCTGTCCATCCTCGTCTCCGGCGAGGCTCTTGAGGTACTCGATCGGGTCGCCCTCGATGGCGATCAGCGACAATTGGGTCATGTCGTCGCCCAAGCCGAGCAGAGGCCGCAGCTTCTCGATGTCGCCGCTCTTAGCAACTTCGAGCAATTGGTTGCGCAACTTCTGCACTTCGGGCGGGAGTTGGCTGACATCGTGGAGAACCTCGGGAACGGGTTCGTCCGGATCCGGCCGGGCGGTCTGCTGGCTGTTCTCGCCGGCGGGCTGCGTCGTGTCGTCAGGATTGGCGGGAACCGAGTCGTCCGGCTCCTGGGTCGCGGAAGGTGACGTCGTATCCGGCAGCGGAACGGAATTCTCGGTGTCGTCGCCTTGCGGGGCGGGGGACGTTGGCGCCGGAAGCTCCTCGCGCTTGATCTCGCTCAGCGCCAGCGCCGGAGCGCCGGTCAGCGAAAGCGCCAGTCCGATCGTCAGGAAAAGCAGGGCAGGCCGGCGGATGCTCGAAATATCCGTGCTCGACGCGGGGTGCCCGCTCCGGGCCGTCAGGAAGCTCATCAAACAAATCTCCGCGAAAGCGCCGTCCGCCGAGCGTCCTATAGCATGGATCGGGGATTTGCGTGACGACTCAATGTCGCGACTGCGAAGGTGCGAACTCTCCGGCGATGACCTTTTCGCGCATACGGTCGATCAGCGACAGCGTGACGTCCTCGCCATTGCTGCGGAAGATTTCGCCAAGCGCGGTTGCAAGCGCGGCTTCGGCGATGATGTCGGTCTCGATCCCGGCCGAAATACCCTCGGCCCAGGCTTCCGTGTGGCATTCGACCGCGGTTAGGCGCTTTTCCTCGCGCACCAGCGCATCGATGTCACTCGTATTATGCTCGATACTCACATCCGCACCCTTCAAATCCGTGGCCGCGAACGGCCAACTTGATTCAAATTTTTAATGTCCCGTTAAGAGTCGTATCACATTTGCACCGCACTGCACGCGCGCATTGGCGAAAAAGTTAACGCGCTCCTAATTTCCATAGCGGACTGCTGTTTCACGAGAAAGCTGCTCGCCTTCCTTCATGTAACGGCCGATCGCTTCCACAGCCGAAGCTGTACAGGTGGTGTAGCTGTTCTCGAACGAGCGGTAGCCACGGTTGAAGCGCGCGACGAAACGCGCCCGCCGGGCCGGATCGGGATTTTCCGTGGCGAGCAGCTTTTCCATCTCCGCGCGCCATGCGTCACCTTTCTCGCCGCACAGGTTGCGCAGGAAATGCAGCGAGCCGAGTACCTCGGAGAGCCTGAGCAGGCCGTCTTCGTAGGGGCCTTCGGCGGCACGCGCCAAGACTGGCGGCGTTGCCGTCAAGGCCATCGAAAGCGCCAGCACCGCGTGGAAAAGTCGCCTCATGACGGACTTGTGACGAATCATTTTGGCGAGGGCAAGGCGGACGATGCGTCTTTTCCTCGCGATTTCAGCGCATTGCGAGAAGCTGTTCAGCGATTTCCTCGATCATTCCGGTGAGCGGCAGGGCACGCAGTTCGGCGAGCGTGAAGAATGCGGCCTCCTCGGCGTCGCTGGCGCTGACAGGCTCGCCGCCGACATGAAGCCCTGAAAATACCTGCAGGCGGAAACTGACCGGCGCATCTCCCTTTGCCCCGCCGATCAGGAGTTCGACCACCGGGCTGAGCGGCCCGGCCTGCAGGCCCGTCTCCTCGAACAATTCGCGGCGCGCCGCTTGCTCCAGTGTCTCGCCGGCCTCCACGCGTCCGCCGGGAAAGGCGTAAAGCCCGCGCGACGGCGCCATGCCGCGCTTGACTAGCAGCACCCGCTCGCCGCGCACCAGCGCCACGGAGACGGCAGGGATCGGTTCGTCTGCAATCATGCTGTCACCTTAAAGACGATGCGGCGCGATAGGGTTGCGGTGGGCTCAAGCGAATCCCACACTAGGGTAACCGGATTCTGAGTCTCGATCCGGCCGCCCAAAACATCCCAGACGGGCGATGAGATCAACGGAGAAGGCCGCATGTGCGGACGATTCACCCTCACGGCGACGCCGGACCAGGTCGCGCTCTTCATGGCGCTGGTGGAGCTGGAGGATTTTCCGGCGCGCTACAACATCGCGCCGACGCAGCCGATCCTGATGGTCATCGCCGGGGAGGCGCGCGAGCCGGGGTCGAACCTGCCTGACCGGCGCGCCCTGCTGGTGCGCTGGGGCCTGATCCCACGCTGGGCGAAGGATCCGAAAAGCCTGCCGCTGCTGATCAACGCGCGCTCGGAAACGGCGGAAGAGCGCGGCACCTTCAAGGCGGCGCTTCGCCACCGCCGCGCGCTGATCCCGGCCAGCGGCTTCTACGAATGGAAGACCGTGGGCAAGGAGAAACGGCCGTTCTTCCTGAAGCCCCGCGACGGCGGCATCGTCGCCTTTGCCGGGCTGATGGAGACCTATGCCGACCCGAACGGTTCGGAAATCGACACCGGCGCCATCCTGACCACGGCGGCCAGCGCCGACATCGCTGGCATCCACGACCGCATGCCGGTCGTCGTCCACCCGCAGGATTTCGCGCGCTGGCTGGATTGCCGCAGATTGGAGCCGCGCGACGTGGCCGACATCATGCGGCCACCGGAGCCCGGCCTGTTCGATGCCATCCCGGTCTCCGACCTCGTCAACAAGGTCGTCAATGTCGGTCCCGAAATCCAGGAGCGTATCGTCATCGAAGCGTTGCCCGTGGTCGAAACGCCAAAATCGGTAAAGCCGCGACCGCCGGCGAAGAAGGACGACGGCCAGTTCAGCCTGTTCTGAACAGACCCGTGCATGGCAGCGTTTCGGCCGCCATGATCCGCTATTCGGCAATCTGGAATTCAGTCTGTCGGGCAGATGGCCGGGCGGTTCCGCCGGGCCTCGCACGCAGGATCAGTCTTTCGCCTCGTTCTCTCGGGAAGAGGCGCAACCGCCGGCTTTTCAGCCCTTGGCGGGGGCCATCTTCGCCATCGGCTTCCGCTTCTTGGCGGCTGCCAGCGCACCGGCGATGGCGCCGGGGCCGATCGCGCGATACTGCTTCACCAGATTGGCGGCTTGAGCGCGGGCTCGGTCGGCTTCGCTCTTCAGGATAGACATTTCACTTCCCTTGGTCATTTCTCACTGCACGGGCACTTGTTTGTCGACTTGGACAAAACCGTGGCCGCGACTCCTACATATTCCGACAATTAGCCCATTTAAGTATAGACATGCTTAAGGAAAGCTTGCCGGTGTTGCTTTCCCGTCACGCCACCTGGTTCGCCGAACGCTCTGAAACCACGGTGATATCGGTTTTTGCCGTCTAACCCCGCGCCTTCCCGGCGTTCCGATCCAAGCTTTGCCCTCTGACACAAACCCTAGCCGCAAAATGCAACGAAAAGGTGCCGCCGGTATGGCTTTGTCGTAACATTGTCATGCCGGCTGTCTTATTTCGCGACCACCCGGCTTGACGGCGACTCCGGCTTGGCGCGATAAGGCGGGCCATGAAAACGACTTTTGCCATTTGCGGCATTTGCATTATCGGCTAGCGCTCTCGCTGGTCCGGCCGTTTTCGTTCACTCCTCCCCGATCCGAAAAACGCCCCGGCCAGCAGGCTGGCTTTTCCGGGTGTGCGGAAACGGGAAGGAACGGGACGGGCGATGACGGACAAGGTATTGCGGCTCTACAACACGCTGACGCGGTCGAAGGAGGAATTTTGCGCGATCGACCCGAACAACGTGCGCATGTATGTCTGCGGCCCGACAGTCTATGATTTCGCCCATATCGGCAATGCGCGCCCGGTCATCGTCTTCGACGTGCTGTTCCGGCTGCTGCGCCATCTCTATGGCGAGGATCACGTCACCTATGTCCGCAACATCACCGACGTCGACGACAAGATCAACGACCGGGCCTTGCGCGATTTCGGCGCCGACATCGCCAGCGGAAAACTGTCGCTGAATGACGCGATCCGCCGCGTCACCGAAAAGACCGCCAACCAGTTCCACGACGACGTGAAAGCGCTGGGCTGCCTGCCGCCAACCCACGAGCCGCGCGCCACCGAGTTCGTCGAGCCGCGTCCCGATGGCAAGACCGACATGATCGGCTTGATTCAAAACCTCATCGCCCGCGGCCATGCCTATGAAGCGAATGGCGAAGTGCTGTTCGACACCCGCTCCATGCCGGACTACGGGCAGTTGTCGAAACGCCCGCTCGACGAGCAGCAGGCCGGCGCCCGCATCGCCGTCGACGCCCACAAGAAAAGTCCCGGCGACTTCGTGCTGTGGAAACTGTCCTCGCCCGAGGAGCCAGGCTGGAATTCGCCCTGGGGCAGGGGGCGTCCGGGCTGGCACATCGAGTGCTCTGCCATGTCAGCCGCCTATCTCGGCGAGGTGTTCGACATCCATGGCGGCGGCCTCGACCTTATTTTCCCGCACCACGAGAACGAGATCGCGCAATCGCGCTGCGCCCACGGCACCGACGTGATGGCCAACTACTGGCTGCACAACGGCTTTCTGCAGGTCGAGGGGCGGAAGATGTCGAAGAGCGAGGGGAATTTCGTCACCATCTATGAGCTGCTGCATACGGAGAAGTTCGGCGGGCGGAAGTGGCCGGGCGAGGTGCTGCGCCTGGCCATGCTGATGACGCATTACCGCGAACCGATCGATTTTTCCGTGCGTAAGCTGGAGGAGGCTGAGAACACGCTGCGCAAATGGAAGCGCGTCGCCGACACCGCGACCGACATCGAGGCAGCGGTCTCCGGCGAACTCCTGTCGCGGCTGACCGACGATCTCGGAACCTATTCGGGATTCCAGGTGCTCAACGAACTCGCGGCGGAAGCGTCCGAACAGTCGGAGGCGGCGAGCGTGCTGAAGGCAAGCCTCGCCTTCCTCGGCTTCGACGTTTCCAACGCCGAGATCGACGAGGCAGGCGTCTCGGCGCGCATCGCCGAGCGTCTAGCCTTCATTGCACAGAAGAACTGGTCCGAGGCCGACCGTATCCGCGATGAGCTTCTGGCTCAGGGCGTGCAGTTGAAGGACGGCAAGGATTCTTCCACCGGCCAGCGCGTGACGACCTGGGAGGTGAAGCGGTGAGGCCGACGACGCAAAGCTTCAAGCGCAAAACCTCGAAATGCTAGATACTGCGCAAGCTTGAACATCGCACTGGAGGAATCCATGATCGACCACACCGGCATTACCGTTTCCGACTTCGAAGTCTCCAAATCCTTCTACGATAAGGCCATGGCACCACTCGGTGCGTCGCTGCTTTACGTCGTGCCGCCGCAATTCACCGGCGGTGTCAAGGTCGGCGGCTATGGCCGCGAGCGGCCAACCTTCTGGATGCATGAGGGCAACAAGCCCCAGGATCGCCAGCACGTCGCCTTCACCGCGCGCAGCCGCGCCGAGGTCGACGGTTTCCACGCCGCGGCGCTCGCAGCCGGCGGCAAGGACAATGGCGCGCCCGGGCTGCGCCCGCATTACCATCCGAACTACTACGGCGCCTTCGTCATCGATCCGGACGGCAACAACATGGAGGCCGTCTGCCACGAATTCGAGCCGGCGAAGGGCTGACGCGATGAGCCTGGACAACGTGCCCCTCTATTCCGGCGGTTGCCAGTGCGGCGCGGTGCGGTTCCGCGTCGAGGGCGCGCTGGGCGACGCGTCGATCTGCCATTGCCGCATGTGCCAGAAGGCGGCGGGCAATTTTTACCTGCCGCTGGTGTCGGTACGGCAGGCAAAACTGACCTGGACGCGCGGCGAGCCCAAAAGATTCCGGTCGTCGAACTATGCCCATCGCGGGTTCTGCGGCGATTGCGGCACGCCGCTGACCTACGAGGCGCCGGACGGCGTGGCGCTCGCCATCGCCGCCTTCGACAAGCCGGAAGAGATCGCGCCGACCATCCAGTGGGGCACCGAGGCGAAACTGCCCTATGTCGACGGTATCCCGGCGCTTCCCGGCGAGGAGACGATGGCCGACATCACCTCGGCGCCCTTTCTCGTCGATCTCGTCTCCTATCAGCATCCCGACCACGACACCGACCGCTGGCCGCCGGAGGATCGACCATGAGCGCGCTTCCACTGACCGGCGGCTGCCAGTGCGGCGCCGTGCGCTATTCCATAGCCGATGCCGGCGAGAACGCTTTTCTTTGCCACTGCCGCATGTGCCAGAAGGCGATGGGAAATTTGTTTTCGGCGATGATCTACGTCCCGCCGGAAGCGATCACCTGGACGCGCGGACAGCCTGCGACGTTCCGCAGTTCGGGCTCCGGACAGCGCGGTTTCTGCGCCGCCTGCGGCACGCCGCTTTGCTACATTGGCGACCACGGCCACAGGACGATCACCATCGGCTCGCTCGATCATCCCGAACGCCACAAGCCGAAGACGCAGGACGGCCTGCAGGGCCGCATGCCGTGGTTCGCCGAACTGACCAGCGTACCGGAGGAAGGCGAGACCGGCGGCGGGCCGGACGTCGACTGGGTGGTGGCCATCCGCCGCAGCAACCGCCAGCACCCCGACCACGACACCGAAACCTGGCCCCCGGAGGAAAAACCGTGAGCGCCAGGGCGATCACAGGTGGCTGCCAGTGCGGCGCGATCCGCTACCGCGTCGAGGGCGGGCTGACCAACGCGCACATCTGCCATTGCCGGATGTGCCAGAAGGCCGCCGGCAATTATTTCATGCCGCTGGCCAAGGCGCTGAACGGCACGTTTTTCGTCACGCGCGGCGAGATCGCCTATTTCCATTCCTCCGATCCTGTGCGGCGCGGCTTCTGCCGCGATTGCGGCACGCCGCTGATCTTCGAGACGCTCGGCGGCACCGGCCCGAACGTGACGCTGGGCAGCCTCGACGATCCGGCCGCGGTAAAACCCGGCTTTGAGGGCGCTCCGGAGGCGAAAATCGCCTGGCTGGACGACCTCGCCGCGCTTCCGCCCGATGAGGATTCTACCGCGTGGTTCGACGAAATCGCGCTGTCGAACCACCAGCATCCCGACCACGACACCGAGATCTGGCCATCGGAGGAAAAACCATGACCGAAGCTGTTCGAACCGGCGGCTGCCAGTGCGGAGCCGTGCGTTTCCGTATCCATGGCGCTCTCGGCCGCCCGTCTATCTGCCACTGCCGCATGTGCCAGAAACAGTTCGGTTCGTTCTTCTCGGCGCTGGTCACCGCGCCGA
Source organism: Mesorhizobium sp. IMUNJ 23232 (assembly GCF_044326205.1). Classification (NCBI taxonomy): domain Bacteria; kingdom Pseudomonadati; phylum Pseudomonadota; class Alphaproteobacteria; order Hyphomicrobiales; family Phyllobacteriaceae; genus Mesorhizobium; species Mesorhizobium sp. IMUNJ 23232. The sequence continues at coordinate 16,218 of NZ_JBIRCY010000068.1, forward strand.
AGGACGGCGTCGAATGGACCCGCGAGGAGCCGAGCTATTTCCAGTCCTCGGTCAACATCGACCGCGGTTTCTGCCCGCGCTGCGGCACGCCGCTGACTTACCGCCATCCGGACGGGCTGGAGATTGCCATCGGCGCCTTCGACGACCGTTCGGACCTCGCCCCGCAGATCCAGGTCAATTATGCGGTGCGGTTGCCTTGGGTTGAAAAAATCTTCGAGGCCAAGGTGCATGAAGACCCGGGTTACTACTCGCGGCAGGAGCAGATCATCTCCTTCCAGCACCCCGACCACGAAACCGACAACTGGCCCCAAAGCGGATTGCAACTATGACCTTGCGTACATTCTATCCGGCCATCGAGCCGTTCGAGACCGGCATGATGGATGTCGGCGACGGCCACATGGTCTATTGGGAGCGCGTCGGCACAAAGGGCGCGAAACCCGCCGTCTTCCTGCATGGTGGTCCGGGCGGCACCAGCCTGCCGAAATATCGCGGCTTCTTCGATCCGGCGCTCTATGACGTGATCCTCTTCGACCAGCGCGGCTGCGGCAAGTCGACGCCGAACGCCTCGCTGGAGGCCAACACCACCTGGCATCTGGTCGACGACATCGAGCGGCTGCGCAAGATGATGGGCGTGGAGAAATGGCTGGTATTCGGCGGCTCCTGGGGTTCCACGCTGGCGCTCGCCTATGCCGAAAAGCATCCGGAGCGCGTCAGCGAGCTTGTGGTGCGCGGCATCTACACGCTGACCCGCGCCGAACTCGACTGGTATTATCAGTTCGGCGTGTCGCAGATGTTTCCGGACAAATGGGAACGGTTCCTGGCGCCGATCCCGGAGGCCGAGCGCGGCGACATGATGGGCGCCTACCGCAAGCGGCTTGTCGGATCCGACCGCGAAAAACAGGTCGAGGCCGCCCTTGCCTGGAGCCTGTGGGAAGGCGAGACCATCACGCTGCTGCCCGAGCCGTCGACCAGCGACCCGTTCGGCGAGGTCGACTACGCCATCGCCTTCGCCCGCATCGAGAACCATTATTTCGTCCATGCCGGCTGGCTGGAGGAAGGCCAGTTGTTGCGCGACGCGGGCAAGCTGAAATGCATTCCCGGTGTCATCGTCCATGGCCGCTACGACATGCCGTGCCCGGCAACCTACGCCTGGCAGTTGCACAAGGCGTGGGCGGACGCGGAGTTTTTCCTGGTTGAGGGGGCAGGGCATGCCTCGTCGGAGCCGGGTATATTGGACAGGCTGATCTACGCGACGGACAAGTTTGGGGGAAAGCAATGACGCAGCTTCTTACCCTCCCCCTTGTGGGGAGGGTCGGTGAGCGACCTGAACGGAGTGAAGGTCGCGAGACGGGGTGGGGGTGCTTGCAATGAGTGCCTTTACCCCCACCCCGGCGCTGCGCGCCGACCCTCCCCACATGGGGGAGGGTAAGGACCGCCTCACCCTCTTCGACACCACTCTCCGCGACGGCCAGCAGACCCCCGGCATCGACTTTTCCGTCGAGGACAAGATCGCCATCTCGGCGATGCTGGACGAGTTCGGCATCGACTATGTCGAGGGCGGCTATCCCGGCGCCAACCCGACCGACACCGCCTTCTTCTCGAAGAACCGCACGCGGCGCGCAAAATTCGTCGCCTTCGGCATGACCAAGCGTGTCGGCGTCTCTGCGTCGAACGATCCTGGGCTCGCCGCGCTATTGCAGGCGAAGTCCAACGCCGTCTGCTTTGTGGCAAAAAGCTGGGACTATCACGTGCGACTCGCGCTCGGCTGCACCAATGACGAGAATCTCGACGCCATCCGCGCCTCGGTCGAGGCCGCCCGCGCCGCCGGCAAGGAAGCCTTGGTCGACTGCGAGCATTTTTTCGACGGGTTCAAGGCCAACCCGGACTACGCGCTCGCCTGCGCGAAAGCCGCCTTCGACGCCGGCGCGCGCTGGGTGGTGCTGTGCGACACCAATGGTGGCACGCAGCCGTCGGAAATCCGAGAGATCGTGGAAAAAGTGATCGCCGCCGGCATCCCGGGCGAAAACCTCGGCATCCACGCCCACGACGACACCGGCCAGGCGGTCGCCAATTCGCTTGCCGCGGTCGAGGCCGGCGTGCGCCAGGTGCAAGGCACGCTGAACGGCATCGGCGAGCGATGCGGCAACGCCAATCTCGTCACGCTGATCCCTACGCTGATGCTGAAACCCGCCTATGCCGACCGCTTCGACACCGGCATCACCGCCGAGGCGCTGGCCGGCATATCGCGCCTGTCGCGCAATTTCGACGAGCTGCTCAATCGTGCGCCGGAGGCGCAAGCGCCCTATGTCGGCGCTTCCGCCTTCGCCACCAAGGCCGGCATCCACGCTTCGGCGCTGGTGAAGGAGCCGCAGACCTACGAGCATGTGCTGCCCGAAAAAGTCGGCAACCGCCGGAAAATCATGGTGTCCGACCAGGGCGGCAAGGCAAACTTCGTCGCCGAGCTGAAACGCCGCGGCATCGACGTGCCGCGCGACGATTCGAGGCTCGACGCGCTGATCGCGGTGGTCAAGGAGCGCGAGGCGGAGGGTTATGCCTATGAAGGCGCCGACGCCAGTTTCGAGCTGCTGGCGCGAAAGATGCTGGGCGGCGTGCCGGAATTCTTCCGCGTCACCTCGTTCCGCTGCATGGTCGAGCGTCGCTTCGACGCCAACGGGCAGTTGAAGACCGTCTCCGAGGCGATCGTCAAGGTCGCCGTAGACGGCGAGGAAAAAATGTCGGTGGCCGAGGGCCACGGCCCGGTCAACGCACTCGACATAGCGCTGAGAAAAGACCTTGGAAAATTCCAGCACGAGATCGCCGATCTCGAGCTCGCCGACTTCAAGGTGCGTATCCTCAACGGCGGCACCGAGGCGATCACCCGCGTGCTGATCGAATCGCACGATTCCTCCGGCGCACGCTGGTGGACGGTCGGCGTCTCGGAAAACATCATCGACGCCTCGTTCCAGGCGCTGATGGATTCGATCGTCTTCAAGCTGATGAAAAACCGCGACATGGCCGGGCTGGTGGCGGCGGAGTAGCTCTGCCGCCAGCCGCTGGCATAAGCGAAAGTCCACCTCCGATCAGAAGTTTGCATTGGTCGGCGGGCCGCCTTTGGCCCATATGCCGCTGATGAGCACGCAGTCACTTGACGCCGCCCCCGGCGACGATGCCCGCCGCGGCTTCCTGTTCGCCCTTGCTGCCTATCTCTTCTGGGGCATCCTGCCCTTCTACATGAAGGCGGTCGGCCATATCCCCGCGGCGGAAGTCGTCGCCCACCGCATCGTCTGGTCGGTGCCGATCGCCGGCGTCGTGCTTTTCCTGCTTGGCCGCACCGCCGATATCAGGCACGCGCTGCGCACGCCGCGCATGCTGGCCATGGGCGCGCTGACGGCGGCGCTGATCACCTTCAACTGGGGCATCTATGTCTGGGCGATCGGTAATGGCCGCACGCTGGAGACGGCGCTCGGCTATTACATCAATCCGCTTTTCAGCATCTTCCTCGCCGCCGTGCTGCTTGGCGAGAAGCCGAGCAGGGCGCAGATGGTGGCGATCGGGCTGGCGGCGCTGGCCGTTGTCATCCTCACCTGGGAGACTGGCGGCCTGCCCTGGGTATCGCTGGCGTTGGCGATAAGCTGGGGTTTTTACGCGCTGTTCAAGAAGACGCTGCCGATCGGCCCGGCGCAGGGCTTTTTCCTCGAAGTGCTGCTGCTCTGCGTGCCGGCGCTGGGTTACATCATCTACCTGCAGGTGCGCGGCGAGGGGCATTTCGGCACCAGCACCGCGCTCGATTTCTGGCTGTTGCTCGCCGCCGGACTTGCCACCGCGGTGCCGCTCATCCTCTACGCCAACGGCGCGAAGCTGCTGAAGCTCTCCACCATCGGCATCATGCAATATATAGCGCCGACCATCGTTTTCCTGATCGCTGTCTTTGTCTTCCGCGAGCCGTTCACGCCTGAAACGGCGGTAGCCTTCCTGTTCATCTGGGCGGCGCTTGCCATCTACAGCGGCTCAATGTTTTTTGGACGCAAGGACAACGGTCAACGCTGAGGGAGTTGCCCATGTACACGCTGCACATCGCCAACAAGAACTATTCATCCTGGTCGCTGCGGCCCTGGCTGCTGATGCGCATGCTGGAAATCCCGTTCGAGGAACATCAGGTGCCGTTCCCGACCGGCCCGAGTTTCGAACTCTACCGCCCGTTCTCGCCGAGCGGCCGGGTGCCCTGCCTGACCGATGGCGATTGGGCGGTCTGGGATTCGCTGGCGATCATGGAATATCTGGCGGAGCGTCATCGCGGCGTCTGGCCTGACGACAGCGTCGCCCGCGCCTGGGCGCGCTCGGCCGCCGCCGAGATGCATTCGAGCTTCACGGCGCTGCGCAACGACTGCCCGATGAACTGCGCCGTGCGCGTCGAGCCGAAGCCGAAGTCGAACGCGTTGAAGTTCGACCTCTTCCGCCTCGCCGATCTCTGGAACGACGGTTTTAAGCGTTTCGGCGGCCCGTTCCTGGCCGGCGAAAAGTTCACTGCCGTCGATGCCTTCTTCGCCCCTGTTGCCTTCCGCGCGCAGTCCTACGGCCTGACCTTCGACGGTGCGGCGGGAAAATATCCGGCGCTGCTGCTCGATCTTCCGCCGATGCGCGAATGGTATGAGACCGGCATCGCCGAGCCATGGATTGAGGAAAACCACGAGGCGGAAGTCCGCGCCGCGGGCAAGATCGTCAGGGATTTTCGCGCCGCGGAATAGGCGGGCCTACATCCCGTCGCCCAATCTGCGCACGAAAAACAGCGTCCCCGCGGCGACGCATAGCGACAGCACCGTCACCAGCCAGAAGCCTGCGTGATAGCCCATGAACGGCAGTCCATCGACATTCATGCCGAACAGGCCGGAAATGATTGTCATCGGCAAAAGCACGGAGGTCATTACCGACAGCATGTAGAGCAGCCGGTTCGACTGCGCCGACAGTTTCGCCATCAGCTCGTCCTGCAGCAACCTGGCGCGCGCCTGCAATTGCTCGCTGTCGTGATGCACGATGAACGCGTGGTGCGACAGCCGTGCGGTCATATCGGTCAACGTCTCTGACAGGTCGAGCCGGTGGGCATGGTCGAGATGCTTGAATAGCCCGGTCAGGCTGGCCATCTGCCGGTGGATGACGACCAGCTTTCGCCGCACGTCGACCAGCGACTGGCGCTCATTGTGCCATGCGTCGCAGACGATGCGGTCCTCTATGCCGTCGAGTTGGTCAGTGATTTCAGCCAGTTCGGCGCTGATGCCGTCGAGCGACTGGTTCATCACCGCCTCGATCAGGTCGGCGGGCTGGCGAAACGGCCGTGAGCGTTTTTCGATCGTCTTGCGGATCGCGTCCACCGAGCGCAAGGGCTGCTTGCGCGCGCCTATCAGCATTTTTTCGTCGAAGGCGAAGCGGAAATGCCCGCGCCCGCGCGCTTCCTTCGAATAGTCGTGGCGCAGGTCCGGCAGGTCGCCATAGAGCCACGCATCTTCCAGGTCGATGTGGCAATCGAAGCCCGAACTCAAAAACGCCTCGCGCACCGGCTCGGGCAAGGCGCTTTCCGCGGAAATCTCGCTGCGGGCGCGCGCGTCGGTGATCTGATAGCTGCGCCAGGACCAGGCGGCCGCGCTGGCGTCCTTCGTGGCGAAGCCGTTGGCGTCGAAATAGTAGGCGAAGAACAGCCCGTGCTCGTCCGGCGTGGCTGTGGAAAGCAGGTCTTCGCGCTGTTCGGCGGCGAGTTTTTCGGATCGCGTGATGTCGTCCATGGTGATCTGTCCGTGGGCGTAAGCTGTCGATCCTTACACCAACGAGCCGGTCAGCACCATGACGGTCGAGGCTCTCACATCTTCTCGATGACCGCCTTCTCGCCACCTGTTGGTGTCCCGGCATTGGCTCCTTCGACCAGAATGCCAGGTACGATCGCCTCGACCTTGTCGATCACCAGCGGCTGCACGAGATGGCCGGTGTGAATAAAACCCTCGGCGCGCATGTGGTCCATCAGCGCCAGCATGGGCTGCCAGAAGCCTGCTATGTTGGCGAAGACGATAGGTTTGCGGTGATGGCCGAGCTGGCCCCAGGTCATGATCTCGACGATCTCCTCCACCGTGCCGATGCCGCCCGGCAGCGCCACGAAGGCGTCGGATTCCTGGAACATCCTGTGCTTGCGCTCATGCATGTTCTCGGTGACGACGATGTCGTCGAACTTGCCGAGGCTTGCTTCCGTCGCTTCCTTGTTGAGAAGGAAGCGCGGGATTATGCCGGTCACCTTGCCCCCGGCCCTCAGCGCGCCGTCGGCTACCGCGCCCATGATCCCCTTGGTGCCGCCGCCATAGACAAGGCGCAGGCCCGCTTCGGCGATAGACCGGCCGAGCGTATGGCCGGCCTTCATGTAGATGTCGCTTCGGCCCGGTGACGAGCCACAGTAGACGCAGACGGATCGAATCGTGTTCATGCCTTGATTGGTGAGTGTGTGGATCGTTCCGGTCAAGCGAAGAAAACGGGCATTTCCTTGTGGCTGCCGCCAAAACACGCTAGACCGCGCATTGAGGTCCGTTTCTCGCGAGTCCCGCCGAAGCCGGCGGGCGGACCTTAGGCGGCAAACGGACCTCGTAAAAGGCCGGGCCGAGGGGAAGGGCGGTCTGCGGATCGCGGCGTGGCGTGCCTGGGTGCGTGGGCCGGCAGCGCCGCTGGATACGATCGCTGCCCGGCATCGCCTGTTACAAGGATTGCGAAGGGGCGTACGGACATATGGCACTTACTCCGATCAAGGCATTGCTGTTTCTGGCGGGAGGATCGGCTGCCGTCGGCGGAACCGCCTATGTCGCGGGCGTGTTCGATCCGCAGATGAACCCACCGGCGGTCGTTGACATGGCGCCCGCGGGCCAGAAGGTTGCCGCCTTGCCACCTGCCGATGCGCCTTCGGGCCAGGGCGATGCGCCTTCGGGCCAGGGCGAGACGTCCACGACGCCGACGGGCGACAAGCCTGCCGTCGAAGCGCCAAAACCGCCCGCAAGCGACGCGCCTGCGGCCGCCACGCCTGCCGCGCCCGAACAGCAGGCAGCGCTTCCGCCTGCTGCCGAGCAGCCGAAGGCTGATGCGCCCGGTCCGGCCGCGGCCGGAACCAATCCGCAGCCGACCGTCGAGGCGCCGACCTTCGATCTCGTGCGGGTCGAGGCCGACGGCTCGATCGTCATCGCGGGCCATGCCGCTCCGGATTCCAAGGTCGAGGCGATCATCGGCTCGCGCGTCATCGGCAGCGCCATGGCCGGTCCAGGCGGCGATTTCGCCATCGTGCTGGACGAGCCCCTGAAGCCCGGCGACTACCAGATCGTCCTGCGCTCCACGACCGCCGACAATGTCGTGGCGATGTCGACCGAGACGGCAGTGGTGTCGATCCCCGATTCGCCGGACGGGCAGGTGCTTGCCCTGGTCGAGGAACCGGGCAAGCCCGCCGAACTGATCACCGTTCCCGAACCGAAGCAGGCCAAGCCTTCAGTAGCTTCCGCCGCCGGCGACTCGGGAACTCCCGCCGCCGGTTCCGAAACCCCGGCGGCCGCCACGCCGCCCCCTGCTTCGGACGAGAAGCCCGCCCCCCAGCAGCAGGCTGCCGCCGATGCCGGGGCATCGGATCAGCCCGCGGCCGACTTTGCTGCGAAAGACAAGGCCGCCGCCGACACGACGGCAAAGCAACAGCCGGCCGCTTCGAAGGAAAAACCCGCCGCCGAGACGACGGCGACCGGCGAGCCGGCCGCGCCGGAGCAGAAACCTGCCATCGGCGGCGAACAGCAGGTTGCCGTGGCGACGCCCGATACGGCGCCTGCCAAGCCTGAGCAGCAGCCCGCAAGCAAAACCAAAGTCGCCGTGGAAGCCGTCGAGATCGAAGGCCGCCGCATCTTCGTCGCCGGCAGGGCCGATCCCGGCCGCACCGTGCGCGGCTATGCCAACGAGATTTTGCTGGGCGACGCCAAAACCTCCCAGGAGGGCCGTTTCCTGATCGAGGCCGAGCGTGACCTGCCGGTCGGCGACTACATCATCCGCGTCGACGCGCTGGGTCCGGACGGGGCCGAGGTGGTGGCGCGCGCCGCCGTGCCGTTCGAGCGCGAGGCCGGCGATAACGTCGCTGCCGTCGCCGCGCCCGCGTCGCAGCCGGCCGGTGAAACCGTAGCGGCGGGCCCCCAGGATCGAGTCGGCAACGCTCCGTCGTCCGAAGCGGGCCAGGCGGCAAAGCCGTCCGCGACCGCCGCCACGCAAGATCAACCGGCAGCCGACGCGCCAAAACCTTCGGAAAAGCCGGCCGCCATCGCCGCTGCTCCGGCCGCGTCACCTGCGTCCGGCGAACCCGCGCCGAAACCCGCCGATGCGTCCGCCACCCAACCGGCGCCGAACAAGCCGGCGGAAATCGCGGCCGCAAGCGTGGAGCAGCCCGCGCAACCCGCCGCCGGGACCGACGCCGCCGCCAAGCCGGCCGATGCGCTCTCGCCAAAACTGCAAAGTGTCGACGGATCGGTCATCATCCGCCGCGGCGATTCCTTGTGGCGCATTTCGCGGCGCGTCTACGGCCACGGCCTGCGCTATTCGACCATCTACCTCGCCAACCAGCACCAGATCGACGATCCCGACCGTATCTATCCCGGCCAGGTCTTTTCGGTGCCGAGCAAGACCGAGAGGGGCGAGGAGGCCGACCTGACCACGCTTGGCGAACAGGCGATATCGCCGGTAGTGCGGCAGTAGCGCGGCGTTCGCTCGGCCTTGCAGCCGCAAACGGGCGTCGATACGCTCTCGCGATGCATATATGCTCAAAGATGATCTGGCACGTTGGGATCGCGTCCGCGATTCTTGCATCGGGCGTCGTGGGCGCCCACGCGGCCACATCATGCCAAAGTCTGAAGTATGCGGACGAGCGCAGTAGGTTGCAAATGCTGTTGTCTTCCAACAATTTCCCGAGAGCCGAGCGGGCCTTCGTCTTGACCGGCGCTGAACGGCGGATCAGGGAAGTGCGGCCCAACGCCCTCAACGCGCGCGGAAAGAAATGTGGCATCAACGCGGTGCGAGCGTCGATTTTCGGTTGCATGAACCAGACGCTGCCTTCCACACTCCGCTCCGTTCCTTCGCCGGCTCGGAAAACCGGCAAGACGTTTTGGGGCAAACCGAACGTTTCCGCCCGCGAAGCCGCTTTCATCGGAATATTTCACGCCTGCCGGGGAGGAGCGGCCGAGGCCTTTCTCTCGGGGCTCTAGCTTCGACGGACGGCAACGGGTGGAAACGGACTGGCGGATTCTGGGCTGCTACGCCGGGAAAACGGTAATTCGGCTGACCAGCGAGCTTCGACGGCAGCACACCTTCAAGTCCGGCATTCTAGGGCTGTCGATCTCGCTGCCGAAAGTAGCGGTACATTCAGGTAACGGCAAACCTCGGATGAAGCCGAATAGATCGCTCTCGTCTGTTCCGGTTCGCGACGTCAATTTTGATCGCATCAGATGGGCGGCGCGTAAGTGTCGGTGCCGATAGTCGGGGCAAAGGCGCGTTCGGCCTCGAAGTCGGGCCGGTTCGAGATCACGAAGCGTGACGCCATGAACACCTGCCCGCAATTCTCGCTCTCAACCATCTCGTCATCCAGTACCACCGGCGAAAGGCAATTGACAAATTTGCCCAGCTTGCGGGAAGGCCCTACGCGCGGGTAACAATAGAGCACCGCGCCGGGCGACATCGCGAAGACGAGATAGGCGCCTGGCACCAGCGCGAGCGATCGCAGCCATTGGCGATGGTCCGGGCTACGGAACGCGACGGGATTGTCTGAGGTCACGAATGGCGTCGCGCTGTCGTTGCGCGCGAAGATCCAGACCGAGCGCCTGAACCTCTCCGTAAATCTCTCCAAAACGTGCGGATCCCACATTAGCTCGGTGTGCAGCTCGCGCGCCTCGTGGGCGTCGACCGGCTCGCCGCGATCGATCTGGATCATCGCCGACAGTATTTCGCGCGTGTCGAGCGTGCGCAGCATCTGGACCGCAAGATAGCGTGCAACGATCCAGCGATTCATGCGCGGGATCGGTACCTTGTCGAGTGGCTCCATCTGGGGCAGCCATTCGAGCCACTGATCGGTGATGAGCGAGACCTCGCCCTCCATCTCCGACAACTGCTTTTCCATCGTAAGCGGGTCGTGACCATCCGGCTCGTATTGCGTCAACCGGTAGAATTGCTTCTCGGCGGCGATCCCGCCCGTCGAGGTCCGGAAGATGCGGTCGCTCAGCTTGTCCCACGCCCACAGCCGACCTAGCTCGTCGGCGAACCGGCGGAGATGGAATTGCGGAACATAGTGGTGGAGCTTGGGTGCGGTCACCGATGGCCATCGAGATTGCCGGGTGTGCTCTAGGGAGGCGGAACATAGCGCACGCGCCGCGCAGAAAGTTGCGCCGCCACGTCGCGCTTGGCCGTGGATACATGCCACGAAACCCGAGAGCGGTGCCGAGAGAAGCCGGCCAGGCGCGCCACCCGTTGTCCAATATTGGCTGCTATCAGTCTCTCCTGCCAACGGTGCGACGATCGGGCGATGCGTATGTCGCGCCAAGCGAGACTACAGCGCTCTGTCACTAACGCGAAACATGTCATTGCGGTTCAGGAACCGGTGCTCGAAACTGTTTACGACATCTGTAAGAGGACGACAGCTATTGAGGCACTCTCGCCCAGGAACAGCCGGCCCACGTTCCGCTTAGATTTGCCGTCTAGGGAAATTTGGCGAAAGTCGGGTTTCGGCGAACGGAGAAAGCACCCGAACGGCCGCGATGGGGTTGAGGCTGTGTGAAAACACAACTCCTCATCGCGAGCACAGAATATTGTTCTCCATGAGTACCTTTGGAAGCACCCAAGCGATCATCCAATTCTCGGTCTAGGCCGATCTGGGAATAGCATTCTTCATGCACGGCTCGACGTCGAGTTTTCACACAGCCTCGGGTTGCAAGCGGTCGTTCGTCAAAGCGAGGCACGGCTGATCTCGAGCGGACGATGCTCACCTTGTCAATCACGTCGCCCTCGACCCACCCACCTCGTGCAGCGTCAGATCCCGGTCGGTGATGTCGAGCGACGGCCAGGTGGCGCGCCAGCGGGCGATGTGGGCGGAGGAAAAATGCGCACTAAGCGCTGCCTGGTCCCGCCAGTGTTCGACGACATGCACCAGCCCGCCGTCCAGCAGGTCGACGGCGTAGGCGTAGCCGAGGCATCCGTGCTCGGCGCGGCTGGCCAGGATCATCGCCTCCATCACCGGCCTTGCTTCCAAAAATTTCTCCGGCCGGATGCGGAACGTCCCGGTGATCAGCAGCATGAATGAGCCCTCGCTTTCGCCCAAGCCTCTCACAAATGCCGGCCCTGCGCGATCATCCGCATGTGACCCGCTAAAAAATTAGAACAGTATGCTCCCGGCGGTTGCCGTATCGAATTTCATCGTTTATCGTCGATAAACGATGATCACACGCGACCCTCATCATGAAACCTGATCCGGCGGGCGCCGAGCGGCTTGCCGTCCGGCTCGGCGCGCTCTCCCATCCGGCCCGGCTGGAGATCGTAAGACATCTGGCGGATGCCGATTGCTGCTGCTGCAAGGATGTGGTCGGCCGGATGGAGCTTGCCCAGTCCACCGTCTCCCAGCATCTGAAAGTGCTGGTCGAGGCGGGCTTGGTGCGGGTCAGGCAGGAGCGCCAGCGTTCCCTATACGAGATCGACCGGCAGGCGCTGGCCGACACGGCAAAAAGCGTCACCGCGCTGGCCGCCTCCTGCTGTCCGGATCAGGCAGCCGTTTGCGCCGGACCGCGTGTCATGAGTCTGGGATAGGTACCAAATATCCGCGCCGGCCGCCCGTTGCGGCGGAAACGGCTCCGGAAACAGGGAAGAAAAAATTGGCCGACAAAACTGTCTCGGCGGAGTCCGGCTCGACGCTCAGGACGCTGCTCAACCTCAAACCCTATATGTGGCCGGCCGAGCGCGGCGATCTGCGCATGCGAGTCGTCTGGGCGACGGTCTATCTCGTCGTCTCCAAGCTGGTGCTGATTGCCGTCCCGTATTTCTTCAAATGGTCGACCGACGCGCTGGTCGGCGATCATACCCGCACGCCGCCGCTGCCGGACTGGCTGCTGGTGCCGGCGGCCCTCGTCATCGCCTACAATCTCGTCCGCCTGATCCAGGTCGGCCTCAACCAGTTGCGCGACGCGCTGTTCGCCAGCGTCGGCCAGTATGCGGTGCGCAAACTCGCCTACAAGACCTTCGTCCACATGCACGACCTGTCGCTGCGCTTCCATCTGGAGCGCCGCACTGGCGGCCTGTCGCGCATCATCGAGCGCGGCGTGAAGGGCATCGAGACGATCGTCCGCTTCACCATCCTGAACACGCTGCCGACCATCCTCGAATTCGCCTTGACGGCCGTCATCTTCGCCGTCGCCTATGGCTGGATCTACGTCGTCGTCGTGGCGGTCACCGTCGCGCTCTACACCTGGTTCACCGTGTGGGCGAGCGACTGGCGCATCGCCATCCGCCGCGAGATGAACGACAGCGACACCGACGCCAACACCAAGGCGATCGATTCGCTGCTCAATTACGAGACGGTGAAATATTTCAACAACGAGCGCATGGAAGCCCAGCGCTTCGACCATTCCATGGCCCGCTACGAGAGCGCCGCGACGAAAACCTGGACCTCGCTCGGCTGGCTGAATTTCGGCCAGGGCGTCATCTTCGGCGCCGGCATGCTGGCCATCATGCTGCTCTCGGCGCGCGAGGTGCAGGCCGGCACGCAGACCATCGGCGACTTCGTCTTCCTCAACGCCATGCTGATGCAGCTTTCGGTGCCGCTGAATTTCATCGGCTTCATCTATCGCGAGATCCGCCAGGGCCTGACCGACATCGAGCAGATGTTCGACCTGCTCGACGTGCCCGCCGAGATATCCGACCGTCCGGACGCAAGGCCGCTGGTTGTTAGCGAGGGCCGCGTCGAATTCCGCGACGTGCATTTCTCCTACGATCCCAACCGTGAAATCCTGAAGGGGATCAGCTTCGAGGTTCCGGCCGGCCGCACGGTGGCCATAGTCGGTCCGTCCGGCGCGGGAAAATCGACGATCTCGCGGCTGCTGTTCCGCTTCTACGATATCCAGTCCGGAAAAATCCTGATCGACGGCCAGGATATCAGCGGCGCCACGCAGGAGAGTCTGCGCGCCGCGATCGGCATGGTGCCGCAGGATACAGTGCTGTTCAACGACACCATCGCCTACAACATCCGTTACGGCCGCGTCGGCGCCTCGGAAGAAGACATCCGCAAGGCCGCCGACCTCGCCCAGATCGGCCCGTTCATCGCCCATCTGCCGGAGGGCTACAAAACCATGGTCGGCGAGCGTGGGCTGAAACTTTCCGGCGGCGAGAAGCAGCGCGTGGCCATCGCCCGCACGATTCTGAAGGCGCCGCCGATCCTGATGCTGGACGAGGCCACTTCGGCGCTGGACTCGCATACCGAACTCGAGATCCAGGCGGCGCTCGACATGGTGTCGCGCGGCCGCACCACCATCGTGATTGCCCACCGCCTGTCCACCGTCATTTCGGCGGACGAGATCATCGTGCTCAAGGACGGCCAGATCGCCGAGCGTGGCCACCATATCGACCTTTTGGCGAAAGACGGCCTCTACGCCTCCATGTGGGCGCGCCAGCGCGAGGCGACCGAGGCGGAAGAGCGACTGCGCATCGCCCGCGAGGAGGACGACCTCGGCGTGATCGTCAGGCGGCGGACGGCGGAGGTGGAGTAGGGGTGAAGCCTCGGTTCCTCTGAACCGTGCTCAATCTTTTGTGTGTGAAGCCGGTTGCGTCGCAGTGCTTCGGATATCCGATCGCGTTGCCACTCGCGTTCCCATCCCGTAAATAGGCGGCACCGTTAGCAAACTGTCGGATGCCGATGTCCCTCGTCGATACTGTGAAAAATGCCTTCGTGCCGATCCATCGCGAGGGCTGGCCGTTCATCGGCGGCTTTGCTGTTGTCACGCTGGTGCTGGGCATCTTCTCGACCAATCTGTTCTGGATCGGCCTGATTCTCACTGCCTGGTGCGCCTATTTTTTCCGGGATCCGCAGCGCGTTACGCCGGCCGACGACCGGCTGGTGATCAGTCCTGCCGACGGCATCGTTTCGGCGGTCGGCCCGGCCGTTCCGCCGCGCGAATTGGGCCTCGGCGGCGCCGAGATGACCCGCATCTCGGTGTTCATGAACGTCTTTTCCTGCCATGTGAATCGCTCTCCGGTCCGCGGTCGCATCACCAAGATCGAGCATCGCCCGGGGAAATTCTTGAACGCTGAACTGGACAAGGCCAGCAGCGAGAACGAACGCAACGGCCTCGTCATCGACAGTCCGAACGGCACCGTCGCCGCCGTGCAGATCGCCGGCCTGGTGGCGCGGCGCATCGTCTGTTGGGCCGAACAGGGCGGCAACATCGGCATCGGCGAGCGTTTCGGCCTGATCCGCTTCGGCTCGCGTGTTGACGTCTTCCTGCCGCTGGAGGCCACACCGCGCGTTGCGGTCGGCCAGACGGCGGTGGGCGGCGAGACGGTCATCGCCGAGTTCGGCGGCAGCCCCGCCACGCCCTTGGTCCGGGTTTCCTGACCGGTGGCCGGTCCGTTCCAGCGTTTCGAACCGCACGGCCACGGCGGCCCGCGCATCCGCGAAATCCCGCTCAGGCTGGTCCTGCCCAACCTGATCACCGTGCTGGCGATCTGCGCCGGCCTGTCGGGCATCAGGCTGGCCTTCGAGAACCGTTTTGAGACGGCGGTGGTGATGGTGCTCATCGCCGCCTTCCTCGACGGCATAGACGGCCGCCTCGCCCGCATGCTCAAGGCGACGTCGAAATTCGGCGCGCAGATGGATTCGCTGGCCGATATCGTCAATTTCGGCGTTGCGCCTGCGCTGGTGCTCTACGCCTATCTGCTCGACCGTGCCGGCTCTCCCGGCTGGATCGCGGCCCTGCTGTTCGCCATCGCCTGCGGTCTCCGGTTGGCGCGTTTCAACGTGCTGGACGAGGACAAGACCCGGCCCGCCTGGCAGGGCGAGTATTTCGTCGGCGTGCCGGCCCCGGCCGGCGCCGTCATCGTGCTGTTGCCCGTCTACCTGATCTTCATCGGCGCTTTCGAGCCCAGCCGCACAGCGGCTTTCATCGGCTCCGGCTTCACCATCCTTGTGGCCTTCCTGCTGGTCAGCCGGCTGCCGGTGTGGTCCGGCAAACGACTGCGGGTGCCGGGCGACACGGTGATGCCGATGATCCTCGGCGTCGTCTTCTTCGCCCTGCTGCTCTTTACCTATCCCTGGGAAACGCTGTCGGTCGGCGTGTTCGCCTATCTCCTGTTCTTGCCGTTCAGCGTCCGTGCGTATTCGCGCCGGTCGACATTGGAAGCCGCAAAGGAACCGCCGCCGGCTGATGGCGAGACCGGTTGAGAGGGCGTCGCTTGGGGTGCGTCCTTCGAGGCTCGCCCGCCGATGATTTCACTCTATTTTTCAGCGTCGTGCGGGCTCGCACCTCAGGATGAGGAAGGTCGTGCCTACAACGCCAATCGGCGAAGCGATGCCTCCCGTTGGGAGCGTCGGCCACATATGGGCGTCGATAAAGATGAGCGACGATGTTGGCGATTGGCGTTGCAGGCACGACTTCCCTCATCCTGAGGTGCGAGCCCGCGCTACGTCGGCGAGGAAAGCGAAAATCATCGGCGGGCGAGCCTCGAAGGACGCACCATCTCACGCCGCGGCAGGCAGGCCCAGCCTCTCGATCGCCAGCCGCCGCGTCGACGGATAGTCGATCTTCCCTGTGCCGAGAATCGGGATCTCGTCGACCTTGACGATGTCCTGGGGCACCGCCAGTTCGGCGAGGCCGGCCTCCTTGCCGGCGCGGCGAAGCTCTACGGCATCTGCTTCTGTTGCCGTGGTGACAAGAACGATACGCTCGCCGCGCCGCTTGTCCGGCACCGCAACCACGGCGTGCCTATGTTCGGGCCACAGCGACTGCACCAGCATCTCGACCGCGCCCAGCGACACCATCTCGCCGGCGATTTTTGCAAAACGCTTGGCGCGGCCGCGTATGGTGACAAAGCCCTCGCGGTCGAAGGAGACGATGTCGCCCGTGTCGTGCCAGCTTTCCGGCAGTTGCTGCAGCACGCCCGGCCGGTCCGCCGACATGTATCCCATCATGACGTTCGGCCCCCTGATCCACAGGCGGCCGCCGTCGGTGATCCCCTCGACCGGCTCCAGCCGCACCCGCACGCCGGGCAGCAGGCGGCCGACCGAGCCCTCGCGATTGTGGGTCGCCGTGCTGACGGCGACCACCGGCGCGGCCTCGGTCAAGCCGAATCCTTCGAGCAACCTTGTGCCGAAGTGTTCCTTCCAGATGCGCCGCGTCTCCGCCCGCAACGGCTCGGCCCCCGCTACAGCGAACCGCAGGCTGACGAAATCGTCATCGTCGGCCGCCTTGGCATAAGCGGAGAGGAAGGTGTCCGTGCTGAACAGGATGGTCGGCCGGCGTTTCGCCGCAACTTTCGGGATCTGCTTGTAATGCAGCGGCGACGGATAGAGCAGGGTGCGCACGCCGGTGAGCAGGGGCAGGATCAGCCCGCCGAGCAGTCCGAAGGAATGGAACACCGGCAGCACGTTCATCAGGAAATCGCGCGGGCCGATCGCCAGCCGCGCTTCGACCTGCATGGCGTTGGAGATCAGGTTCTGATGCGAAAGCACGACGGCCTTGGGCGCGCCTTCCGAGCCGGAGGTGAACATGATCAGCGCCGGCGCGGCCGAATCCTGGCTGCCGACCGGGCTTTGCCAGCAGAGCGCCGCGGCCAGTCGGTCGAAGCCGGTGATGCCGTCACGGATGTCTTCGGCCCATACCAGCCGCGCCCCGCCGGCTTTCGCCGCCTCGACGATGTCCTCCAACCCGGCCTTCTCGATGAAGGCGCGCGATGAGACGATGGTGCGGATCAGCGCGGTGCGCACCGCCGAGGTGACGTTCGCCGGCCCCGCCGTGTAGTTGATCATCGCGGCGGTGCGGCCCGCCGACATCAGTCCCAGCAGCGAGATCGCGATGCTGTTGGAATTGGGCAGCAGCACGCCGACCGCCTCGCCGGGCGCCGTCATGCGGGCGAAGCGGCCGGCGAAGATGCGCGCCGCCATCAGCAATTGCCGGTAGGTCAGCGTGCCGCTGACCGCATCCTCGACGATCTGGCGGTCGGCGCCGAAGCGTCTCGCGGCCGAGCGCACCGCCTGGAAAAGGCTGCGCCGCGAGAACGCGGTCATACCACGCGCTTCGGCCATCCTGTCGAACAGCGCATTGGATCCCGTTGTCGTGGCCGCGCCGGCGCGTGCCGTCATCTCGTTGATGGTGAGCGGTTCGAGCGTGCCGATCCGCAATTTCGGCAGCACGCGCCGTGGCGCGTTGTCATCGTCGATCAGCGAGAAGGGCAGATGGCGCGCGCCGTCGATGATCACCGGCACGATGCGGGCGTCTCCCTGCAGCGCGATCCGCGACACGGCGCGATAGAGGCGGAAGTCGCGCGTATCCGGCTCGACATTCTCCGGCAGGTAGACCGCGATCCGGCCCTTGCGATTGAGGACGCGCACCAGCCTGCGGCTGACGAACAGGTGCTCGGCGTTGAAGGCAATGGTTCTCGCCAGTTCGCGCCACGGCTCCAGCCACATGGCCTTCGCCGATTCCTCGTCGAGAATATGCAGTGTGTCGTCGGGCAGCAACGACAGCATCAGTGCCGGATCGAGCCGCGACTGATGGGTGACGACATAGATGACGGGCGCCTCGGCATCGCGGGCAAGGCGGATGCGCCGGTCGTCGATGCGATAGAGCAGTTTCAGCGGCAGATAGAGGAGCGCCTGGCGCAGCGACAGGCCAAGACGGAACATAAGCACGGAACTCGCCGCGAGATAGGCGGCGACAATCACGCCAACAACAACGCCAGTCAGGATCATGCCGCGCCTCCCAACCCGTCATGCCGCCGCTCCCGGCCTCTTCCCGGGCCGCGATGCCCGAAAGGGTAGTCGATCCGCGGTCCGCGTCAATGCGCGAGCCTGTCAAACACCGCGCCAACCCAAAAGAAAAGCCAGCCCGGAGGCTGGCTTTAAGCGAATGACGGGCGGGGGGGTGGGCATAGGGGGGTGCCCGTCAACCAACAAAACGTGGCTCGGGCGTATTCGTTCCATCGCGAATGAAATTTTTTCGATTATTTTTTGGCCGCTGCCACGACGCTCAGGCGCGCTTGCGAAAATGCTCGCCGCCGATGACGATGAGGCCCGCGAAAACGATGATCCCGGCGCCGACGAAAACCTCCGGCCTCGGCACGTCGTCCCAGATCAGGTAGCCGAATACGAACGCCCAGACCAGCGATGTGTATTCGAATGGCGCGATGACCGACGCCGCTGCCCGCTTCATCCCGTCGAACAAAGCGAGTTGCGCGGCTCCGCCGAGCACGCCGACCATCAGCAGCAGCACGAACTGGTAGAGGGACGGCGTCTGCCAGACGAAGACCATCGGCACGGCGGCCGAGATCAGGAAGAACAAATTGTTGAGGACGAGCTGAACGATCGTCCGTTCCTGTTGCGCGATCTTGCGCAGAAGCACGATCGCCAGCGCCCAGAAGAAGGCAGCCGCCAATACCAGCAGGATCGGCATGGTGATGCCGAGATTTGCCGGATCGCAGGCAATGAAGACGCCAATGAAGCCGAGGAACACCGAACCCCAGCGCAGCAGCGGCACCTGCTCGCGCAGGATGAAGACGGAAAGGGTGGTGACGATCACCGGAGCGGCGAAATAGATTGTCGTCATTTCCGCGAGCTGCAGATATTTCGCGGCGGTGTAGTAGCAGAGCCAGGCCAGCAGCGTGAGCACGCTGCGCAGCAGCATCGGCTTGACGATGGGCGAATGGACGGCGTCGCGGAACAGCGCCGTGCCGCCGCTCGCCAGGCACCCAGCCAGCACGACGATGCTGCGGAAGACCATCACCTGCCAGACCGAGATGCCGGCCACCAGCAGCTTGATCGCCGCGTCCTGCGCCGAAAACAGAGCGTAGGCGACGCTGGTCAGCAAAATGCCGAGCAGCACGCGGTCGGCGGGTTCGACAATTGTTGCGTTCGCCATGGAGGCACCGGGGTGACGCCGCGGATGCGGCGCCGAGACGGCATCAGGCTATACGGGTGGTCGGGGTCATTGCGCTGCACCAGACCCGGTGGAGGATTGGCGCAGAGCGGCGGTCACACCGGCTCCGGATCCTTGTAACGAACCAGCCTGTCGAATTTCGACTGGTAGATCAGCCCGGTTCCGGCAAAGGCGGGGCTGGTGAGCCGCAGGATCTTCTTCGCCACATCTGACGGGTGCGGCAAGCTCATCGGGTCCTCTCCGGGCACGGCTTGCGCACGCATGGCGGTGCGAGTGGCGCCGGGGTCGAAGCAATTGACCCTGAGCGGCATGTTCTCCGTCTCATGCGCCCAGGAGCGGGCCAGCGCCTCGACCGCCGCCTTCGACGCGGCATAGGGCGCCCAGAAGGCGCGCGCGTTGTGCGCCAGGCTGGACGTCAGCATGACGGCGCGGCCCGCGTCTGAAGCGCGCAGCAGCGAATCGACCGAGCGGATCAGCCGCCATGTCGCGGTGACGTTGACCGTTATCACCTTCTCGAAGGTTTTCGCCTCTACATGGCCGATCGGCGAGATGACGCCGAGGATCGCGGCATTGGCGACCAGGATGTCGAGTTTGCCCCAGCGCTCGCTGATCGCTCCGCCGAGCCGGTCGATGCCCGGCATGTCGGTGATGTCGAGCGGCACAAGCGTCGCCTGGCCGCCCGCCGCCTT
Organism: Mesorhizobium sp. IMUNJ 23232; assembly: GCF_044326205.1. Taxonomy (NCBI): domain Bacteria; kingdom Pseudomonadati; phylum Pseudomonadota; class Alphaproteobacteria; order Hyphomicrobiales; family Phyllobacteriaceae; genus Mesorhizobium; species Mesorhizobium sp. IMUNJ 23232. The sequence continues at coordinate 36,067 of NZ_JBIRCY010000068.1, forward strand.
GATCTCGTCGTCCAGTTCCTCCAGCCCGCCGACCGAGCGGGCGACGGCAATCACATGCGCGCCGGCCGCGGCAAGGTGTTTTGCGGTGAAATAGCCGAGGCCGCGCGAGGCGCCGGTGACAAGCGCGACGCGGCCGGAGAGGTCGGGGGCAGGGGGCATGCAGGCATCCGGTTCGAACAGACAGGCGGCACCAGATAGGACGAATTCCTCTCCGGCGAAACCCCGAACCGCTGGCAATCATCCATCTGTAGTACGCATCGGGAATCGGAATTTCGAAGACGGATGTCGGAAAGCTGTGTCACTCTGCGTCCTTGGCTTCGAAAGCATCATCGAAGGATCGAACACATGGGCAGGACAGTCGCAATTCTCGTCGCAAGGCTGATCTTCGCGGGCATCTTCGCCATGGCCGCGGCCTTCAAGTTCGCCGGCATGAACGACACCGCCAGCTACATCGCGGCCGCCGGCTTTCCGTTTCCACTGCTTCTCGCCTGGCTGGCGGCGATCTTCGAGGTGGGGCTGGTGCTGGCCTTCCTGACCGGCGCGTTTTTCTCGGAAGCCGCTCTATTGGCCGGCGTCTACGTGATCTTCCTCGCCTTCGCCTTCCACGGCCCGTCGCATTGGCAAGGCAATCAAGTCGAGTTCGGCTTCTTCGTCGACCACTTCACATTTTTGGCCGGCCTGCTCTACGCGGCGGTGCATGGTCCCGGTGAGGTGTTGGCTATGAAGCGAGGGCTGATCTGACAGGACCGAGACGTGTAGGGCGGTTGGATAGACTTCGCTTGAAGGGAGATCGCCGGAAATCAGGCTACGGTTGCTAAAATGGCCGTTGCCGCTTGTCCCTTACTGCCCGCCCGTCGCCAGCAGCGACAGCGTTCGCACATTGTCGTGGCCTTCGAAGTCCAGCAGCCTTGTCGGATATTCGTTGGAAAAACAGGCGTCGCAGAATTGCGGCTGCTCGTTGTTGCGCGACGGTTCGCCGACCGCCCGGTAGAGCCCGTCGAGCGACAGGAAGCCCAGTGAATCGACGCGGATAAAACTCGCCATCTCCTCGACCGACATGCGCGACGCCAGCAATTTCGCCTTCTCCGGCGTGTCGACGCCATAGAAGCAGGAGGCGCGTGTCGGCGGCGAGGCGATGCGCATATGCACTTCCCTGGCCCCGGCGTCGCGCACCATCTGCACGATTTTCTGGCTGGTGGTGCCGCGCACGATCGAATCGTCGACCAGCACGACGCGTTTGCCCTCGATGATGCGGCGGTTGGCATTGTGCTTCAGCTTCACGCCCATGTGGCGGATCGAATCGCCCGGCGCGATGAAAGTGCGGCCGACATAGTGGTTGCGGATGATGCCGAGTTCGAACGGGATGCCGGCGGCCTGGCTGAAGCCGATCGCCGCCGGTGTGCCGGAATCGGGCACCGGCACGACGATGTCGGCCTCGACCGGGCTCTCCAGCGCCAGTTCCGCACCGATGCGCTTGCGCACGTCATAGACGTTGCGCCCCTCGACCGAGGAATCCGGCCGGGCGAAATAGACATATTCGAACACGCAGAAGCGCGATTTCTGCGGCTCGAACGGGAAAATGCTCTCGATGCCCTTGGAGGTGATCACCACCATTTCGCCGGGCTTGAGGTCGCGCACGAAACGCGCGCCGATGATGTCCAGCGCGCAGGTCTCGGAGGCGAGAATCCACGAACCGTCGAGGTCGCCCAGCACCAGCGGCCGGATGCCCAGCGGGTCGCGGCAGCCGATCATCTTCTTGGCGGTCAGCGCCACGAGGGAGAACGCGCCCTCGAGCTGCTTGATCGCCTCGATGAAGCGCGAATTGGTGTCGCGTTCCTTGCTGGTGGCGACGAGGTGCAGGATCGTCTCGGTGTCGGAGGTCGACGAGAAGATGGAACCCTGCTTCTGCAGCACGCGCTGCACGGTCATGGCGTTGGTGATGTTGCCGTTATGGGCGATCGCCAGCCCGCCCTCGGCGAGTTCGGCGAAGAAGGGCTGGACATTGCGCAGGCCGGCGCCGCCGGTGGTGGCGTAGCGCGTATGGCCGATGGCGCGGTTGCCCGGCAGCCGGTCGATCACGGATTGCTTGGTGAACGTGTCGCCGATCAGGCCGACATGGCGCTCGACATGGAACTGCGTGCCATCGAAGGAGACGATGCCTGCCGCCTCCTGCCCGCGATGCTGGAGCGCATGCAGGCCGAGCGTGACGATCGCAGCCGCATCCTGCCTGCCGAGAATGCCGAACACCCCGCACTCGTCGTGGAAATGGTCGTCGGCCTCGGCCGAATAGGAAACGTCCGGGTCAGGCATCGGGCGGCCTCTCGTAGAAAAACCGGTATATAGGGCGCGGACCTTTGCCGCGCCACTGTCAATTGTTTGCCGGCGGCGTCTCTGCCGGTGCGCCTTGCGCGGGCGGCTCCTCGGCCGGTGCGGCGTC
>NZ_JBIRCY010000069.1:0-38344 GCF_044326205.1 Mesorhizobium sp. IMUNJ 23232
CCTCTCCCCCTGCCCGGGGGAGAGGATAGCCGGCCGCAAGGTGAGCGCCAGTCGCTGGCGCTGCGCATCCTCTCCCCGGGCAGGGGGAGAGGTGGCCTGAAGGGCCGGTGAGGGGTGATGCCGCAACAAACCGGCGAAGCCGGATTGGAGCGGATGAACTCGATATGTGATTGCCCGTCGAAGACTGGAAAGAGAAACTGCCGCGTCGCCTCCGCCCATTCAGAGGAAAACTTCCATGCCCTCACCAACCACCCGCATCCGCTTCCACGGCGTCGCCGCCTACGAGATCGTCACGTCAAACGGCATGCGCATCCTGTGCGACCCGTTCCTAGACCAGAATCCGGGCGCGGCGACCAAGTCGACGGAATTCGATCATGTCGACCTGGTGATCGTCAGCCACGCGGCCTTCGATCATCTCGGCGACACCGACAAGATCGCGCAAAAATACGGGTGCCCGGTCGTCTGCGGGGGCGAGGTGAAGGCCTGGCTGATGGATCGCGGCATACCGGCGACACAGGTGCGGGCCACGACCTGGGGCATCCGCGTGAAGGTCGCGGGCATCGAGATACAGCCGCTCGAATGCCATCACTGGTCGCAGATCCGGCTGAAGGACAACAGTTTTATCTCCGGCGTACCGATGGCCTTCATCGTCTATGCAGACGGGTTGCGCTTCTATCACTATGGCGACACCGCCATCTTCTCAGACCTGAAGTTGCAGGCCGAACTCTACAAGCCGAATGTCGGCTGCATCGGCATCGCCAATCCGCAGGAGATCCTGCACCTTAACCCTATGCCGGGCGAGATGCTGACCGGCGAAATGAGCCCCCATGAGGGTGTGCTAGCAACGCAATGGCTGGGCCTGGAGACGGTCCTGCCCTGCCACTACATCACGCTCGACGGCGACAAGGACGTCGCCGACTACATGAAGCACCATCGCGCCGCCAAGGCACGTGGCGAAGGGATTGCCGATCCGTATCTGTTGCGTGCCGGCGACTGGATCGAGTTCGATGCCGCCGGAAAAGTCTTGCAGCCGGCAAAGGCGGCGTGATGAGCGGACCGAGAATGCAAGCCGCCATCTTCGACGCGCCGGGAGCGATCCGCATTGCGGATGCGCCGAAGCCGACGCCCGGGCCGAGCGAGGCGCTGGTGCGCGTCAAGGCGGCGGGGCTGTGCGCCGGCGATCTCTACATCTTTACCGGCAAGAACCCTTACGTTTCCTATCCGCGCATCGGTTGCCACGAGATTGCCGGCGTGGTCGAGGCCTATGGCGCGGGCGCATCGGGTCCGGCGGTCGGTTCGCGGGTCGTCGTCGATCCTTTCATCGGTTGTGGAAGATGTTATCCCTGCCGGATCGGCAAGCGGAATTGCTGTGCCAATCTGCAGATCGTCGGCGTGCATCGCGAAGGCGGGTTTGCCGACTATGTCAGCGCGCCCGCGACGAATCTCGTGCCCGTGCCGGACAGCCTGATCGACTTCGAGGCGGCGTTCGCCGAGCCGGTGGCCATCGGCGTGCAGGGTTGCCGCCGCGGCGAGGTGACGGCCGATGACACCGTGCTGGTACTCGGCGCCGGGCCGATCGGCCTGGCGATCGTCGAGGTCGCCCGCGCCAGGGGCGCAAAAGTCTATGCGACCGACCTTTCCGCCGAGCGCCTGACGACCGCGGCCGACCTCGGCGCGACGCCCGTCGCCGGCGGTGCCGGGCTGCTCGAACGGGTCATGGAAATCACTAACGGCGAGGGCATGCCGGTCGTCATGGAAGCCACCGGCGCGGTCGCGGCAATGGAGCAGACGATCGACCTGGTCGCATCCGGCGGCAGGATCGTCATTCTCGGCCTGGTGAAGAAGGGAACGGGTGTGACGCTGCCCGGCCTGGACTTCACCCGCAAGGAGGTGACGATCCATGGGTCGCGCGCCTCGGTCGACTGTTTTCCCGAAGCGCTCGACCTGCTTGCGTCGGGAAAAATTCACTACCCGAAGATCGCCAGTTCCTTCGCGCTTGGCGAGGCGCCGGCGGTCTTCGCAAGACTTGCAGACAATCCCATGGCCTTGCACAAGGCCGTCTTCATTCCGGAGGCCGCATGAAACTTGTCACTTTCTCGCATCGAAAAGGCGGGCATGATCATCACGCCGGCGTGCTGGAAGGCGAGGCGATCGCCTGCCTGACCGAAGCCGGCCTCGCGGCAAATGTGCTGGAGATCGTCCAGGGCGGGGCCGCCGCTCTGGAGAAAATCCGGGCCGGCCTGGCCAAGGCGCCGCGTTATGCGCTGGCGGATGTGAAGCTGGAAGCGCCGATCCGTCCCGGAAAGGTCCTGTGCTCCGGCATCAACTACAAGGGCCATGCCGACGAGAACCCGAACGCCAAAATGCCGACCGAGCCGTTCTTCTTTGCAAAACTGCCGAGTTCGGTGGTCGGGCCGGATGTGCCGGTGGAGAAATCGCCGCGCACCGAGCAGATGGATTATGAGGTCGAATTCTCAGCCGTCATCGGAAAACGCCTGCACAAGGCCGCGGAGGCGGAGGTGATGCCCGCAATCTTCGGCTACACGCTGCTCAACGACATTTCGGCGCGCGACGTGCAGTTCAAGGACAACCAGATCACCATCGGCAAGAATTTTGCCGGCTACGCGCCGATCGGCCCATGCATCGTGACCGTTGACGAGATGAAGGATCCCAACACCGTCGCGCTGAAAACCCGGCTGAACGGCAAGACGCTGCAGGACGGCAATACGTCCGACTGGCTGTTCTCGCTGCCGCGGCTGATTTCGTTTCTTTCGCATTACGTTCCGCTGGAACCGGGAGACATCGTCACCACCGGCACACCGGCGGGCGTGGGCGTCTTCCGCAATCCACAGGTCTTCATGAAGGCCGGCGACGTGGTAGAGATCGAGGCGGCCGGTATCGGCGTGCTCAGAACTCCAATCGTTGCGGGATAGGAAACAAATGACCATTCGCGTCGGCGTCATCGGCTGCGGCTTCTATGCGCAGAACCATTTGAATTCATGGCATGAATTGAAGTCGGAGGGCGCGCTTCTGACCGCCGTCTGCGACGTCGATCCGCAAAAGGCCGAGGCCGCCGGCAGGAATTTTGGCGTCCCGCACTATACCGACGCGACTGAGATGCTGGAGGCGGAAAAGCTCGACGTGGTCGACATCGTCACCCGCCACGAGACGCACCGGGCGCTGGCCGAACTGGCGATAGGCAAGGGCGTCGCGGCCATCGTCCAGAAACCGTTTGCGACCACCTGGGACGATTGCGTGGCAATCGTCGATGCCGCGGCTAGGGCTGGTATCTGGTTGGCCGTGCACGAGAATTTCCGTTTCCAGACGCCGATGCGGCATGTCAAAAGGGTGATCGACAGCGGCGCCATCGGCCGGCCGACCTGGGCGCGCATCAATTTTCGCACCGGCTACGATATCTACAAGACGCAGCCCTATTTCTACAACGAGGAGCGCCTGGCGATTGCCGATGTTGGCATCCATGTGCTTGATCTCGCACGCTTTTTCATGGGCGAAGTGGCGCACATCTCCTGCGAGACGCAGCGCCGAAACCCGAAGGTGCGGGCGGAGGAAACCGCCACGATGATGCTGCGGCACGAAAGCGATGCCGTCAGCGTCGTCGAATGCACCTATGGCGCGCGCAAACTGCCGGATCCTTTTCCCGAAACCCTGCTCGAGATCGAGGGCGAGACCGGCGCCATCGTCGTCAGCATCGGGCTCAGGATGTCGGTCACCAGCAACGGCCAAGTGTCTGAAGAATCAATCGGTTCTCCGCTGCGATCGTGGACCAGCGAGCCCTGGCATGCCAGCCAGGAAGGCGCCTTGAACGCCTGCCAGCATTTTCTCGATTCTCTTAAGCGCGGGGTGCCGGCGGACACGTCGGGAGAGGATAATCTGAAGACGTTTGCCTTGGTGGAAGCGGCCTACAAGGCGGCGGAGGAAAAGCGCGCGGTCAAGCCGGAAAGCTGGCAGCGCAAGGCTTGAGGAGGCGGAGGTTTTGATGAAAGCGGCGGATGCCAGTTCCGAAAGGCTTGGGATGGCCGCCTTCGCCATCACTGTCGCCTTCGAACTGGTCGATGGCGCCTTTCCGGAGTTTTATCAGAGGGTTAGCGAGAATGCATCGCAGTCGGTCGCGGTCGAGCCGGGCTGCCTGCGCTTCGACGTGCTGACACCGGTCGAGGCAGGGGCCTCGCCGCAGGTCTTTCTCTACGAGATTTATCGCGACCGTGCCGCCTTCGATTTCCACCTGGCGTCCGACCATTACCGGAGTTTCGACCTGAAGACCCGCGACCTTGTCTCGAAGAAGACGGTCTGGGCCTATAGCGTCACGGAAAACGCAAAGATTTCAGCGGTTTAGCTGCGTCCGGCCGGGCGGTGGAAATTCTGGTCATGCTTGGAAAGCCGTTGTTTTCCAATGGCTTGCGCGGAGCGCAACGATAAAATGCCGTAACAAGCATGACCAAAGGGGTGCACAAGCCGGACTATGATGCCTAAAACGCCACGATCGCTTGACGGCGGAGCGTTTTGGCATTGACGCTTTCACGGCGCGCGGGCGCGGAAAATCTGGACGGATTCTTTCTGATGAGACGCTGGCAGCTTGCCCACGGACGCCACCTCGACCTCGGCGACAAATCGATCCTGATGGGCATCCTCAATGTGACGCCGGACAGTTTTTCCGACGGCGGCGAGTTCGACCGTCCCGAACTGGCAATCGTCCAGGCGAAAAAAATGGTCGAGGAGGGCGCTGATATCATCGATGTCGGCGGGGAATCGACCCGGCCGAACGCCACGCCGGTGTCGGCTGAAGAGGAGCAGGCGCGCATTCTTCCGGTCATCGAGGCGCTGGCGGGGCAGGGGTTTTTGATCTCCGTCGACACCTATCGCGCCGGGACGGCGCGGCTGGCGGTGGCGGCCGGCGCCCATATCGTCAACGACGTGCATGGGCTGCAGCGCGAACCGGATATCGCAAAGGTGGCGGCCGACACCGGGGCGGGGCTGGTCATCATGCATACCGGCCGCGACCGCGAAAAGCTGCCTGACGTCATCGAGGACCAGTTTTTCTTCCTCAGACGCTCGCTGGAGATCGCGGCGGCGGCAGGCATAACGGACGACCGCATCGTGCTCGACCCCGGTTTCGGTTTCGCCAAGGATTATGAGGAAAATCTTCAGGTTATGGCGCGGCTCGGCGAGCTGCGGGCGCTGGGCTTTCCGCTGCTGGTCGGCACCTCGCGCAAACGCATGATCCGCCACGTGGCCGGCACCGACCGGCTGGCGCAGGATACGGGCACCGTCGCCACCAGCGTCATCCTGCGCATGAAGGGCGCGATGATTTTCCGGGTGCACAATGTGGCGATGAACTGCGATGCGCTGGCGTTTGCGGATGCGATGGTGAAGAGGGGTGGCCTTTCAGGTAACGAGGAGACGTCTCAGGTCGGGATACCCCGACCCTGACGATTTGGTGGCATTTGGAGATCAGCGGCCATCTGCGAAGCCGCCTTGATGTTCCCCAAGTTTGACCGGCAGTCATGCGGCGACGATAGATGACGACAACGCCGCCAAAAAGCCGCCTCCTGAATTGTCAATCGGCGGGCGCGTCGAGTATTCCGAGATAGGCTCCGTTCTCTTCGAACCGGCAGTCGAAGCCGGCATCGCGGTCGTCGTCTTCGCTATCCACCGTGCCCAACACCAGAAGCTTTCCTTCCCGTCGAATTGGCGGATCGGTCGTAATGTCCTCGGGTTGCGCTTCATATTTCGCCGCGACAGCCTTCTGACAAAAGATGGTCATTTCGCCCTCGGGAACTATGGTTCCAAGGCGGGGTTCTTCGGCCGCATTGCCGCTCCGGGCCATGACACAGCCAACGATCGCAAGCGTTAGCAGCACGCCCTTCGAGTGATATGTCATCATCGTAGATCGCTCCTTGTTTCAAGGCATGTCGCAAGCCTAAACTTGCAATTGCTTTACGAAGCCGGTGACGACACAGTGCTCGCCGGACGTTCTTGCGGGCAAGCTTACGCTACCAAATCCGCAGTCATATTGACCTTAGGTGAAGCCCGCCTTGAATTAAAGGTATTCTATCGCCTGTCTCACTCCACCAGCTCCCGCCGCCGCGCCACCGCCCCGATGCGGCGGTAGACGAACGGTTCGTCGCGCCTGATGCGAGCGCTGGCCTGCGCTTCCTCGATCAGGCGGGCCATACGGGCGTGCAGGGGAGATTTCGCGCAGGCCGGGTCGGTGGCAGCGGCGTCGCCGGCGATCGCCATCGCCTGGCAGCGGCAGCCGCCCCAGTCGATCTCGCGGCGTTCGCAGCTTCGGCAAGGCGCCTGCATCCAGTCGGTGCCGCGGAAGGCGTTGAAGGCGGGTGAATCGCGCCAGATCTCGGCGAGCAAGCGGTCGCCGAATTTTTCGAAGGTGAGATGCGGGATCGAGGCGGCGGCATGGCAGGGCAGCACGGTGCCGTCGGGGGCCACCATGAAGGCGTCGCGGGCCCAGCCGCCCATGCAGGGTTTCGGGTAGGTGGCGAAATAGTCGGGCGTGACGAAGTCGATGTTGAGGATGCCGGTCAGTCTTTCCTGTGCTTGCTCGACGATCTCGGCCTGGCGGTCGACCGCCGCGCGGTCGGGCATCAGCGCGTCGCGGTTGACCAGCGCCCAGCCGGAATATTGCACATTGGCGATCTCCAGCCGCTCGGCGCCGAGCGACAGCGCCAGCTCGATGAAGGCCGGCACCTCCTCGATGTTGTGGCGGTGGATCGGCGCGTTGATGGTGAGCGGCAGGCCGGCGGCGCGGGCCCGCCGCGCCGTCTCCAGCTTCTTCTCATGGCTGCCGGCGTGGTTGGAGACGAGTTCGGTGGTGACCGGCCGCGCGCCCTGGAAGCTGAGCTGGAGGTGGTCGAGCCCCGCCTCGGCCAGCGCCTCGATGCGGCCTTCAGCGATGCCGACGCCGGCGGTGATCAGGTTGGTGTAGACGCCGCGGGAGGCCAGGCCGGCGACGAGTTGCTCCAAGTCGCGGCGCAGCGTCGGCTCGCCGCCGGAGAGATGCACCTGCAGCACGCCGAGATCGGCGGCCTGGCGGAAGAGGTAGAGCCAGGTGTCCGTGTCGAGCTCGCGGTTGGCTTTCAAAAGCTCGGTCGGGTTGGAGCAATAGGGGCATTGCAGCGGGCAGCGGTGGGTGAGTTCCGCCAGCATGCCGATCGGGGGCAGGAGCTCGGTCATAGCTTCACCAGAAGTTTGTCGGACCATTCCTGGAGGAATGTTATGACGTCGGCCGAGACGTCGGCTTCCGGAGCGTCGTATTCGGCGGCAAGGCCGGCGACGATTTCGGCCACCGAGGTGCTTCCGTCGCAGCGGCGCAGGATGTCGAGGCTGATGTCGTTGGGCCAGAACACTTTTTCGGGCGAGAGCACGGCATGGGCCTGGCGCACCGGGTCATACTGGATGCGGACGTGGCGCGGCAGGGCGGGGATGGAGTGGAGCGAGACGAGGGCGCGGCCGCGGGGGGAGGGTTGTTGGGGGATCATCACGCCGCATCCTCCCTGTACGCACCGGGCGGAATATGGCCGGCGCCGCCATAGGCGTGTTCGAGTGCGTCGAGCATGGCCCACAGAATATCACATTTGAACACCAGCGCGTCGATCACACTTTGCTGGCGCTCGGGCGTGTCGGCGTGGCTGATGACATAGGCCAGCGCGAAGTCGGAATCGCGCGACGCCTGCTCGGGGCGCTTCTTGAAATAGGCCAGCGTGTCCTCGGTGATGTAGTCGTATTTGGCCAGCATCGCCGGGACGCGCTCGCCGATGATGACAGGGGAGAACAGCTCGGTCAGCGACGAGGCGACCGCCTCCAGCAGCGTGCGGTTGGCGCAGAAGGAGAGATAGGCGCCGACGGCGAAGCGCGTCGCCGGCAAGGCGAGGCGCTCGCTTTTCACCGCGTCGGCATCTAAGCCGAGTGAGGTGGCGAGGAAAAGCCAGCGGGCGATGCCGCCGCTCCAGCCGTCGTCGCCGTCATGGTCCTCGATGCGTTTTCGCCATTCGGCGCGGAAGGCCGGGTCCTCGGCGCGGGCCAGAATGGTGGCGTCCTTGCGCGGGATCACAGCCTGATAGCAATAGCGGTTGAGCGCCCAGGCCCGCATCTCCAGTTTCGACAGGGCGCCGGAGGTCATCTTGTGATGGAAGGGATGGCTGTTGTGGTAGCGCTCGGCGCCGACCTGGCGAAGAACTGCTTCGATCTGCGAGGGCGTGAGGCCGTCCCTGGCGGCATCGTGGAAGTTGCGGGGGCTGATAGCTGTGGTCATGACGTTCATATCGACCTCCGCTCCGCAAGATCGTCATGGAACCCTTTCACAGCACGATCTCCATGCCGTCATGGGCGACTTCCCATCCCGCCGTCCGCAAGGCGGCGCGCTCCGGCGAGGTGTCGTCGAGCACGGGGTTGGTGTTGTTGATGTGGACGAAAACGCGGCGGCCGATCTTCAGCCGGGAAAGTTCCGCGACCGAGCCGTTTTCGCCCCACATGGCGAGGTGGCCCATGCGCCGCCCGGTCTTCTGGCCGACGCCGGCGGTCAGCATCTCGTCGTCGGTGAAGACCGTGCCGTCGAACAGCAGGCAGGCGGCACCGTCGAGACGGATCCGCAGGCGCTCGTTGATATCGGCGCAGCCGGGGACGTAATAGGCGGCTTTGCCGCCATTTGCCGCGGAGACGCGCACGCCGATCGTGTCGCCGGCTTCGGAGCCGAAATCGGCGGCGGGGCGCGAGGCATCCTCCAGATAGAGCGCGATCTTGCCGGGCACCGAAAAGCTTTCGACGCTCAAGCCGGTGTCGCGGTTGCGTGCGTCGCGGATGATGACGGTCTCGTCGGGAGGCAGCAGCCGGCGCGGCACGATTTTGGGATCGAGCACGTTGAAGATGGAATTGGCGGCTATCACTTCGAGCACGCGCCGGGTGGCGTAGATGGCGAAGGGCTCGCGCTCGCGCAGGCTGAGCAGGCCGGCGACATGGTCGACATCGGCATTGGTAAGCACCACCGCACGGATTGGCGTCGAGCGCAACGGCGCGTCAGGCGCGGGCTGCAACTCCGGCGTCTGGGCGATCTGCTGGCGGATGTCGGGGGAAGCATTGAACAGCACCCAACCACTACCATCGGCGGAAGCCGCCAGACTGGATTGGGTACGCGGCGCGAAACCCTGCTCGCCTGCGCGCGCGGCGCGGCTCAGCCGAAAATTGCAGTTCCATTGCGGAAAGCCGCCGCCTGCCGCCGATCCGATGATCTTCAGGCGCATGGCCGACATCCATTTTCAGCTTTTGAATCGGCCACAATTCACACCCTCGCGAACGAGCCGCGAGTTCATTGCGTACACCTGGAACACGACTGACGGCGCGTGGCCCCGTCGCCGGGAACACGCGCCGTTGCGGTCGCCTACTTCTTGGGCGTGACTTCCGCGGGCAGATAGCGCGAAATTTCCATGCCCGCGGCTACCTGGCACATGGTGGGCTTCGTCCAGCTTTTCTTCATCCGTTCCTCCTGTTGTCCCGGCCCCAGGGCCGGACCTCGCCGTTCGGCCGTCGCAAGGCACCGTTATGCGACAGCCGGTCGTCCATCAGTTCAAAATGGACAAACGAATGAAAAAGTCCTGAAAACGCGAAAATCAAAAGGCAGTCGGTATTGGTCGGTTTCAAAATCTCAGTTCGGCAAGACGTAGGGCCTGTTTTCCGTGAGCGGCAGCTTGGCGTTCTCCCATCCGTCGGAACCCGGCGGGTACCAGAGCACCGAAGTGTGACCCCATTCGACCGCGCGCTTGGCCGCGTTCCACGACATCCAGCAATCGGTCATGCAATAGAACAGGATCGGCTGCGACTTGTCCGATCCGGCGCTGGCTTCGATGCCGGTGCGGAAATACGCCGCCGTCTCCGCGTTGATCTCGCCGTAGCCGACATTGGCCAGCCAGATGCTGCCCGGTATGTCGCGTCTGACCTTGTCCTTCCAGATCGTGCCTTTCGGCAAATTGGCCGGCTTCGGCGCGTTCGGCATGACGTCGAAGAACACCGCCTTCTTCTCCCGCCACAGCGTCTCGGCTTCCTCCGTCGTCACGACCTTGGCGCCCTTCAGCGTTTCGGGCACCGGCGCGCGATACTCCTCCATCCGGTAGCCGGCGGGTTCCGGCACGCCGTCCGCATAGGAGGGGGACGCCCAGCCGAGGAGGCCGGTCGCCAAGATAAGAAAAGCCTCCTTTCTCCATCCTTCTTTCCTCATGCCGATCGGTCCGCCGCATCTATTGCGTGATCGGTTTGTCCTGTTCGTCGATCAAGGGTACGCCATAGCCGAGCAGGATCTTGTTGATCTCAGCCTGGTTGTCCTTGATCAGCCGGTTGAGCGTACGCTTCCACTCCTGGTCGGAGGGGCGCACGCCCATCGTGATACGGTAGGACATGCGCGATCCCGTTTTCTCCTTGGTGAGCGGCACGACGGCGAGGTCGGCGCCGGATTTCGCCGCGTAGTAACCGCCCATCGGCCCCCACACCACCGCCGCGTCGATTTCGCCGGAGGCAATGTCCTTGATCATCATCTCGGCGGCGGAGTCGGTGAAGCGGGTATCGACCATCAGTTCGTAGACCTTGGCCTTCTTCATCAGGTTGGCGCGCGCCATGTTGGAGGCCGGCGGCGTGCTCATGACGACGCCGATACGCTTGTCGGCGAGCCTCGGGTCCTCGATCGTCTCGACGCCGTCGAGGCCGCCGCCCTTTTTGTACATCAGCACATAGGACGAGCGGTAATAGGCGTTGGTGTTCTGCACCTGCTCGTCGCCCTGCGCATAGCCCATGATGATGTCGCAGCGGTTGGCGCGCAGCGTCTGGCGCACAAAGCCGGTGACCATCGGGAACCAGGTGTAGGAGACCGACTTGCGCCCGGTCTTGGCAGCGACGAACTCGGCCAGCTTGTTCTCGAAACCCTGGCCGCTCTGGTCGGTGAAAGGCATGTTGGACGGGTCGGCGCAGACGCGCAGCACATCAGGGTCGACCAGTTCGCCGGCGGCCCCTATGCCCGCACCCTGCGCCAGGGCGGCGGCGCCGGGCATGGCCAGCGCACCCGCCAGGGCGAAGATTGCGGTCAGCTTGGTGGCGCCGCGGAAAATCATCTCAGCCGCCCATGCATGACGCTTCGGCTTCCTTCGCGGTCTTCGGCTTGTCGGCCTTCTTGGCCGGGCGGCCGCGCGGCAGGTCGCCGACGGCGCGGGCGCGCAGGTAGATATAGAGGTCGTCCATGTAGCAATAGACGTTCTTGTTGTCGCCGAAGGCCGGCATGACGTTTTCCTTGCCGCCGCCGACATTCTTGCGGCCTTCAGCCACGATCGACAGGAACGTGCCGTAGTCCATCGTCTTCACCGAAGTCGCGAGGGCGGGCGCATAGCTGGAGCCGACGCCGTCCGGACCGTGGCAGACGTGGCAGTCGGAATTGAAGCGCCGGTAGCCGCTGAACGTGTACCAATCGACCGTGCCGTCGTCCTGGATCTTGAAGGTCGGGTTGCCATCGGCGTCCATGTACTTGCCGTCGTCGTCGCTGGCCGCCGCCGCCTTCTCCTTGGTGTCGGGATCGCTGGCGCTCTGCGCGAGGGCATGACCGGCGAGGGGGAGCAGAAGGCAGGCGAGAAGCGCAGCGCGAAAATTCATTACGAACCTCTTGGTTGGTTTCGCCACGGACACAGCTTGGCTGTCGGAGTGCGGCGGTGACAGGCTTTGCGGTTGCGTGGCGAAATCAGGAGCCCGGCCGGGTCGTGTCGAGCCGGGCTCCGTTTCGTGGCCTTTCCTTTAAAAAGGCGCGGGCCTGTTCATGGTTCCCGAATATCAGTCCGGGAGACCGAAGACGGTGAGCTGGCCGCCGAGCGTCGTGTATTCGGCCAGACCGGCGTAGCCGCCGACGGCGCCCAGACCGGCGGTGCCGACCGATGCGGCCTCGTCGCCCTGTTCGCGGCCCTGGTCGACCGCACCATGCCATGCAGCGGCGTTCTCGGGAGCGAGAAGCCCGCCCGCCAGACCGATGCCTGCCCAGCCGCCGACACCCGACAGCACGGCGATATACTGCTTGCCGCCATGTTCGTAGGTGTTGACGTTGCCGATGATGCCGGACGGGGTCTTGAACTTGTAGAGTTCGTTGCCCTTGTCATCGACCGCCTTGATGTAGCCTTCCAGCGTCCCGTAGAAGACGATGTCGCCATCGGTCGCCAAGGCACCCGACCACACCGAGAACAGTTCGGGCTTCGACCAGACGATCTCACCCTTGGCCGCGTCCCAGGCGATGAAGTTGCCCATGCCGCCATGGCTTTCCGGGGCCGGATACATGGCCACGGTGGCGCCGACGTAAGGCTGACCGGCGGTGTAGCTCACCTTGTATGGCTCGTAGTCCATGCAGACGTGGTTGGTCGGCACGTAGAAGAGACCGGTCTTTGGCGAATAGGACGCCGGCTGCTGGTCCTTGGTTCCAAGCGCCGCCGGGCACACGCCCGTGGTGTTCACGTCCTCGCCGTTCTGCTGGGTGGAGTATTTCGCGACGACCTGCGGGCGGCCATACTGGTCGCTGTTCTTGTCCATCACGACTTCCGTCGCCCAGTTCACCTTCGGATCGTATTTCTTGGCGACCAGAAGCTCGCCCGAATTGCGGTCCATCGTATAGGCGAAGCCGTTGCGGTCGAAGTGGACGAGCACGTCGTGCTTGGCGCCGTTCACGTCCATGCCGTCGACGAGGATCATCTCGTTGACGCCGTCATAGTCCCACTCGTCGTGCGGGGTCATCTGGTAGACCCACTTGGCCACGCCCGTATCCGCGTCGCGGGCGAAGATGGTCATCGACCAGCGGTTGTCGCCGGGGCGTTGCACCGGGTTCCAGGTCGAGGGGTTGCCGGAGCCGTAGAACACGAGATTCGACTTCGGATCATAGGCATACCAGCCCCAGGTCGCGCCGCCGCCCGTCTTCCACTGCTCGCCTTCCCATGTGCCGATGCCGGAATCCTTGCCGACCGGCTTGCCGAGCTGCGTGGTCTTTTCCGGATCGAGCAGCGTATCGGCGTCGGGACCCATCGAATAGCCCTTCCAGGCCAGCGATCCGTCCTTCAGGTTGTAGGCAGCCACCCAGCCGCGGACGCCGAATTCGCCGCCCGAAATGCCGACGATGACCTTGTCCTTGACGACGATCGGCGCATGCGTGCCGGATTCGCCCTTGCCGCCGTCGGTCTGCTCGCCGTTCTTGACCGACCATGCGACCTTGCCGGTCTTGGCGTCGAGCGCCACGACCGTCGTGTCGGCCTGGTTGAGGATGATCTTGCCGTCGCCATAGGCAACACCGCGGTTGACCGTGTCGCAGCACATGATCGGGATGACGTTCGGATCCTGCTTCGGCTCGTACTTCCAGAGGATCTTGCCGTCATTGTTCAGGTCGAGCGCATAGACGATGTTCGGGAACGGAGTGTGGACGTACATGACGTCGCCGATCACCAGCGGTCCGCCTTCGTGGCCGCGCAGCACGCCCGTGGAGAACGTCCACTTGACCTGCAGGTTCTTGACGTTGTCCTTGTTGATCTGGTTCAGCTTCGAGTACCGCGTATTGGCATAATCGCCTGTCGGCATCGCCCAGTTCTTGGGGTCAGAGGCAAGCTTCTGCAAGTCGTCGTTCGCCCACGCGCCAAAAGCCGTTGCACTGGTAAGCAGCGCCGCGGTCAATGGAACGAGGGTGGCTTTCTTGAGTACACGCATCGAAAATCCTCCCGGGGTTCACAAGCAGGAATCAATTGTCTTGCCACAAGGGCTCGCCCAAGCGATTCTAGTAGTGGGAAGTATTTCCGGCAGCGTGTCACGACCTAAGCCAATGAACAGAGGGCACCGTTACTGCCCATCCGCTTGGCCTACGAAAGACGGCCACCGCTCCCTATGACGGTGACGCCCTTGAAGCCGGAAACACGGAAAACCTATGTCATTTGGGTACAGCAGGCAAGCAAAAACCCGGTTGTCTATGTTGCAGTGCAATATACCGCTCGATATGAGGCGAAGGGAAAGGAACAAATCTAGAAATCGACTAATGATTTAGTATTTGCCGTCTCTCTCGTGGCAAATGTGTATATCGGAAGTGAGGTTTGAGCTTATCGCCAGCCAATACTAAACTGGCTTCTTCAAGCCTATTTCGGCTGGCGCCCGCCTGTCAGCGTGACGGCTTCAAACCCGACCACGGATAGTTCGATGCATAGGAAAAACATGTCGGACAGACCGCCACAGGCGAACGAAAAATGCCTCCACAAGAGGCTTTCGCTGCTATGCAACGCATTCCTCCTTTGGTCCAATATGCTTTCGTCCTATCCCGCCCACATGATCGGTATCCGCCGGGGTGGTCCGCCTTCGCGGCGCAAATTTGATGCCGCCGCCGCCTCGATCGGGCGCTTCGGCGGCAAGACAATGCGGAGGTCGATCTCATGATCCGGTCAGCGAAACTCCCTGTCCTATCGCTCCTTATGGCCGGAGCCCTGGCAGCCCCGGCGAAGGCCGCTGGCGACTATCCGACGACGGCGCTGGCCGACTATGTGCTCGGCTGCATGCAGTCGAACGGCCAGACGCGCGATGCGCTGGAGCGCTGCTCTTGCTCGATCGACGTGATCGCCTCGATCATGCCTTATGAGGATTACGAGCGGGCCGAGACGTTCCGGCGCATGGCGCAGATGAGCGGCGAGGCCAGCGGCCTGTTCCGCAACAGCGCGCCCGCCAAGGCCGCCGGCTCGGAACTGCGGCGGGCGCAGGCGGAAGCGGATGTCAGGTGTTTTTGAGGGCGGGGTGCACTCGGCTTTGCTTTGCCGATTTTCCGTCTCTCGCAATCTTGCCGCGTGCCTTGGCGAAGGTAGAAAGGGCGCTCGCCGGGAATGTTCTGAACCGGCTTTGATCTCGTCGAGTCCGAGGCCTGGATTCCCGACACTCTCCGCTCGCTTTGCTCGCTCACGAGGTCGGGAATGACGACAGTGACAAGGCCGCTTCCGCTAGTCGCCAACGTTGACGATTGGCTATGGCATTAGTGATGTCGTCATTCCCGACCTCGTGAGCGACCGAAGGGAGCGGAGAGTGTCGGGAATCCATGCCTCGGAAGCGAAACTACAAAATCGGCTTAGAATTCCTGCTCCGCTTTGGATGTGGGAAGAGAGTGCGTAAGCGGCTATCTCCCGACTTGTCAGTCGCCGGCCCGAAAAAAACGAACCGGGGAAGGGTAGAGATCGGGACTGAATCAAGCCTAGCAGTGGTCACTTCACAGCCCCGTCGCCTCCAGCGGCCACTGGTCCTTGAACACCTTGCCGTCCGTATCAACCGCTTCGACGCGGATCTCGCCATTGCCCTGAACGTCGAAATCGAAGCGGAAGTTGGGATCCTCGGAGATCGAGATGCCGCCTTCCATCGACAGGATCGGCCGGTCGGCCTGCGAGATCGTCAGCTTCTGGACGAAATGCGCCGGGATGAAATATTGCGTCAGCGGATCGCGCTGCAACCCGGAATTGTTGGGGTGGCGGATCATGAGCTGCAACTCCTCGGCCTTCGACATCGTCTCCTGCTCGGGGAACTGGCGCAGCTTCATCTTGCCCATCGAGGCCAGCGCCTCCGCTGTGTTCTTGACGGCGGGCGCCGAGCAGCCGCCGGACGCCTTGACGAAGGTCTGTGTCATATGGAGTTCGCCGCTCGCCGTCTCGGCAATGGCGCGGATGTAGGAATAATCATTGACCCTGACGCGCGTCGACAGGTGCGTCACGCCGGCATCCTTGCCGAAGGTGAAGGTTGCGGCGACGGGCGCGGGGTTCACGTCGATGATCATGGTCACCGCTTTCACGCCGTCCGGCGCCTTGGCCGGGTCGATATAGATGTCGACCGGCACAAGTGCGGCGTCCTGCGCGCGCTTCGGCGCCTCGATGCGGACAAGCCCGGTGTCGGCCAGGATGGCGCGGTCGCCGAACACGTCGCCCTTGAGGCCGGCCCAGATCTTGTCGGACGAGGCCATGGTTTGCTGTGCCTTGGCGCCACCAGAGAAGCCGGCAAGCGCCAGCACGATCGCCGCAAGCAAGGAAAGCCAGCGGGAGCCGGAACGCCGGTCCGCGAGAGTGTGAAATCGCATCGATGCCTCCACCGAGAAAGGAAAGGTGGTGCCCAGGCTGCGAGGGATATTATGCCTCGGCGGGGCGGTTGGCAAATCAGGGGTGCGTGAAGCGGCTCACGATTGGAGTGTAAAGTTTCTTCCTACGCTTGGATCAAAGACCCTTTCAATGCTTCATCGATCCGCCGGCGATACTCCACTTCGTCCGTCAAGATATTTTCCTTCCTTAGCCTTGAGATCACCAATTCGAAACCTCGCCTGGTCACGTCCTTGAGGAAACTCTCAATTTGCGCCCCTTCTGCGCCATCCCAGGCCGATCTTGGCATGAAAAGGTCCAGCGTAATCTCTTTCTGTTTCTTGTAGAAACGTACATTGTCCGGGCCGGATTTATTCCAGTATGAGATGTCTCCGTCGATCCGCAGCACGAAGCCGACCTCAAGGCCTTGGACACTGTCCCAATCGGGAAAGCTTCGCGCCAGTCTGCGGCGCAGACCCATCCAGTACGGCTCAATAATGCCCCGGGATGTCGGCCCGCCTTCCTGGACGCCCAATGTAACGCGCTCCCTGACACTCTGCATGCTTCCAGCGACCCTTGCATCGATTCTATCATCGCAGGTTAGCCGGCGGCCGGCCGGCTGGCCTCGATCCTGAAATCCTGGTTACTGCGGTATTCACCCAGACGGATAGCGTCGAAGGCGTCGTGCTGGCGTTTGTCGATGCGAACGCCGAGCAAGTTCAGCGCGCGATTGATGACATCCTCTTCCGCCATTTCCGGCTCAAGCACGACTGCGCTCCTGTCATAGACGGCAGCCGCCTGAAAGCCCTGTCCGCCATGATATTCGGTCTCGATATAGGCGATACACCCGGACCGCGACGCACTCCGTAGAAACGCGTTCAGCGCCGGCGTGAGATATTGGAAGGTCGCAATGGTTTCCTCCGAGGTGTGTCCGAGAATTTCGTCAAGGTTCTGGTCATCGAGCGGAATGAACGCCATACCCTGTGCGAGCATCACGGGTTTGTCCTCGCCGAAGATCGGACCCAGCGCTTTGAATGTGAGCGTGCTTGCGACGATGCCGGTAATGATATGGGCCATCGCCGAGCGATACCTTGTTTCTCGTCGCACCGCACGCTCCGCATTCGCATATTCAGGAGCAAGAGCGGCTTCACCGTGCCACGTTGCCTTTCACCAACGGAGGCTTAGCGCCCGCCTTGACGGTTCCTATGTGGCTTGCCACCTTGGCCCAGCGCCGGAGAGCGTCGCGTCAGGGAGGACGGCCGTGAAAAGAATACCGCGAAAGGCAAGCCTTGTTCTCGCCTGCCTCGCCGTGCCGCTCGGCGCGGCGGCAGCCTTCGCCGACGGGCAGGCCGTAGTGCTGCGCGGCGCGCGCGTGCTCACCATGGATGACGCCAAACCCGAGGCGCAGGCGATTGCTCTGGTCGACGGGAAGATCGCGGCGGTGGGGTCGGATGCCGACGTGGAGCCGTTCCTGAAGGGTGCAAAGGTTTATGACCTGCCAGCCGGCGCGCTGGTGCTGCCGGGTTTCCAGGATGACCACAACCATTTGATCTGGAGCGCGACGCAGGCCGAGGATATCAGCCTGACCGATGTCGCCGACAGCGCCGGCCTGCGCGCCGCGATCGAGCCGGCGATGGCGAAGCTGCCAAAGGACGCCTGGCTGCGCGGTGGCGGCTGGAGCGTCGCCGTCTACAAGGAGCCTTCGGCCAAGGCGCTGGACGAGATCACCGGCGACCGGCCGGCCTATTTCGACGATGTCGACGGCCATTCCGGCTGGGCGAATTCGGCGGCGCTGAAGCTTGCCGGCATCGACGCCAATACCAAGGATCCGGAGGGCGGGCGCATCGAGCGCGACGCCGAGGGCAATCCGACCGGCATGCTGCGCGAGAACGCCATGAGCCTGGTTTCCGGCCTGCTGCCAAATTATCCGGACGAGCAGGTCGACGCCGGGCTGGCGAAGGGCCAGGCCGAGGCGATGAGTTTTGGCATCACCGCGATCATCGACCCGTCGGCGGAAGAGTGGATGCTGAAAGGCTACCAGCGCGCCGACGCGGCCGACAAATTGAAGCTGCGCGTCGAGGCGGCGGTGAAGATCGACGCCGAAGAGGGCGCGGCCGGCGTCGGTCGGGTGCTGAAGCTCAAGAACGAATACGCCTCGCCGCATCTGGAGGTGACGTCGATAAAACTCTTCGTCGACGGCGTGATCGAGACCGGCACGGCGGCGCTGCTGGAGGCCTATGTCGGCTCGAATTCGGCCGGTGATCCGCTGTTCACGCCCGAGCAGTTGAACGGCATCGCGGTTGCCGCCGACAAAGCCGGCTTGCAGCTTCATTCCCATGCCATCGGCGACCGTGCGGTGCGCATGGCGCTCAATGCCTACGAGGCAGCCGAAAAGGCCAACGGCAAGCGCGACAGCCGCCACCAGATCACACATCTGGAACTGGTCGACCCGGCCGACATTTCGCGCTTCAAGCCGCTCGCCGTGGTCGCCAACATCCAGGCGCTGTGGGCCTATCCCGACACCTACATCGTCGACCTGACCCAGCCGAAGATCGGGCCGAAACGCTCGGAATGGCTCTATCCGTTCGGAGCGCTGAAGCAGGCGGGCGCGACCATCGTCGGCTCCAGCGACTGGAGCGTGTCGTCGATGAACCCGCTGGAGGCGATCCAGACCGGCGTGACGCGGCAGGACATCGCCGATCCCACCGGCAAGGTGCTGACGCCGCAGCATAGACTGGACGTGATGGACATGCTGCGCGCGTATACGGTGAACGGCGCCTATGCGGCCTTCGACGAGGCGGAGTCCGGTACGCTGACGGTCGGCAAGCGCGCCGACGTGGTGGTGCTCGACCGCGACGTGACCAAAATACCGGCGACGGAGATTTCTGGCGGAAAAGTGCTGGTCACGCTGATTGATGGCGAGCCGGTGTATGAGGGAGAGGGTGTGGAGGGGAAATAGCGCTTTGGGGTGTCGACACCCGCTACTCCCACTCCAGTTCCGCATAGGCCGCTGTCGCATTCCGCCCGTTGTAGTCGTCGAACAGCGCCCAGTTTTCGCGCTCGGAGAGACCGGCAGTCTCGACCGCCTTGGCGAGTGGCACGCCGTCCTTGATGGCCTTGCGCAGATCGCCCGCCAGAACCTCGAAATAACGACGCTCCGCGTCGAGGGCTTGCGGCCAGGCCGACGGCACCGGCCCGTGGCCGGGCACGACCACGGTGGCGTCAACCGCCGCGAGGTCGTTCAACTGGCGCATCCAGCCGAGCAGCGAGCCGTCGAGCGTCGGCAGATGGTTTAGAAAGACGAGGTCGCCGGTGAACAAGGTCTTTGTCTTGCTGTCGAACACGGTCAGATCATTGTCGGTGTGCGCGGCCTTCCAGGCGCGCAATTCGAGGCTGCGGCCGCCAAGGTCGAGGTCGAGCCTGTCCTCGACCAGCAGCGTCGGCGGGATGATCTCGACGCCTCGCATAAGCTCTTCGCCGAGCTGCTCGCGAAAACTGTGCAGGTAGAAGGCGGCGCGCGCTTCCAGCGCCGCCGGCAGGTTGCGGTGGCCGACGATGGTCGCCCCTGTCGGGCGGAAGGCCGCGTTGCCAAAAATGTGGTCGGGATGCATGTGGGTGTTGATCAGATAGCGGACCGGTTTTCCGGTGATTTGCTTGATCGCAGCCAGGAAAGCCTGCCCCTCGACGAGGCTGCCGCCGCTGTCGATGACGGCGACCGCCTCCTCGCCCACGACCGCGCCGATATTGGCGATGGTGCCCCGGTTTTCCGGCGCCAACAGCTCGTTGACGCCCTGGAAGGCGAAGACGCCGTCGGCGACCGCCTTGATCATGAGGTCGAGATTTTCGGCGGCAAGCGCCCGTGGCGGGCAGCAGGGCAGCAGGGCAGCGCTTGCGCCAAGGCAAGCGAAACCCGCGACGAGCCTGCGGCGCAGCGGATCGATGGGGGCGGCGTGCATCAGGCCTTGCCCGGAAACTTTTCGTAGAACGACCGCACGAGGTCGCCCATGACCGTCGGATTGCGATTTTCGCGCGGCAGCCTGACGTCGAAATAGCCGACGACATGGGCCGGGCGCTCGGACAGGACAATGATGCGGTCGCTGAGCATCAGCGCCTCGCGCAGGTTGTGGGTGACCATCAGCGCCGTCGTTGGCCGCGCCGACCAGACGGAGAGCAGCAGGTGGCGCAGCCGACCGGCGGTCGGCTCGTCGAGCGACACGAAGGGTTCGTCGAGGAACAGGATGTCGGGCTCGGTGGCGAAGGCGCGCGCGAGCGCCGCGCGCCGGGCAAGACCGAGCGAAAGTTCGCCCGGAAAAAGCTTTCGCATTGCCGACAGGCCGAGCGTGTCGAACAACGGCGTGAGGTCCTTGCCGCGCAGCGGCTTGGGCAGGGCAAGCCGCACATTGTCCTCGACGCTGCGCCACGGCAACAGCGTCGGCTCCTGGAACACGGCGGCAATGCGGCCGCCTTCCGGCAGGCGGAAGGAGCCGGAAAAGTTGCGGTCGAGGCCGAGCAGGATGCGCAAGGTCGTCGTCTTGCCGCAACCTGAGGGCCCGAGCAGGCAGGCGAACTCGCCGGCACGCACTTCGAAGGACAGGTCTTTCAGGGCCGGCAGCGATACGCCGTCGGCGGACACGAAGGTCTTGTCGGCGATGTCGACGCTGAGCGAGGGTTTTGCGCTAGCTTTGGCCTCGCCTTCCGTTTCGTCTTCCGCTTCCGGGCCCAAATACAGCATTTTGCTAAGCCGGCCGCCGGCGCCAGCGGGTCGCGTGCCGCTCGAAAGGCTGCACCAGCAGCAGTTCGATCAAGAGCATCACCGCCACGAAGGCCAGCGTGTAGGCGAGGATGGCGGCGACGTTGAAGAGCTGGAAATAGAGGTAGATCTGAAAACCGACGCCGTTGGAGCGGCCGAGCAGTTCGACCACCAGCACGATCTTCCAGATCAGCGCGATGCCGGAGCGTGAGGCGGCGGCGATGTATGGCTGCAGTTGCGGCAGCAGGATGTGGCGGATGCGCTCCAGCGGGCCGAAGCGGTAGACCGCCGCCATTTCCGCATAACGCGGATCGAGCGCCCGCGTGCCCTCGCGCAAGGTGACGACGACGTTGGGGATCTTGTTGACAGCCACCGCGCCGACGGCCGCCACCTCGTTCAGCCCGAACCAGATATAGGCGAGCACGATGACGACCAGCGCCGGCACGTTGAGGAACAGGATGACCCAGGGGTTGAAGAACCGGTCGGCGCGGCGGTAGCTGCCGAGCAGGATGCCGATGACGGTGCCGACCACCATGGCGAGCACAAAGGCCGCCGCGACGCGCAGCAGCGTCATGCCGAGATGGAAAGGCAACTCGCCGCTCACCGTGTCGTGGATGAACACCTGCCAGACGGCGGAAGGAGGAGGAAAGGCGCGGTTCGGCCAGATCGTTGCGGCAAGCGCCCACAGCAGCCCGAGTCCGAGCAGCGAGACGGCGACCGTCAGCGCAAGCGTGAGCGCCGCTGCCGCACCGGCGGGGACCGATGGTTTGCCGGCAGAGCCGCCGGGTGCGCCGGCCTGCTCGGCCGTCATTTCACAAGGTCCGCCCAGTAGGTGCCGGGCGCCATTTCGGCCGCCTTGCCGACCAGCTTCTCGCCGCCGATCTCGGCCAGCACGTGATAGAGTTTCGCGGCGTCCGCCATCTCGTCCGCGACCGGTCGGGTCGGAATGCCCTCGCGATAGCGGTCGCGCAGTTTTTCCAGTTCCTTGCCCTCGGCCCGCACCAGCGGCGCCAGCCGCAGCCATTCCTCGTCGGACTTCGCCAGCAGCGCCTTGGCGTCAGCCGAGGCTTTGACGAAACCGCGCGCCGCCTCCAGATTTCCACCTGCCCATTTCTCATGGAAGACGTAGCCCAGCGCCGACACCGGCCCGGAGGCGCCGAGCGCCAGCGCCGCGTCGTTGGCGCCCACCAGCCGTCGGAAACCGTTGGCCTCCAGCCGGGCGCAGAAATGCCAGAAATTCAGCACGGCATCGAGTTCGCCGGCCATTGCCTTTTCCGCCAGCAGCGGCGGTGCGCCATAGGCGACTTCGCAGGCGGACGGAAGGTCGATGCCGTGGTCTCGGCTGGCCAGCGCCTGGATCAGCAGCCAGCTCTTGTCGAGCGGCCCACCGGCGACACCGAGTTTTTTTCCCGCGAGGTCGGGCAGCGCCTGGATCGGCGAATCCTGTTTCACCATGATCGCACCAACCGCCGTGGAGTATGGCGCGAGCGTCAGGTCGTTGCCCTCCGAGCGCAGCCGCGACACCCACAGCCAGTCCGACACGATCATGTCGATGTCACCGGCCAGCATGGCGACATTGGTGGCGTCCTCGCCGGCGAAGGGCACCACTTCGATATCGATGCCGTTCTCAGCGTCGAACTGGTGGTGTTTCAGCGTGTCGAGTTCCCAACTGACCGTGCCGAATTTCAGCACGCCGATGCGGATTCTTGGAGCGGCGGACGCGGCGCCGCGAACCCGGCCGGCGAGTGCGGCTGCGCCGACTGCGGCGATCAGGAGCGTGTGGCGCCGGGAGATATTCATCGGCGCCCCCCACGAGGTTCAAGGTGGACTCGCCCGCGCATCAGATCGCTTGGCCTTTTTCAGGAATGGCGCATTTCCAGCGCACGACCTTCAGTTTCGGATGTTCCTCCGACCATTTGGCGATCTCGGGCGGCGCCAGCATCGTGCATTGCAGCAGTCCGCCGCGCCGCTCGAAATACAAATGCTCGTCGTGACAGGTTGCCGGGTTGGTCACCAGACAGACCGTCAGGATGAGATCGACCATATCCATGAAAGCACCTCCCGCCACGCGAAACCGGATGTCCCGCCGAAACGCGGCGTCCCAAATTCGGGGCCGTGGACCGGCTAGACATCGCTTCCCGCAGGTGCCGAGCGGGAAATTTTCGAAAAGCTACGCGTTCGGCCGTGGAGCGTCAATAAAGACGAAAGCAGGCCGTAATAGACTTCGCGCGTCCACGAAGCGCCGCAGCGTTGGACCATTGTACGGTTGACATATGACAGGTCGCATCTAGCTTCGGCGCAGGTCACTCAGGGCACTTTGAGGATCGAAGAGGAATCGCCATGCGCTATACCGCAGTTTTGACCGCCATGGGCCTTGTGGCTCTGGCGACCGGCCATTCGTCGGCGCAGGATGCCGCGGCCGGCGAAAAGGTCTTTGCCAAATGCAAGGCCTGCCACGTCGCCGATTCCGACCAGAACAGGGTCGGTCCGGGCCTGAAAGGCCTGATCGGACGAAAAGCCGGCACCCATGAAGGATTCAAGTATTCGCCGGCGATGACGGCAGAGGGAGAGGGCGGCGTTGTCTGGGACGACGCGACGCTCACCACCTATCTCAAGAATCCCAAAGCCATGGTGAAGGGCACCAAGATGGCGTTCCCCGGCCTCAAGGACGATGCCGACATCGCCAATGTGATCGCTTATCTGAAGCAGTTCCCCTGATCGAAGCCGGCTTGCTTCACACGGGCGCAGGAAGCCGCGAAAGCGCTGCGGGAAGATCGAACAGGCTGCCGCAGACGAGGTCGGCGCCGAGTTGCTCGACCGGCGTTTCCGTGTAGCCACCGCGGATCAGTGCGACAGGCATGCCGGCGGCGCGGGCCGCGCGCACGTCGGAAATGCTGTCGCCGACCATCAGCGCGTCCTGCGGGCCGACGCCCAGCCGCTCCAGCGCCAGCAGAAGCGCGTCCGGCGCCGGCTTCTTGGCGGTGACGGCATCGCCGCCGACCAGCGCGCCGAGCCGCTCGAACAGGCCGAAATGCAGCAGGATGGTGCGGGCCGCCACCTGCGGCTTGTTGGTGGCCACCGCCATCGGGATCCGGGCGCCGTGGAAATGCACGATTGCTTCGCGTGCGCCGGGCAGGAGCCGCGTCAGCTGGGTGAGATGGCGCAGATAGATCGGGGCCATGTCGCGCTCCGCCTGATCCAGCGCAGCGCCGAGCAGCGGTGCTCCGGAGGCGGCGAAGGCGCGCTCCACCAGTTTTCGCACGCCGCCGCCGATCATGGCCGTGACCTGCACCACCAACAGCGGCGGCAGATGCGAGGCGGCCAGCAACTCGTTGACGGCAGCGGCTATGTCGGGCGCGGAATCAACCAGCGTGCCATCGAGGTCGAACAGGATCGCCTTTGGCATCCGTATCGGCTTCGGCGTGCTGGCGTCCATGGTTTCTCCTTGCGGTCATTCATTGACTGGCGTCCAGACCGGCCACGAAACTATGTTTTCTCGCGCGGCGAGCGCCCTCGCTCCGACCCTTCGGCCCGAAGTGGGGGCTGCTCCCATAATTTCAACTAAGATTCACGCCGCCTTGCTCAAAACTCCGTCTGCCGCGCTGCGGATTGCCTCGATGTTGGCGCGGTAGGCGGCCTCGGTGCCGCCCTTGAACACCGCCGAGCCGGCGACCAGCACATCGGCGCCGGCTTTCGCCACCAGCGGCGCGGTGTCCGGCGCGATGCCGCCGTCGACCTCGATGTGGATCGGCCGTCGTCCGATCAGCGCCTTTACCCTCGCGATCTTCTCCAGCATTTCCGGGATGAACGCCTGACCGCCGAAACCCGGGTTGACGGTCATCACCAGGATCAGGTCGAGCTGGTCGAGCACGTTCTCGATGGCCGCCACCGGCGTCGCCGGATTGAGCGAGACGCCCGCCTTCTTGCCGAGGTGCTTTACCGTCTGCAGCGAGCGGTGGAGATGCGGGCCGGCCTCGGCATGCACGGTGATGACGTCGGCGCCGGCCTCGGCGAAGGCGGCGATATAAGGATCGGCCGGCGAGATCATCAGGTGGCAGTCGAACACCTTGTCGGTGCGGTTGCGGATCGCTTTCACCACCGGAGGACCGAAGGTGATGTTGGGCACGAAATGGCCGTCCATGACGTCGAGATGCACCCAGTCGGCGCCGGCCCTGACGACCGTCTCGACCTCGTCGCCGAGCCGCGAGAAATCGGCGGACAGGATTGAGGGGGCGATGATCGTCTTCATTGGTCACCTTTCCCAAGGCCGGACGCCTTGTTGCCGGGCATGGAAAACACCCTGCTTGCTTTTATGTCTTCCGCCGAGATTGTCGACAGCGCCTCGGCATTAAGCGGCCCAGTCGAGGTCTCGAACAGGCGATTCGCCTGCCTCAGCCGCGCCCGGTCGAGCGCGTTGCGGATCGAGCGGGCGTTGGCGAAATGCGGCTGCGTGCGGCGTTTTTCGATATAGGCGGTCATCGCTTCGGCGGCGGGCTTGTCGAGGTGGTAGTTCTGATGGCCGAGCATGCTTTCGGCGATGCGGAACAGTTCATCGTCCGTATAATCGGGAAAATCGATGTGATGCGCAATCCGTGACCGAAATCCCGGATTGCTCTCGAAGAACCGGTCCATACGCTGCGCGTAGCCGGCGAGGATGACCACCAAGTCGTCGCGCTGGTTCTCCATCACCTGCAGCAGGATTTCGATCGCCTCCTGGCCGTAGTCGCGTTCGTTCTCCGGCCGGTAGAGGTAATAGGCCTCGTCGATGAACAGCACGCCGCCCATCGCCTTCTTCAGGATTTCCTTGGTCTTCGGCGCGGTGTGGCCGATGTACTGGCCGACGAGATCGTCGCGCGTGACTGATACGAGGTGGCCCTTTCGGATATAGCCCAGCCGGTGCAGCAGGTTGGCCATGCGCAGCGCCACGGTGGTCTTGCCGGTGCCGGGATTGCCGGTGAAACTCATATGCAGCGTCGGCGTCTCGTGGGCGAGGCCCATGCGCTTGCGCGCGCGCTCGACCAGCAGCAGGGCGGCCGTCTCGCGGATGCGCTTCTTGACCGGCGCAAGGCCGATCAGGTCGCGGTCGAGCTCGGCCAGAACGCCCTTGACGCCGGAGGATTCGAACTCCTCGCGCAGATCGATGGCGGTGGGGACGGCTTCCGGGTCGGCTTCGGCAAGGGCGGACATGGCAACTCCTTCACCCTCCCCCTTGTGGGGAGGGTCGGCGAAGAGATTGAGCGAAGCGAAAACTCTGAGACGGGGTCTCGATAGAACGCGCTACCCCCACCCCGACCGCTGCGCGGTCGACCCTCCCCACAAGGGGGAGGGTGGGCGCTAGCTCGCGTACCTGTTTCCCGCGGGACGATCGGCCGCATAAGGCGTCGTCGTGTAGCGCACCACGCGGCCGGCGGTCTCCTGCCGCGCCAGTCGGAAGCCCGGTTCTTCCCCGGGGCGGTTGACGATGAAGGAAAGCTTCACCGATTCCCAGCCATGGCTGGAATCGAAGGCGACGACGCGGATGTAGCGGTCGCCATAGACTTTTCTGCATTCCCGCAGTTCCATGATGAGCGCCGCCGCGTCGGGATTGTCGAACATCGGATGGCCCCACATGTCCCAATAGGTGTTGCGGGGATGCGGGTCGTCGGTGAATTCGAGGCTGACCGCCCATTGATTGTCGATGCAGTACTGCACCTGCGAGCGGATCTGGTCGTCGGTCAGGTCGGGCAGGAACGAGAATGCTCCCTGGGTGATGCGCATGGGTCGTTCTCCATTGTTCAAAGATTTGGTGCCGCCCTCATCCGCCTGCCGGCGTCCTGTGGACGGGGAGGCGGCCGCCGGCCGCGGCGCTGACGGCCGCCTCGCCCTGCTTGCGGGGGAAGGGCGAGCGTGAGGCGCCGGCCGTCGGGATGTCTCTCCGACACCATCAGAAAGACGGTGACGCAAAGGGTAACCGCGACGGCGAGCAGCACGATCATCATGACTTATTCCGCCGCGGTCGCCACCGGCACGAAGTCCGGCGAGTCGGTGGAGGCGTAGTTGAAGGTCACGTCCTTCCAGATATCCAGCGCCTGCTTCAGAGGTAGGCAGTGGCGGGCGGCTTCGGCAAGAATCTCCGGCCCTTCGCGCAGATAGTCGCGCCCGGAATTGCGCGCGAAGATCATCGCCTCCAGCGCGACGCGGTTGGCGGTGGCGCCGGCCTGGATGCCCATCGGGTGGCCGATGGTGCCGCCGCCGAACTGCAGCACGGTATCCTCGCCGAGCAGGTCGATCAACTGGTGCATCTGGCCGGCATGGATGCCGCCCGAGGCCACCGGCATCAGCTTGTTGAGCGAAGCCCAATGCTGGTCGAAGAACACGCCGTTCTCCAGCTTCATCGGGTTAAAGTCCTCGCGGCAGATGTCGTAGTAGCCCTTGGTCGTCGCCGGGTCGCCCTCCAGCTTGCCGACCACCGTGCCGGCATGGATGTGGTCGACGCCGGCGAGCCGCATCCATTTGGCAATGACACGGAAGGAGACGCCGTGGCTCTTCTGCCTCGTATAGGTCGAGTGGCCGGCGCGGTGCAGGTGCAGGATCATGTCGTTGCGGCGCGCCCATTTCGCCATCGACTGGATCGCGGTGTAGCCGATGACCAGGTCGATCATGACGATGTTGGAGCCGAGTTCCTTGCCGAACTCGGCGCGCTCGTACATGTCCTCCATGGTGGCGGCGGTGACGTTGAGATAGGTGCCCTTGATCTCGCCGGTCTCGGCCTGCGCCTTGTTGACGGCCTCCATGCAGTAGAGAAAACGCTCGCGCCAATGCATGAAGGGCTGCGAGTTAATGTTCTCATCGTCCTTGGTGAAGTCGAGCCCGCCCTTAAGCGCCTCGTAGACCACGCGGCCGTAGTTACGGCCCGATAGGCCGAGTTTCGGCTTGACGGTGGCGCCGAGCAGCGGGCGGCCGAACTTGTCGAGCCGTTCGCGCTCGACCACGATGCCGGTCGCCGGCCCCTGGAACGTCTTCACATAGGCGACGGGCAGGCGCATGTCCTCGAGCCGAAGCGCCTTCAACGGCTTGAAGCCGAAGACGTTGCCGATGATCGATGCCGTCAAATTGGCGATCGAGCCAGGCTCGAACAGGTCGAGGTCATAGGCGATGTAGGCGAAGAACTGTCCCGGCGCGTTGGGCACCGGGTCGACCCGGTAGGCTTTCGCGCGGTATTTTTCGGTCGCCGTCAGGCGGTCGGTCCACACCACGGTCCAGGTGGCGGTCGAGCTTTCGCCCGCGACGGCCGCCGCCGCCTCGATCTCGTCCACGCCGTCCTGCGGCGTGATGCGGAAGAGTGCGATGACGTCGGTGTCCTTCGGCTCGTAGTCGGGCTCCCAATAGCCCATCTTCTTGTATTCCATGACGCCGGATCTGTAGCGGGCGGCGCCGGTGACGGTTTGCGACTTGCTGGCCATTGGACTGGGTCCTTTCTTTCTTGTTGGACCGCTTGTCAGGCGGCTTTGGCGGTGGCGATCAGCGGGTCGAGCTTTCCGGCGGCATAGCGTTTCGCCATCTCGTCGAGCGGGACCACCTTGATCTTCGAAGCATTGCCGGCCGTGCCGAAGCGCTCGAACCGGTCGCGGCAGAGGTCGCGCATGGCGTCCATCGCCGGTTTCAAAAATTTGCGCGGGTCGAATTCCCCAGGAGTCTCCGACGCGATCTTGCGGAACTGGCCGGTCATGGCCATGCGGCAGTCGGTGTCGATGTTGACCTTGCGCACGCCGTGGCGGATGCCGCGCACGATCTCGTCCACCGGCACGCCATAGGTCTGGGGCATCTCGCCGCCATAGCGGTTGATGACGTCCTGCAACTCCTGCGGCACCGAGGATGAGCCGTGCATGACCAGATGCGTGTTCGGCAGTTTTTCGTGGATCTCCTCGATGACGCGCATGGCGAGAATGTCGCCGTCCGGCTTGCGCGTGAACTTGTAGGCGCCGTGCGAGGTGCCGCAGGCGATCGCCAGCGCGTCGACCTTTGTGCGCAGCACGAAATCGACGGCCTGGTCGGGGTCGGTGAGCAACTGGTCGTGCGACAGCGCACCTTCCGCGCCGTGGCCGTCCTCGGCCTCGCCGTGACCGCTCTCCAGCGAGCCCAGCACGCCGAGTTCGCCCTCGACCGAGGCGCCGACCCAGTGCGCCATGCGCGCCACGCGCTCGGTGACGGCGACATTGTAGTCGTAGCTGGCCGGCGTCTTGGCGTCGGCCTCGAGCGAGCCGTCCATCATCACCGAGGTGAAGCCGTGGCGGATGGCGGACATGCAGGTGGCTTCATTGTTGCCGTGGTCCTGGTGAATGCAGAGCGGGATCGACGGATAGATATCGACCAACGCGTCCATCATTTTCGACAGCATGATGTCGTTAGCGTAGGAGCGGGCGCCGCGCGACGCCTGGATGATCACCGGCGCGTCGCAGGCCTTCGCCGCCTCCATGATGGCAAGACCCTGTTCCATGTTGTTGATGTTGAAGGCCGGCACGCCGTAGCCATGTTCGGCGGCGTGGTCGAGCAACTGGCGCAGCGTGATTTTTGCCATGGCGGTTCAGTCCCTTCCGTTCGTGTTCTGTGTTGTGTGATCGCCCGGCTTGCCGGCATCCTTGCGCTCGCCGTCCGGCTTGGCGACGGGCTCGGGCTGTTTCGGGGAGGGGCGTCCAATTCCAGTTTCACCGCCATACATGGCCAGTCTCCTCAGATGAGTTTCAGCGCGGTCGCCGCGACCGCTTCGGGCGTGATGCCGAAATGTTTGTAGAGGTCTGGAGCCGGCGCGCTGGCGCCGAAACCGGTCATGCCGACGAAGGCGCCGGTGCCGCCGATCCAGCGGTCCCAGCCCATGCGCGCGGCCGCTTCCACCGCGACGCGCGGTGCGTCCCCGAGCACGGCGCGGCGGTAATCGGCGTCCTGCTCCTCGAACAGTTCCCAGCACGGCATCGAGACGACCGCGGCAGCAAGGCCATGATCGGCGTGGAGGATTTCAGCCGCCGTGACCGCGATCTCGACCTCCGAGCCGGTGGCGATCAGCGTCAGGTCGCGCCGGCCGGCGGGCTCGCGCAGCAGATAGGCGCCGCGCGCTGCGCGGTTTTCGGCCGTGTGCGCCAGCCGCAGCATGGGAAGATTCTGGCGCGACAGCACCAGCACGCTCGG
This sequence comes from Mesorhizobium sp. IMUNJ 23232, assembly GCF_044326205.1. NCBI lineage: Bacteria > Pseudomonadati > Pseudomonadota > Alphaproteobacteria > Hyphomicrobiales > Phyllobacteriaceae > Mesorhizobium > Mesorhizobium sp. IMUNJ 23232. The sequence goes on from NZ_JBIRCY010000069.1 coordinate 30,025, forward strand.
CCGGTTCTCCGATTGCAGCGCCAGTTCCCAGCACTCGGCCGTCTCGACGATGTCGCAGGGGCGGAAGACGTCGATGTTCGGCGTCGCCCGCAGCATCGCCAGATGCTCGACCGGCTGGTGCGTCGGGCCGTCCTCGCCGAGGCCGATGGAGTCGTGCGTCATGACATAGATGACGCGCTGGCCCATCAGCGCCGAAAGCCGCATCGCGCCGCGCGCATAGTCGGTGAAGCACAGGAATGTCCCTCCGTAGGGAATGAAGCCGCCATGCAGCGCGATGCCGTTCATCGCAGCCGCCATGCCGTGCTCGCGGATGCCGTAGTGGACGTAGCGGCCGGCAAAATCGTTGGGCGCGATACGGCCGAGGCCCTTGGTCAGCGTCAGGTTCGAATGGGTGAGGTCGGCCGAGCCGCCGACGGTCAGCTCCGTTGCCGCGTTGATGACGCCCAGCGCCATTTCAGATGCCTTTCGCGTCGCGACTTTTGTCGCCTTCTCGACATGCTCTTTGCGGAAGGCAGTCAACGCTTCGACCAGGCTGTCGGGCAGTTTTGCGGGGATGGCCTCCTCGAAGGCTTTTGCCTGCGGCGAGGCCGACAGCCGAAGTTCCCAGGCGCGCCGCACCGCGCGGCCGCGCGTGGCAACCTCGCGCCAGGCGGCGACGATCTCGTCCGGCACCTCGAACGGCGCATGCGGCCAGCCGATGTTTTCGCGGGTGGCGGCGATTTCCGCATCGCCCAGGGGCGCGCCGTGAGTCTTCTCTGAGCCGCCGAGGTTCGGCGCGCCTTTGCCAATTACCGTCTTGCAAGCGATCAGCGACGGCTTTTCCGAACGCCGCGCCTGTTCGATCGCCTCGGCCACCGCTTCCGCGTCGTGGCCGTCGACCGAAAAAACCGCCCAGCCGGCCGCCCGGAAGCGGGCCGGCTGGTCCATCGACGTGGAGAGGGAGGTCGGGCCGTCGATGGAAATCGAATTGTCGTCCCAGAACACGATCAGCCTGTTGAGGCCTAGATGCCCGGCGAGGTCGATCGCCTCGTGCGAAATGCCCTCCTGCAGGCAGCCGTCGCCGGCGATCACGTAGGTGAAATGATCGACGAGGTCGGCTCCGTGGCGGGCGGCCAGCATGCGCTCCGCCAGCGCCATGCCGACGGCGGTCGAAATGCCCTGGCCGAGCGGCCCGGTGGTGGTCTCGATGCCCAGCGCATGGCCGAATTCCGGATGGCCGGCGGTGCGGCTGCCGAGCTGGCGGAAGCTTTTCAACTGCTCGATCGGCATGTCCTCGTAGCCGACCAGATGGTGCAGCGCGTATTGCAGCATCGAGCCGTGGCCGGCCGACAACACGAAGCGGTCGCGGTCGGGCCAGTCCGGCCGGGATGGATCGATGGCAATGAAACGGTTGAACAGCACCGTCGCCACATCGGCCATGCCCATCGGCATGCCGGGATGGCCGGAATTCGCCTTCTGCACGGCGTCCATGGCGAGTGCGCGGATGGCGTTGGCCATGTCGCGCTCGGAGACGGCGGGTGCCTGCGTCTGCTTGATCGCGGCCTGGCTCATGAGTTCCTCCCGAAGTGGCGGTCGTGAGTGAAGGCACCCCCACCCCTAACCCCTCCCCACAAGGGGGAGGGGGACTTTGCGGCAACGCTTATTGGCACCAGTCCCTGAAGGTTGCGGCTCGGAAGGCGGCGACCTGGTCCCCCTCCCCCTTGTGGGGAGGGGTTAGGGGTGGGGGTGAAAACCCTCGGCAAAAACAACAGCATCATCACCTCCTCCTCACGAAACCCGCCGCTTGCGCTCGATGAGCTGCAGGATCAGCGGCGTCAGGATGAGCTGCATGGCAAGATCCAGCTTGTTGCCCGGCACGACGATGGAATTCGGCCGCGACATGAACGAGTCGTGGATCATCGACAGCAGGTAGGGAAAATCGATGCCGCGCGGATTGGCGAAGCGGATGACCAGCATCGATTCGTCCGGCGTCGGTATCCAGCGGGCGATGAACGGGTTCGACGTGTCGACGATCGGCACGCGCTGGAAATTGATGTTGGTCAGGGCGAATTGAGGAACGATGTAGCGGACATAGTCGGGCATGCGGCGCAGGATCACGTCCACCACCGCCTCCGTCGAATAGCCGCGCGTCGCCCGGTCGCGATGGATCTTCTGGATCCATTCGAGATTGATGACCGGCACGACGCCAATCTTGAGGTCGGCGTGCTTGGCCAGGTCGATCTCGCCGGTGACGGCGCAGCCATGCAGCCCCTCGTAGAACAGCAGGTCACTGGCCGGAAATTCACGCCAGTCGGTGAAAGTGCCCGGGGGCGTGCCGTAGAGCTTGGCCTCCTCGTCGTCGTGGATGTAGGTGCGGGTCTTGCCGCTGCCGCGCCGACCATATTCCTCGAACACGCTTTCGAGGATGGCCAGTTCGTTGGCCTCGGCGTTGAAATGTGTGAAGTTGGGATTGCCCTTCTTCTCCTCCTCCGCGACCTTTTCCTTCATGCCGTTACGGTCGTAGCGGTGGAAGGCGTCGCCCTCGATGAACGCCGCCTCGATCTTCTCGCGGCGGAAAATCTGCTCGAAGATGCGCTTGACCGAGGTCGTGCCAGCACCGGACGAACCGGTGATCGAGATGATGGGGTGTTTTGCCGACATGGGACCGGTCCTCAGGCGCGGAACAGGCCGCGATTGCCGAACAGCGGCGCGCGTTCGCCGATGCTCGACGGCTCGGTGTGGTAACGGCCGATGCGCTGCACCTCGCGCGCCGACCCGAACACCAGCGGAATGCGCTGGTGCAGGCTATCCGGCTCGATATCGAGGATGCGGCCCACCGTGTCGGAGGCGGCGCCGCCGGCCTGCTCGATGAGCAGGGCGATGGGGTTCGCCTCGTAGACCAGCCGCAGCCGGCCATTGCCGTAACCCTTGCGCCGGTCGCCGGGGTAGAGATAGACGCCGCCGCGCATCAGGATGCGATAGCAGTCGGCCACCAGCGAGGCGATCCAGCGCATGTTGAAATCCTTGTCGCGCGGGCCGTCGCTGCCCTTCATGCAGTCGTCGACATAGAGCCGCACGGCCTCGTCCCAGTGCCGGTAGTTGGCAGCGTTGATGGCGAATTCCTGGGTGCGCTCCGGGATCGCCCGGCTCTCATAGGCCTGCACGAAGGTGCCGAGCCGCGGCGACGGCACGAAGATGTGGGTGCCGCTGCCCAGCGTCAGCACCAGCGCGAATTGCGGGCCGTAGATGAAGAAGCCGGCCGCTAGCTGCTTCGATCCCGCCTGGAAAAAGGAGGCGGCCGGATTTTGGTCCGGCGCGCCAGTCGCAGGGAGGAGCGAGAAAATCGTTCCGATCGAGACGTTGACGTCGATGTTGGAGGAGCCGTCTAAAGGGTCGATAGCGATGGCAAGCGGGGCGGCCGCGTCGAGCAGCACCGGCTGGTCCAGTTCCTCCGAGGCATAGAGAGCCACGGGTGCATGGCGCATGGCGTTCAGAAAAATGTCGTCGGCGAAGACGTCCAGATCCTTCTGCTCGTCGCCGCCGGCATTGGCGCTGCCGCGGGCGCCGGCGAAGGCGTGGCCGAGCACGCCCTGGTTGATTGTGCCGCGCACGGTGGTGGCGGCCTGCACCAGTTGCCGCACCGTCTCGGCTACAGCCGCACGGATCGGGCTTTCGGTTCCCGCATAGGAATTGAGAAACGCGTCGAGCGTTGCCGCAGTCATCTAATTGTCCTCCCGGACCGCCGACCTCCTCTTGGCCGGCATGCGGATGACAACAGGCGGTATGGGATAAGTAAACTTTAATAACTTTACTTTCGGACTAAATATCCCTTAGCATGCGCCATGCGAAGCCTCACCCTCAAGCATCTGCGCGCCGTCCAGGCGATCGTTTCCAGCGGTAAAATCGTCAATGCCGCCAATGCTTTGGGCCTCTCGCCCCCGGCGGTGACGATCCAGTTGCGGCAACTGGAGGAGGAAATCGGGCTGGCGCTGTTCGACCGCACGACGGACGGCATGCGTCCCACTGCCGCAGGACTGGCTTTCGTTGAGACCGCGCGCGTGATCGACGAGCGGCTGCGCATGCTCGAGGATCAGGTCGACGCCATAAAAGGCCTGCGCGCCGGCAGCCTGCGGCTGGGCGTGGTGTCTACGGCAAAATATTTCGCCCCGCGGCTGATGGCGGCCTTTATGAAGGAATATCCCGACATCGACATGCGGCTGCTGATCGGCAACCGCGCCGAGACCATCGCCAACCTGAAGAACCACGACGTCGATGTCGTGCTGATGGGCCGCCCGACCAAGGATGTGCCGGTGCGCGCCTCGGCCTTCGGCGACCATCCGCTGGTGATCGTCGCGCCGCCCGACCATCCGCTGGCGACAGTGCGCGACATTTCCAAGGAACGCATCGCGGAAGAACATTTCCTGATCCGCGAGCCGGGCTCCGGCACGCGCATCTCGCTGGAGATCTTTTTCAGCGAGATTCCCGGCCGCATCGACGATCTGGGCGTCGAGATGGGGTCGAACGAGACCATCAAGCAGGCGGTCATGGCCGGGCTGGGCATCGCCTTCATCTCCGCCCACACCATCGCGGCGGAGGTGGAGTGGGGCCGGCTGGTGGTGCTCGACGTCGCCGGCATGCCGATCCGCCGGCAATGGTTTGGCGTGATGCGCGCCGACCGGGCGGTCTCGCCGGCCATGCAGACGTTCCACGATTTTTTGATGCGCAAGGGCGCAATGTACCTGCCGCTGCTGGGGAAGCTTTATCCGGACGGCCTGAGGTAATAGCCGGCCAAACCTTCAAGGCAACATCCCGAGACGTCAAAGGCGTCTCGGGATGGTCACGTTGCCGTCTGAAGCCGGAGGCTTGCGAGTTCAAGGCCGCCGGATCGACAGGATCTCGTAGAACTGGCCACCCATCATCCCTCGCTTGGGATAGCTGGATATCCGTACCCGATTGCTTTGATTGCCGCCGAGAATGGACACATGGCTAGTCGTCTCCGACAGCCAGAATGCGACGTGACCTCCGGCGACCGGGCCGCTGGCCGAGCCGTTACGGCGACGAAAGACAACGATGTCGCCATCTCTCGGATTGTTGGTCACCTCGGCGCCCCAGTCCATTTCGTGCCACGACATGGCCCATTTGCTGTTGGTGCCGGTCATGCCCGCCTGCTCGACGCAATAGTTCATGAAGGACGAGCACCACGCCACCTCGTCTCCTGCGGCGCCGGTGCTGGTCGTGGCATGGTACATAACGATCCTGGGATTGCTTCCAGACCCCGGAACCTCCCTGACGTCACGCGCAAGTTCTTCGCGCGCCACGTCGATCGGGCGTCGGTTGCCGCTGGTGCCAGGATCGTCCGAGAAGCCTCCCGACGTGATCTTGAGAAAATCGCCGTGCATGAAACCGTCGGCCGCACCGTCGCTTTCCAGGTCGACGCGCACCCAGCTTCCGTTCCGGCTCAGTGCGGTCACCAGCGTTCCGAAAGGCAGGGTCCTGACCTCGTCGAACTCGGTGCCGGGACCGCGGCGGACCTTAAGGCCCGACCTGGCGATGACGGTCATGATGGTCGTCGCCGGCACCGGGCGCTCCCCTGCGAGCGCTGCACCCAAGGTGAACTGGCCGAAATCGTTGAAACGCGGATTGAGCACGTTGCCGTCGTAGGTGAATGCTCCGCCCGGCCAGGTTTTATGCAGTTCTTTCTGAAACAGCGCCCAGGCATCGGTTTCGAGCATGTCGCGGGTACCCGACCAGCCGGTCGCGCCGGCGAGCCAGATCAGGTCGACGAAGCCGGCGCGGACCATGGCCCCTCCGACAGTACCAGAACCGTAGCAGCCCACCCGGTATGCACCGTTGATGGTCTCTCTGACCGCCTGGAAGTAAGGCTTGATCCGTGCGATCTCCGAATTCCGGAAGTAGTCGTGATCGACGGCGAAATAAATCGCCGAGCCATGCGGCTGCCCCAGTTGCTGGGCCAATTCCAGGGCTCGCCTTGCGTCCGCCAGACCGTTTTCGCGGTCCAGGTCCTCGATATGGCCCTCCGCTCCGCCGCGCTGCTGAAAGACGACGGCCAGGGACATCCCGGCTTCCGTTACGGCCTCCGCCTCCGCAGGTTCAATGCGTTTGGTCGGAAGGCGCGTACTGTTGCGATGATTGTAGTATCGGAAGATAGTCCTGACGCCAGATCGGCGAATATCACGGACATGATCACTTACATTGGATGGGACGTCGATTATGCTCTGCATAATTTGCCTCTCTCGCTCCAATTTTAATGAAAACTTGCAAAGATTAAATCAATATATAAAGGATGTCAATGGATATTATATGAAACTGGTCGTCTTGCCGCAATAATCTACAAGATCATCTGTCCGCGGATGGGAAAACAGAAGGTAGAAGGAGCGTAAGTATAGAGGATTATTTTCCATTGCCGCCCGCGCCATCTCTCTAAGGCACATCAAGTGGTTGTCCGGGAGGTATGGTTCATTCGCGACATTCTTGATGTCGTGGTAATGGAATCGCTGCGCCCTCTCGAACTTGCGCGAAAAAAGGCGAAGCGATTTTTGCGCGCCTCTTCAAAGTTTTGCCGGTGACGGCAAAAAAAAATGATCAACAAGGCCTCGGCCACGAACAGGTTGGCGCAAGGAGATAGAAGTGAACTGTTCCCGAGGCGAATCCTGAAGGACCTACTTTCCCTTCATCTCTTCCGCCACCACCTTGGCCAACGCATAGAGCCGCTGCTCGATCAGCGTCGGTACTTCGCAGACATAGGTCAGCGACTGCACGCGTTCCTCGAAGATGCGGGTTTCGAAGACCAGCCGGTCGGTCTGCCGCGCGATCTCGCCGGGGTCGGCATCCGCCTTGGCACGCATGGCGTCGACCTCCGAGCCTTCCTTGCGCAGCCGTTCCGCCAATTGGATCTGGTTACGCGCGTAGCGGCCGATGCCGGACATCACCTGCGCGCGCTCGCCATTCATGTGGTCGAACAAGCCCTGAAACAGCTTTGCGAGTTGCTCCTGTGCCTTGTGCTTCGGCAGCGCGGCGGCGAAATCGCGGACCTCCTGCTCCGCCTCACCGATCGGTACGCGCCGCGCCGCCAGTTCGCGCACCAGCGTCTCGATATCGTCATCCTTCGACCACTCGGCAGCGGAGGCCGGCAATTCGGGTCCGTTCCAGATCTGGCCGAGCGACAGTTCCGGCACTTTTCGCTGGATGCAGGGCCAGTCGGGGTCCTGGTTCTGGGCCGCCAGGGCCTGCGTCGTGAAGCAACCGGCCAGCAAGGCGGCGGAGATTGCGCGGAACATCATAACCATCCTCATCAGCCGTTTCCTCCCGTATCCTGTTTGCGGATGACTAGTCCGCGCGACGGGTCGTAGGCGATGATTGCCGCGCCGAGGAAAACCACCGTGAAGCCGATCACCACCGCCAGCGAGGTCCATTCGATCTGGCCGTAGAAAGCGAAGCGGATCAATTCGACCGCGTAGGTGAAGGGATTGAGCTGGCAGATCTTGTGGAGCAGGGGGCTCGATTCCTGCACGCGCCACAGCGGGTAGAGCGCCGGCGAGGCGAAATACATCGGAAAAATCACGAAGTTCATGACGCCGGCAAAGTTTTCGAGCTGCTTGATGACGGACGACAGCAGTAACCCGAGCGCGCCGAGCATTAGCCCGCCCAGGAACAGCGCCGGCAGCACCATTAGGTAGCCGATCGGAGGCGCCTTGACGTCCCAGAACCAGGCGATGGCGAGGAAGACGTAGACCTGCGCCAGCGACACGACGACGCCGGCGAGCAGTTTCGACACCAGCAGGAACCAACGCGGGAAGGGGCTGACCAGCAGCGTGCGCATGTTGCCCATCTCGCGGTCGTAGACCATCGACAGCGACGACTGCATGCCGGAAAACAAAAGGATCATGCCGCACAGGCCCGGCGTGATGTAGACCTCATAGAGCACGTAGGTCTTGTAGGGCGGGATGATCGACACGCCGAGCACCTGGCGGAAGCCTGCGGCGAAGATGAACAGCCACAGCAGCGGCCGCACCAGCGAGGAGATGAAACGTTCGCGCTGGTTGAGGAAGCGCAGCCCCTCGCGGATCAGCACGCCCTTCAGGCAGACGAGGTAGTTGTAGAGGCCGAAGGCTGGGGCCGGCAGGGGTGTGGCCGACAGGCTCATCGGGCAGCCTCTTGGCACTGTTTGCTTGGATAAGTGATCCTCCCCTCCTCGCCTGCGGCGATACGCGGAGGCAGCACCCCCTCACCGGCCCTTCGGGCCACCTCTCCCCCTGCCCGGGGGAGAGGATAGCCGGCCGCCAGGTTGGCGCCAATCGTCGAAGCTGCGATCCTCTCCCCC
>NZ_JBIRCY010000070.1:0-37229 GCF_044326205.1 Mesorhizobium sp. IMUNJ 23232
CCTGCGCCAGCATGATCCCGGTATCTCTCCGCCCGGCGGATATATTTCCGGACGGCGCGTGGATCCACGTGGCGGGTTTGGTCCATTATTCGATTGAGGTCCGCCCCGCGCTCGGCGGCGCTGGTCATGAATCCCGCGCGTAGGCTGTGGCCAGAGAAGTCCCCGGCATCGAGCCCGGCACGCCTCGCGTACCCCTTGATGACTTTGGCGACTGCCCACCCAGTCAGGCGCTCGGCGGAAACCGCGCTGCCCTTGTTGACCGGGCGGAACAGGGGGCCTTCGGACATGCAGGCAGCGTCCAGCCATGCCCTCACGGCGGCGGCGGGCCGCAGGCTTTCGCCGGTCGGAATGGCGACGTTGTAACCCTGTCCCTCCTGGTCTGTCTTGGATAGACGGATGGTCACGTCCAAACCCTTCTCGGTGAATGCCAAGTCGGACACGTCGAGCGCGACCAGTTCGGAGCGCCGGAAAGCCCCTGCCATTCCGAGCAAGATCAGCGCGCGGTCGCGCTTGCCCTGCATCGCGGTCGCGCTTGCCCTGCATAGTGTGCGCCGAATGGGCCAGCATAGCCGAGACGCGTTCGGCGGTCGCCGGCTGCTTCTGGACCGGTGCGGTGCCGATCGTGCGGCGGATGCCTTTCATGACCATGGCCACCGCCTCATGCTCAGTCGGCGTCGGGAGCCCTGCGGCTTTGTGGGTATGGCGGATCGCCGCCACGGCGACGGCCAGGCTGGAGGCCTTGAGCCCTTCCTTCATCCGGGCCACGAGATAGGCGGACACCGTCTCGGGTTCGGCCGGCAGGCTGGTCACGCCTCGGTCGGCACACCACGCCTGAAACGCGGTCCAGTTCGAACGGTAGGCGAGGAGAGTGTTCTTGGCTTTGGATGCCCGGGCTACCGCGCGCACGTCGTCGTCGATGAGTGCCACGGCCCGTACGGTCGTGTCGGCGACGGTGAGTTCGAAGCTACTTTCGGCGCTGAAGTCGTCCATGATTTTGGGTCCGATAACTCCCGTTAATGGAGGCTATTCGGCGAGGCCGGGAACTCGGTCGCACCTTGACCTTTAATCGTCCCCGTTTATATAAAAGGGGACGATTATGGCGTCAACATTAAACGGGGACGAAATTGACAGTGACAGTTAAGGGAGATACCCCGTCTCGGATGGGACGGCCGCCGCTCAACGTGAGAGAAACCAAAGTTCGATTGACCGACGAGCAGCGCGGCCGCATCGAGGCCATTGTCGGAAGCTATGGAATGGCGAAGTTCATTCGCGAGGCGATTGAGCACGAACTGGAGCGCCGCGAAGCTCAACCTCGTCAGGACACCGACTAAACAGAAGAGGTTCGAAATGGGGAAATTTCGGGCGATCGGTGGGCTGCTGGCCATATTAAGCGGCAGCACAATTGCACTGGCCCAGGAAATACCGGATTTGAAGGGGACATGGACCCCCTCTAAAAACGGCGCCCATATCATCGACGGCGATCCCCGGCATAAAGCGAGTGGGACTGTTCCTCTGCCAGACAACAATACCTTGCAAAGGAACGCGACGAAGTTCGTCTATCGTTTCGTGGGACAGGAGGGCCGAACTTTCTGGGGAGTGTTGTCGTCGACAAAAGTGTCCGAGAAGCTGATCGGCGCAATATCTGTTGATGGCAAACGCTTCGTGATGGCGGACGAGGACGGTACTTTCCACGGCACCATCGTGAATGCCGACACGTTTGATTATTGCTACACCCATGTCACCCCGACAAGCAGGGCCGTCGCATGCGGTACAATGTTACGAGAGAAATAATCACGGTGCCCGGCCTGCCTCCGCGGCCGCTTCAACCGATCAGGATGTCCGCCTCTTTCGCGGCCTCGGCGCGCCTTCTGAGCCTCGGCAAGCGCAATACGATCTTGCGCCCGCTCCATCGCCTTCAACACAGCTTCGCGCGCTGCACGCTGCTTCGCGCCGCCCTTCGTCGGCCATTGTGCAGAAGGATGTCGGCCGCCTGAAGATTGTTGCTAACATGGTGGACGGTCACGCTTTTGCCGAGCATTCCCTTGACCGGCTCATCCCACCATCCGCGTTCGGGTGCCATGACGCGAATACCTCACTCGACTCAGGCGAATCAATGCGCGAGCGTGTGAGTCGTTGCTGCTATGTCTCAGCCCCGGAAAATCGCTGCGCCATCGACTGAAACCATTGCGATCCTCAGAGACGGCTGAAATATCTGCCGAGTGGTTCTCTTCCCCTCCGAAGGACCCACTCCCGACCGAGTAGGTGGCATACCCCTTACGCCTACTTGGTCGGGTCTCCGAGTTCGCCAGGATGCCCGCATGGAAGACTCGCCAATCGTAGTTGCCGCTCTGGTCGGCGCTTTGCTTATGACTGTCGCGATGGGCGCGCTTGCCCTCTACCAGGCAGGCGGGTCGCCCTGGTGATGCAGCCAGCCATGACGGCGCGCCTGGCTGGCGACGTCAGATCACAACGAAATCAGCAGCGGTGAGCGTGGGGGAGCCTGTGAGCGCGGCGAACTTGATTGCTGCGTAGGTTCCACCAGAGCCATCCCGGTCGTAGTAGAGGTTGCCCGTGTCCGAGTTGTAGAGGATACGGTCGCTCGCGTCCTTCGCAGCAACGGCTACATCCTTGAATGCGGAGGCGGCCAGGACGCCTACGGTGGAAAGGGTGGTAAACACGTAGTTGTCGATTTGGATAGTGTCAGCGGCCGGATTGAAGTCGAGGATTGTGTCGACATTGGTTGCTGCGCTTAACGCTGTGTTGAAGACAAAGATGTCTTTGCCAGCTCCGCCTTCGAGCACGTCATTGCCGGTATAGCCCTTTAGGGTATCGTAGCCGGCGCCGCCCCGGATCGTATTGTTGACTTCGTTCGAGCCGTTCAGGCTGTCATTATAAGCCGAACCGATTAGGCGCTCAATCGAGTCGAATGTGTCGCCTGACGCTTCGCCGCCGTTGATCGTCGGATTTGCCAAGCTCACGGTCACGCCGGATGAAGCTCGCGCGTACGTCGCTGTATCAGCGCCGGTGCCGCCGACTAAGCGGTCAGCGCCGAGCCCGCCCTCTAGCACGTCGCTGCCGCCCTGGCCATCTAGCCGATTTGCGCCGGCACCGCCAACGATTGTCTGGGAGAAATTATTGCCTCTCAGATTTGTCGTCGCCACCAGATTGCGGTCGCGTACGCTGAGCAGCTCGACTTCGGCTGTTCCAAACAGGAAGAAGTCATCTGTCGCATATACCGCGTCGTTGCCCTCGCCCGCGCTCTCTCGCACCCGATCCGAATTGTTATCGACGAAGTAACGATCGTCGCCCCTGCCTCCATACATGAGATCTGTCCCGCCAGGTCCGCCATCAATCTTGTCTTTACCGTCACCTCCGTAGATGAGATCGACCCCCGTACCGCCCTGAATGATGTCGTCGCCAGCCTTGCCGTATAGCTTATCTGCGCCACCGCCGCCGTTGAGGCTGTCGGCGAAATCGCTTGACGTGAAGGTGTCATCCCCACCGCTGCCGGTATAGTTCCAGGGGTTGGCGGCTATGATGTTGGCCAGTCGTGTGGTGTTGCCGTTCAGCAGCGCCATGGTATCCGCCGCAGATAGCGATAGGTTGGAGAATGTCACCCGCCCCGGACCCTCGGGAACGTATCCGGAAGGGTACAGGCTGTCGATCGCCTTGAGAGTCGTCACTTTGTTGGCAACAGTGAGCGTTTCTCCCACGTAGGCCAAGCCAACACCCTCGACGACGACGCCGCCACTCCAAACCGGAGTGTCTCCAGACATGCCCTCCTTAGCCCAATAAAACGATGTTGAACTCTCGGCCACGATGGAGTCACTCGAAAAATAGCCAGCAAAGAATATAGCGGTTGGATCACCGGCCACGGACTGAACGATTGTCGGCATATGGAACTGTTCTCCTTCGATGACGGGCGAAAGAATATAGCGGCATTCGTTTCAAGGAAAAGTCGTGGAAAACAAACAATGCAACCCGGCCACGTCTCCGCTGCCGGGCTGAATGTCGGAAAGGCCGGTATCAAAAGGTGACTATAAGGTCGTGGCTGATCCAGCCGGCGACGACGGTCACGACGAAGAGCAGGTCGAGATAGGTCACGCGGTGCCAGCTTCTTCCAATTCGATGAAGGATGCCGCCGACAGGACGCGGGCGGTCGGGCATTCCATGACTTCGACCATTGCGCCGAACATGTCGGATGAACGTTCTATGCCGTCCATCATGGCAACAAACGCCTCGTCTCCCTTCTCGTCTGCGGTGAAACTGCGGATCATGTCGACCAATTCGGCTTTCGACTTGCAACAAATCCGCACGGCAAGGCCCGCTGATACCAAGCCCGGATTGTGGAGGTTCTTCATTGTCGGCAAGGCGTTCAACAATTCCAGCGCTTCCGGCAGCGGCCCGAACGGTATTGCGGCCCATAGCTCGATTGTCGCCGGTTCCGCCTCCGCGACGGTCGTTGCGGCGGCAGCAGGTCCAGCGGCGGCGGTGATGGCAGCGGTGGGCAGCTATCCTAGCAGGGTGCGCCGGTTCATGATTGCACCTCCTTCACGCCCTCGTGCTGCTCCAAGGCGTCGTGAACCGGCCCTAGCAAGTCGATTGCCAGCCTAAGCCCGGAGCCGCTGCTGTCGGCGAGGTCGGTCACGTTGCCGCCGTTCTGCATTGCCCATGACGCGCACTCGCAAAGGCGAAGGATCGCCACGGCCTGATAGCTGCATTGGAGCAGTTCGACGGCGGTCATGTCGCCGTGGGGAATGAAGCGGCTCATGACAGCACCGCGCCCTTCTCGCGAAGCCGGGCAATGTCATTTGACAGGTTCCAGCCTGCTTTGATGATGTTGCCGCTTCCCCATCCCCACTCGGCAAAAATCGCAATGACCAGCGGATAGTGCAGGTAGAAGTCGGCTTTGGCCTGCAAGCCCGCCACCGTCTGGACGGGTTCCGTCAAGATCAGGTCGGCATAGAGGCCGGAGCCAGCAGTGAGCGTCTCGATGCGCTTGCGGATTGCCGCAACGCCCGACAACTCGCGAAGCCGTGCCGTCTCCGCTTCGTATTCCGTAGCCAGCGCATAGCGGCGTTCCCACTGGCCTATGAAGTCGACGCGCCGTTTCTGGTTCTTCGCCAGCGATTTGGCGGTGCGGCCCCGGACGGTCGACTTTTGCCAACGGTCTAGCGTGTCCCTCGCATAGGCAGCGGTCGTCACGTCGAAGATGCCGGTAGCATGTTCGGCGCGGCTCCTGCGTTTTAGGCGTTTTGTCAGTGTGGCGGTATCACGTCGCAGAAAGCGGCCTGCGATGTCTCGTTCGACGGTGGGGTTCCGGCTGTGTGGAACTTCGCGGTCAAACCAGACACCTCCCAGCAGTTCCTCCGGAGCGAGCGGCCACAAATGCCGCCACTCGGCCACTAGCCAATCGAGGTCAGCCTTTGCCTTGGCGAGGTCAGCCTGTGCCGCCTGATATTCGCCGAGCAAGGTGAACAGCTTGGAGTCGTCGCCCGCGTCGATCGGCATGGAACAGGCGATGGCAGCGGCGGGCGTAGCGACGGCCCGCGCGAACGCGGGCGTGCTTCTGAGCATTGCGCGGCGGGTCAGCATGACACAGCCTCTAGCCACGTCGCGCCGGCCGGCTCGCGATAGGAATGATCGGCCTCCCGGTCGTCCTCCAGATCGGCGTCACCGTCGATCGCGTCGGCGAGGGCGATCAGGTTCTCGATGGTGGCCTCCAGTTTAGACCGCAAAGCGGCTGTGACTGGCAGGAAGGTTGTAGGTTTGGCTGTGGGCAAAGCTCCGCCCGCAGCCAGAACAGCAGTGTTCGGCATGGAAGTTCCTCTCAGGTTATGGTAGTAACAGCGTTACCATGCGAGAAGCCACTCTCATGCAACTAAAAAGTAACGCGGTTACTATATGAACGCCACGCAGTGCAAAATGGCTAGGGCGGCGACAGGCCTCGGCGTTAGAGAATTGGCGGCGTTGGCCGAGGTTTCGCCTAACACCGTTGCCCGACTTGAGAGAGGCGAGGAAATGCGCGCGGCAACGATCGCCGCCATCCGTGCAGCCCTTGAAGCCGCTGGCGTCGAGTTCATCCCAGAGAATGGCGGCGGTGCTGGCGTGAGGTTGGCGAAATGATACTCGGCGAGACCGAAGACTGACGCAGCGCCGTAAAGCTCACCTGCGCTTGCATTCTTGTGGACTGTCTAGAAAGCGGCGGTGCTACAAGTGGGCGCGCCGCGCTTTAGGTGTTTTCTACGATCATGGGTGGCAAAGGCCAACGAGCCGATGCATAGTCTAAATCAGTGCGCGGTTGTTGAAGCATCAGGAGGGCGCTATGCCGATTTTTGTGAGAAATGGGACCGCGGGCGGAAGCGGAATACGATTGGATCCGCAATATGACGGCTATCTGCTGGTCGCCGGCGTCCGCGAAGTATCCACGACCGAAGATACAATCCGTGGATTTAGTTCCAATCACGTCGTGACCATTTTCGGCGAGGTCGTAGGGGGACTATCCTGCATCGTGCTCGGCGATGACGCGAATCTCGATCGCGGTGAAACGGTGCGGGTTGCTTCATCCGGCAGCGTTTATGCCGGGATAGGTGGCGGCGATGGCATTCGCATCAATGCGCGGGACTCCTCGGTGCGCAACGATGGCCTGATCTTCGGACGTGACGATGCCATTGAAATCAACGCCAACGCCGGAACGGGCCGCATCGTCAACACCGGCACGATCATGAGCGAGGACGAGGCCATCCGCAGCACCGGCGCGCAGACGCTGATCATCGAGAACAGCGGCCTGATCTACGGTGAACTTCGCTCGATCGCCACTTTCGGCGGCGCCACGGCGATCATCACCAACACAGGCGAGATTGTCGGCGAAATCTATCTCGATTCCGGAAACGACGTTTACAACGGTGTGAACGGTCGGGTGAGCGGGCCAATTACCTGTTTCGGCGGCAACGACACAGTCTATGCTGGTGTCGACGACGACACGATCAGCGGCATGACCGGTAACGACATCCTGAACGGAGGTCTCGGCGCTGACCGCATGGAGGGGGGCTCGGGCAATGACACGTTCTACGTCGACACCGTCGGCGACACGGTGATCGAGGCCGCCGGCGAGGGCACCGATGTGGTCGCCGCCAGCGCGAGCTTTAGACTCGCGGCCGGTGCCTCCGTCGAGCGCATGAACACAACAAGTCAGGGCGGCACATCCGCCATCAATCTGACCGGCAACGAGTTTGCGCAGACGCTGATCGGCAATGCCGGCGATAACCGCCTGGAAGGCCGCGAAGGAAATGACACGCTACGCGGGCTCGGCGGCAAGGACACGTTCGTCTTCAACACGAAACTCGGCGCATCGAATGTGGACACCATCGCCGACTTCAACGTCGCCGACGACCGGTTTCTACTGTCGGACGCCATATTCACAACGGTGAATACCGGCATTTTGGCCTCAGGCTACTTCCGTTCGAACACCACGGGCCTAGCGCAGGACGCCAACGACCACATCATATATGAGACCGACACTGGGGAGCTATACTACGATTCCAACGGCAATGCCGCTGGTGGTTCGGTGCTGTTTGCCAAGGTAGCGGTGGGGCTGTCTCTTACCAACGCCGACTTTTCAGTTGCCTAGATAAGTTCTGGCATTCCGCGCACTGTCATGGAAGCCGGGCACGAATTTTGGCACGAGACCCAGGAACCAGCCCGCACCCCCAGAGTTCGTCATGCGGAGATGGAGCTTGTTGATGCTGCGATTGGCGTTCTGGGGACTTGTGGGGCTGACGGCTTACCGCGTCGCACAGGAAAATGGTTGGATTAAAAAGCAGACGGCGGTCCGACTCCTGCTTCCAAGGCCATCGTGGGATCGAGAAGATATGTCTGCACGCCGAACGCAAGGTCGATCGGAAATACCTGAAACATTGGAAGAGCAGCTTCAGGAAGGCTTAGAGGACAGTTTTCCGGCTAGTGATCCACCGTCGGTTTTATCAACTACCGTCGCCGGAGGAACGAAACTCACCGGGACTGACGAAATATTGGCACAGCGCAAACGCGACCCCAACTTGTGATTCATGCGGCGAAAATAGCTATGTCTTCAACAATATTGACCGACCTCGCCCTGAAGCAGATGCAACAGTTTGATGGCACAGAGTTTGCCGCCTCGATTGAGCCGCGCCACCCGCAGGAGCCAGAGGCCCCGCCCTCCCAAGGGGTACAGATGCAGCAGCAGCCCGGAGTAGCAGGCTCGGCCGCAACGGCACGCGTGACAGGGCATGCCGATGTCGTGAGGGAAGTGGAGCGGAGCCTACGCTTTCTCGGAGCTTCCGAAGCGGAGATAGCGGCACTCAACACAACCGACCCGCAGTCGATGTATGATGCGCTCCAACGTGCCGGCGGCAAATCCGACATCCTCTCGATCATCGGCAGCTACCGCGACACGCTCTCGGACGATGAGGTGCTCGAGCGGCTTCAGCATTGGAATACTGCCGAGTTTTTCACTCGTCGCGAGGAGCCGGCGCGGGCCCTTCCGTGACTGCGCCCTCCCGAAAGCTCTTTACCGATGCGTGCCGCAGCTTCTGCTCGCCGCGCAGGAACTTCACCCGCGCCACCAGGCCGGGCTTCACCCATTCCGCCTTGTCGATGGCGAGGCCCTTGGGCGGCTTCACTCCAGCGTTTGCTTTGACGCGATCCCATCACCGCTGGCGAATGCCCATCGGCAACGTCACAAAAGCGCCGCCGACGTAATTGCCGGCGCCGTCAGCCATCAACGCCATGGCCGGCTTCCCCCGCTCACGCTGCACGCCGACGATGTTGAAGTCTGCTTCGTCGTAGCTCTTAACCTTCAGCCAGTCCGTGGTCCGGCCGCTCTCATAGCGGCTGCTGAGCCGCTTCGAAACCATCCCCTCCAGTTTGGCACGGTCGATCTTCTGAAAGAGTTCCTTCGCAGTCCCTTCCAGCGCCTCGCTGAATTGAAACCGGCCGCCTGTGTCGCTCTCGCCGATCACGTCTTCCAACAGGTGCCTTCGCTCCTCCAGCGTCATATCGCGTAGGTCGTGGCCGTTGAGGTGGAGAAGATCGAAGGCTACGAAAATTAGGGTCTCTGGCGCCTTCCGGATTGCCGAGCGCAGTGCCTGGAAATCGGTTAGGCCCGTGTCCGGGTCCGGTACGATTATTTCGCCGTCGATGATAGCGCTTGCGGCTTCTAAGCCGTCGGCGGCCTCGGCTAGCGGCGTATATTTCGCGGACCAGTCAAAGCCGTTTCGAGTGAAGATGCGAGAGCCGCCCGGCTCCTTGACGAGTTGACTGCGGTAGCCGTCGAATTTTACCTCGTGAATCCAGTCGCCGCCCTCGGGCGGAGCCTCAACGAGGTAGGCAGCATCGGCTCTATGAACGCCAGCCGGTGTCCCCCGGCAACAGAACGCTTACGCACAAGCTGAGTCTAGGCGTGGAAAGCGAGACGGCAACGGGAACGAAAAGTGATTCAGATGGCGCGTCGGAACCGGCCGATGTTTTCGCAGTTCATGTCTCACAGGAGGATCACATGAACGACAACAATCGAGAGACTGGGGCGCGAGAGCCCAAGGCGGGCGTGAGCCAGCGTCCGGATCAAATCCACAATGGAGACCGTGGCGACGAGCCAAAGAAGCCATATGGCCTGACAGAGCCGGTCGATGATGTCGACGAAAAGACGCGGCACTCGGACGGTCAGCAGCCGTCCAAGATGCCTACGCCATCGCCCGCAACTGAAAAGGTGTCAGGCGCTGGCCCAGCCATTGCCGAGCACTCAAAGGATGCGAAGGCTCCTAAAGCTGGCCGCCAGCCCGGCGCCTACGTGAAGAAGTAGCGCCATGAACGTAGCCAACTTGCAGCTTGAAGGCCTGATTATGGCGGTGGCTGCCGTGAACAATGCGCTGGTTCACAAGGGGCTTCTCACCGTCGATGACATCGACCTCGCCCTGCACAAGGTAGAAGCAGGGCTGACAGGCGAAGAGCGAAACTACGAGGATATGTCCTCGTCAAATCGCGATGCACTCTGCTTTCCTGTCCGGCTCTTGCGCATGGCCAACAATGCTCAGGGCGAGGTCGATATCCCACCCTTCTCCGAACTTGCCCGGATGGTCGGAAGCACGAAACAGCCCTACAACGACCAGAGGTAAGACAATGTCCGACGACAAAAGCAAAACCGACAATCGCGATCGGTCACAGGCGGCCGGGGACGAGGAGCATGAGGTCGGGTACGTCGCAAGCAAGTTCGGCCTATCCACCGTCCAGGTTCGGGAGTTGATTGCCGAGTTTGGCAACGACCGCGATGTGATCGAACGCGAGGCCGTGAGAGAACAGTGGAAGAGCCTCGAATGATTGCTGCGCTAGTCACCGCCGGCATAATTGTGCTCGTGGTGGTAGGGGTAGCAACCGCATTTGAGCTAACTGGTCATCATCTTCCATTTTGGTGAAAAAGCCCGCCGCGCCGAGGGAGACGCGATGGGCTCCCGTGCAGCCAGCACGTTGGCAGCTAGGTTTGCCTCCGAAGCCGCGATGAGCGTCAATCGCCAGATCGCCCCGATGTTCCTGCCACAACGAAAAAAGCCCACCGATCCGGAGGGCCAGATCGATGGGCTGTGCTGCCTGAGGCGGTAATCTCTACATTTCCGCCCAATGATTCTGCAATGGGCGGGTAAAGGAACCCTTACTGGTTATCCTCGCACAAGCTGCGCTTGATTTGAGGCGCGCAGGATATCGCCGGATTCGATGTACGCCATTTCGAGAAGGTGCGAGAGGAACTGCATACGCTCACTGTCAGCGATATCTTTCATTTCACGAAGCAACCCATGAAGATATCGAACTTTTTCGATTTTTGATCTGTGGTCCGGAGCCATGACACAGCTACCCTAGGCCGTGTGGACGAATTGACTCAGGTATAGGTTTGAGGATTCCGGGAACGAATTCAATGTGATTCATGGACCGCCTACTGATTTGGAGGTTGGCGATGTCGACACGGATGGCTGAAGCGGATTGGGCCGTTGCGTTGGAGGTGTTCCGGGCGGCGCTGCCGCGACGTGGCGCCAAGGGTCGGGACGATCGGCTGTTCCTGGAAGCCATGCACTATTTCTCGGAACACAACATCAAATGGCGGGCGCTGCCCGAGCGCTTCGGCAACTGGAACAGCGTCTGGAAACGCTTCGACCGGCTGAGCAAGGCGGGCGTGTTCGAAACCTTCTTCGATCATCTTGCGGCGCTGTCGTCTTCGGCGCACCTGGTTCAGATGTTCGACTCAACCGTAGTTCGCGCGCATGTGTCGGCGGCCGACGCAAAAGGGGGCAGCAAGGCCAGGCGCTTGGCCGCTCGCGCGGCGGCTTCTCGACGAAAATCCATTTGAAAACAGACTTCGACGGTCATCCCATCGCCTTCGACCTCACCGGCGGCGAGAAGGGCGATGCGCCTCACTTCAAGGTCTTGCTTGGTCTCGGTCCCGATACCGATCCACGCGCTGGCGTCGGCGACAAGGGCTATGCCAGCAAGGCCAATCGGGCAGCCGCGCGCAAACGCGGCATCATCCCGGTCATTCCCGCAAAAGCCAACGAAAAGGCCCAGCCTGCCTTCTTCCCCAAGCTGCTCTACAAGGGACGAGCGCGCATCGAACAGACCGTCGGCAAACTCAAACGCTTCAAGCGGGTCGCACTGCGATGCGAGAAAACCAAACGAAACTTCTTCTCAATCGTCGCCTTGACCGCCGCTTTCATCTTGGTCAAATCCGTCCACACGGCCTAGTTGAATTTTTACATCGGCAAACACTTTGAAAAGCCTCCCCTCGTCTGGTCGAAATGCCTGTGTTTCACGGCGCGCTTGCATATGCCAACCTCCAAGGTGCCCCCGTCGCCGAGAAGAGATTGAGAGAGGCCCGGCGACGGGTAACAACCCTTCGACCTGCTTCTGGCCGAAGGGTCTGTCAGCGCAGTGAGGGACGGGACCTGCGCATCTGTGAAACTTTGCACTCAACTGACGATCATCCCCAGGCTCAGGAACGCAACGCCGGCTACAATGACCGGGTAGAAAAGCCATCGCGCCTCGCGAACGCTGTTGTTCATGAACGCCTCTTTCTAGCGTGCCGGGCCAACGCAATGCGGCGCCGCTACGTTCCCGGACGATGCGACCATGAGACCAATGAATGGGACGGTTGGGACTTTGGTCCCAACCGTAATGGGCCTGAAGGCCCACAGGGGAACATGCCTGTTTGCGCCTCGTTTTGACGCAAGCTTCGACAAGAGAGCGAAGCGTTCTAGTCCTCACAAGGGAGATTGTTATGAAGGCTTATCTCACGAGCGCAGTCGCCGGCTTGGCACTGGCGGCATTTGCCGGTTCCGCGATGGCGCAAGACGTCATCATCAAGCCGGAACAGGAAACGGTCATCCGCGAGTACGTGAAGAAGAAGCCGTTGGCTTCGATCAACCTGCCTGGCGTTGAACTCAACGTCGGGACGGCGCTGCCTGAGACCGTCGAGCTGCACAAGCTCGAAGTCCCCGATGCCAAATACGAGTATGTCGTCATCGACAACAAGACGGTTCTGGTGGACCCCGGCACACGCAAGGTCGTGCACGTGATGAACTGACCTTTTCCGCAACTCATCCAGAGCCGGGCGCGCCTCGGCTCTGGACTGGCGTCGAAAAGCTCGCGGCGCGCGGAAATGCGGAGGGCATCCGCGCCATCTAACGGTCGGTCCGATGACCCCAAAGCTACTTAGACATCCAAGTGCGACTGACCCGGATTTCGGCAGGAACGCGCGCGTGGCGCTTGATACAATTTTGTGGGGCGCTGTGTTCGCTGGGTTTGCGGCAGTTCTCACATGGTGTTTGTGACCGCACGCCGGGATGCAGGCCCGCTATTTTTCGCGCCCGTTGCCGGCTCGGCGCTGCTGCCGCTTCTTTTCGCTTTGTGTGTAACAAGATGCTCCACCGTGGTTGTGCAGAAAGGTGGGCTCACCAATCCGCCTACCGAAAAGGGCAGTGTCTATCTTTTCGCCGGACTTACGCCGGCGGGCGACGACATGGCGCAAAGCGGCATGTGCAGCCTGACACAATACATTCGTGCCGCCGGCGTGCCGGCCGATGTCTATAATCCGGCCGAATGGCAAAGGGCGGCCGACAATTTCCTCGCGCAGCCACGCCATACCGAGACGCAAGTAGCCGTTGCCGGCTATTCCATGGGAGGAAGCGCGGCCACTCAATTTGCCGAGCGCCTGCGCGCCGTCGGCGTGCCGGTCCAGACGCTTCTCGTCTTCGAAGCATACAATCCTACGCCAGTGCCCTGCAACGTGCGCCGGGCTATCGACATGTATGGTTCGGACGGGCTGTTTACCCTCTCGTCACGTTTGCAGCCCGGAAAGTCCTTCACCGGCCGGCTGGAAACCGTGGACTGGTCAAAGTTGCATAAGGACGGACGGCACGACCATCTCGGCGTGTCGAAGGAGCCTGCCGCACTGGAATACGTCAGGCACGCTCTAATCAGCGGGAGCCGGGTACGCCCGCAGCCTCCGTCTCCGGGCGAGGCCGTATGCCTGGCCCGCGCACCGAGTTCCGGGACCGAACCTGCGTCTCCTCCCCGAACCAAGCATACTTCAGGGAGCGCGACATGAGCATGTTTCTAACCGGGCTGAGCGGTTTCGTCGCAACGCTTGCGATTGCCGCCGGGGCCATCTACGTCACTGAAGGCAAGCCCCGTCCAGAATGGAGGGGCGGCAGCGGATCCTCCTGGACCGGCGAGGCTTCGGCAGCATCAGCCCAGCCACCCAAGCGTGTAGCTGCGAAACCTTCGTTCAAACCCCCCACAGTCGTGAAATATCCAGAGGTTCCGTCTGTCGACATGATCAAAACCGGCGCGCTCGCAGATCAAAATACCGAAACTGTTCCCGAGCCTGCACCAGACCAAGCGGCAACGATGGCGCACGTACAATGGTGCTCCGAGCGCTATCGATCGTACCGGCCGGGGAACAACAGCTATAGGTCCTACAGCGGCAGCCAGCGGGAATGCGTCTCTCCCTTCACGAGTGGGTCTAGGACACGCGAAGAGGAGGAGGTTGACCATGCGGATATCGGGATAGATCGACCACATGCGCGGTACGCTGTCGAGGAAGGGCCTGCGAGCTTCCTCACGCCACGGCATATTGCCTCATGCTTTGCGCGCTACCGATCGTACAGCCCGGAAAACAATTCCTACCAGCCTTATGGAGGCGGGTCACGCCAGCAATGCGAGTAGCCTCTTCGCCGGAACCTCCCCACAGCTCGGCAGTTCCTCTCCATCTCCGGAGGTGCTGCATGCCACGCTACTATTTCGACGTGTTCGACGGAGACGCGGTCACCCGCGACGAGGTCGGCATCGATCTGGAGCACGAGGACATGGCGGCAGATCATGCGGTGGCAGCCCTGCCAGAGATAGCGAATGACGAGCTTCCGGACGGGATGCAGCGCGACTTTTGGGTAAAGGTTCGCCCCGAAAGCGGCAATTATTTTTTCACCGCCGACCTGAAATTCAAGGCTGACTGGTTGAAGCAGCGCAGTTAGAGTTGCTGGCCTTCTAGTTTTGCGAGTGCTAACTGCACCGCTATCAGATCGTCGTTTGTGTCATCTGTGTCGTTGGGCGATTCAGACGCCCGACGGAGGTCTACGACCTGGGATGCGATGCTTTTCAGTTTCTCGACTTTCTCGCTCGCGGACAGACTTTCGTCGTTCTCGATGCCGGATATCATCGCCGAGTAGTATGACGCCATCTCTATCTCCATTGCCATTCAGGAAATGGTCTCGGGCGGCGCTGGTTCCGTGGGAGCGAGATTTGCAAGAAGAGCCCGCCGCGCCGAGGGAGACGCGACGGGCTTTGGCGGTACGACGCCCTGGATGTTGTCGTCCCGGCCAGCGATACAACAATGCATCGGGAGGCTTGTTCCTTTTCACCGACAAAAAGCCCGTCACCTGTAGGGGTGCCGGGCAGGTAGCGTATCATCGCAGCCGGGGAGGGATGGAGGAAAAGCTACGACGCCCCCCTAACCTCCCGAGCCTTGAGATGTGCCCCAGAGAAAAACCGCGCTGGCGACGGCCGGCGTGGGCGAGCTCGATGTCAACATCGGACTTCAGGTGCTATCTTCGGCCTCAGCCACCTGACAATACCTCAAACAGCATGTCCGCGATCCTCATTGAGCAGACGCCGATCAGGAAGGCCGCGGTGGAGCACTGGTACGGTAAGGTGGGTCCGGATACTACGCGTGTCAGATCTGGCGCGCGGTCAGCCTATCGTAACGATAGTGATCTTCGTCGCGCGGGGTGACTACGCCTTTACAAAACACATCATGGAACCAGTCCGTTGCCGGTCGATTATCGTGGAACCGGAGGCACCCCCATGGCGCGCTACTTCTTTCATGTGACTCATGGTGCAGATATCGACCCCGACAGAGATGGCGTCGATTTGGACAATCGCGCGGCCGCGTGAGAACAAGCGACGCAGGCGTGCAGCGAGATGATGGCCGAAATTGACGGTGACCTGGCTGTCGGCACGGATTGGCGCATGGTGGTGGACGACGAAGACGGCCCGCTATTCGTTGTTCATTTTGGTGCGGATAAACTTCGATAACCTAGTGGAACACCGCGCCAGAACGGCACTGGAACGACGCGGCGCGAGATCGATGATGCCGTTCCAGACCCTTGCGCCGCAGGCTACGCCAGGAGGGCTTGCCAGCAGCAGCAACCAAGCCATCGAGCGGCGGTAGCCTGGGCTCGAAGAAGTAGGCGCACGATCCGGATGCCGTCCAGAAACCTTGTAATTTCCTTATTTGTCCGGATAGTTTGGCGGGTTGGGGGTTCCTTATACGGCAGGAGGCGAAATGCCCTTAACCCGCGCACCAGGCAGACTGGCCTGCTGCCCGCATCCCAATTCTCACCCTCAGTCCCTAGAGGAAGGCCCCCGCCGCGGTATCCTACCCCCCTAGGGTTGATTCTCATGAGAAATGCTGCATATGCGGAGCCGGGGCATAAATACAGAGGTTGATCCGCAGAATGCATCACGACGACTTCATACAGCTTACGGCGGAGATCGTTGCCGCCTACGTAGAAAAAAATCCCGTTCCAGTTGGTGAACTGCCAGCACTTATCGAACGAGTGCATTCCTCCGTTAGCGGACTGGTAAAGGCGCCTGAGCCCGAGCCTGTTGAACTAGTTCCTGCCGTTCCAATCAAGAAGTCCGTAACACCCAACTACATCATATCACTGGAAAGCGGTAAGAAATTCACTTCGTTGAAGCGCCACCTCATGACCAGCTACGGTCTGACGCCCGAAGCCTACCGCAAGAAGTGGAACCTTCCAGCCGACTACCCTATGGTGGCTCCTAGCTACTCGACGAGGCGCTCCGAACTCGCGTTTCAAAGCGGCCTCGGTAAGAAGGCGGCTCCCCCGGCGCCGGCACCGAAGAAGCGGGGACGGTCTGCAAAGGCCTAGCGATCACTATTCCATGGGTGGTCGGGATCGATCGGCCGCCCATTGATGTCCAACCCGATGACGTAGCCTCGCGCCTCCTGCTTCTGCAGAAGCGTGACGTGATCGTGCTTACAAACTGTCTCGACGTTGTCCAGGTCGAAGAACAGTTTCGGGTCGCCGCGGTGCTTTACCTTGTGATGCGCACCGCGGCTTGCGGATGATGCCGGTCGCCTTCGATGGCGATGCACTGGCATTTCTGACAGGTGTAGAGGTCGCGGAGGAAGGCTTGCTTCCGGATGCCGTATGGACCGCACCAGCTTGGCGGGTGCAAGGGTACGTTGTTGAAAAAACGCTTGAAGTGAAGACTGCATTGCGCTGGCTGAAGCGCAGCCATTGCTTCAGTTCGCGCACAAAGGCGGGATCGGCCATTTGTGCACTGTTGCCTGCAATGACGAGATCCAGCACGCGCTCGATCTGCCGCCGATCGGTGAGGAGGATCACATCGACGCCGGGGATCCGGGCAGCGGCGGCCAGGGCCTGGAGATCGCCGCTACCGACCGGCCGTCCGTCGTAGTCGGCCCGCGTTGACTGACGTTGAGGGATCGCATCGAACATGACCGAAGGTGCCGCTCGCGCCGAGCCAAAGTCGAAGACGACCGATCCTTCGCCCGTGGCGTCGAACCGCATGTCGGCGCTGCGAGCGCGCACAGCGGCGGCGATGCGGAGGTTTTCGGCGGCACAGCCGAGGCTTGCGAAGAGATGGTGATCATCGGGATCCACTATGGGCGTACGTCGGGTGAAATCCGGAAGGATCGTGATGCCGCCTTCAGCGAGACCGAACCGTCAGGGCTGGGTGTTGTGGCCGTTTGCCGCCAGTGTCGCGTAACGGACAAGCTCGGCCAGAATTGCCGACGATGGCCGGTCCGGCATGAACTCCGATGCGGGTCGAGCCCAGCGCGACATCGCGATCGCGCCAGGAGACCCGGAGCGTTTCGGCAAAATCGTCGAGGTCGAGAGCGCAGGCGATGGCGCGCGTGGCGTGGTCAGACTGGTCGCCGGGCGCACCGAAAAGGACGTGCAGCGCGTCGCCGACAATCTTGGCCACGGTCCCTTCATGCGCAAAGACCAAATCGGTCATGCCGGCGAGATAGTCGTTGAGCAGTGTCGCGAGAACCATCGCTTCCACGAGTGTCGTGAAGCCAGCTATGTCGGTGAACAGCGAGGACACATCACGCCGTCGTCCAACTAGGCCGAGGTCGTCGACGTCACAGGCGAGTTGGGCGGCGAGATTGGGCGAAAAGTAGCGCGACAGCGAGTCATGCGCGCGTTCTGCGTCCGCTCGGCGCCGCCGCGCCTCCCGCAGCATGCCAAGATGCCGCATTGTCTTGGCGATCGTGGCTTCGAGATCGGCGAAGTCGATCGGCTTCATCAGGAAGTCGAAGGCGCCGCAGTCCATTGCCGTGCGGATGTTGGCCATGTCGCCATAGGCCGACACGATTATGGCTGATGGGCGCTCTTCGTCCTCCTGCAATTTCTTGAGCAGCGACAGGCCATCCATGCGCGGCATGTTAATATCACTCACCACCATGTCGATGTCGCGGTTTGCCTCGATCATGGCGAGCGCTTCCAGCCCGTCATGCGCGAACAGGAAACTCACAGCGCCGTCGCGAATCTGGCACCGGAACTTCTGCAGGACAAGCGGCTCCAGGTCGTGCTCGTCGTCGACGAACAGGATACAGGCGGTCACGCAGCCCATCCGAGCCGGGATTCGATCTCGCCACGCAGGATCGCGAAGTCGAGCGGCTTGGTCAGCAGCGCTTCGGCGCCGCTCTCGAACGCCTTGCGCCTTGTTTCGGCATAGCCATAGGCAGTGATCATGATGACCGGAACGTCCGGCCTTGCGGCCTTGGCTCTGGGCAGCATCTCCAGTCCGCTCAGGCCCAGCATGTTGATGTCAGACAGGATGAGGATCAGCGTCACGCCCTGCGCCTCCTCGATCAACTGCAGGGCCTCCGCAGCCGACAGAGCAAATCCAATGTCGAAACACCCCGCCTTTAGGTCGCGCCGGAAATGCTGCCGAAACAGCAGTTCCACATCTGCTTCGTCATCGACGACCAGGATGAGCAGGCTCATGTGAGCGGTCCGGTTTTAGAGAGCGCTGCGTCGTCGCGCGGCAACACGATGCGGAACTCCGTGAATTCGCCGGCTTCCATATCTACCTCGATCGTGCCCGCATGCTGCTTGACCACGATGTCGTGGCTCAGCGACAGGCCGAGACCAGTGCCTTCGCCGGCAGGTTTGGTGGTGAAGAACGGAACGAACATCTTTTCCCTGACATGCGGCGGAATGCCGGTGCCGTTGTCGCGGATACGGATTTCCACGCTGTCCCCGATATCGCGCGTCGAGGCACGCAGCACATGCTCATAGGCGGCTCCTTCGGCCCCTGCGGCCCGCTTGGAAGCCGCGTAGAACCCGTTGGTGCCCCAACACCGGTCATTCCAAGCACAGCTGATTTCCCGCCAAAAGCGGTCGTTAAATGTACCAGCGCCTGAGGCCAGTTGGTACGACGATTTAAGGTAGGAGACGGTCAGCAAGCACCTTGCGACCTGCTTCAAGCGAACGTCCGACGATGTGGTCGGCGAGACGCGTGGCCTCTTCGGCGATCGCCAATATTATTCCCGATTTGCGAGTGGCGCCAAAGTCCACCCCTGCGAAATATATCCCCGGGAGGACGCTTACGCCGTCCTGCTGCAACGGTTGCCCCTCGGCGTCCAAGACCTTGGGGAGCTGCATCCAGCCATAGTCTCCCCGAAAGCCGGCGCACCAGGTCACCGTCGTTATGCCGCTCGCGGCGGGATCCAGCGACTGTATCGATGGATCTGGCAGGCTCGGTGCGACGATCTCCTGAGGATCGGGCTCAGCCGGGGGAGCATCGATTCCGGCGCGCAAGATGTAGTCATCGATCTGTCGTTTGACGTTGATGGAGGCCTCGTCGGCGAAGCGGACATGCTCGTCCGCGTCGTCGGCGAAGATGAAATGGCTACCATTGCCAATGCAAATAAACCGACCAAGCAGAACAACACCGTGGGCACCGAGGGACTGAAGACTTATGGTATGCGTCGAGCCAAGCACACCTCTGGCTGGAACGCGGCCCAGCGTTTGAATGATTTGCTCCCTCCGCACATCCAGAAACCCGCTCTGAACAAGCCAGATCATGATGTCTCGTCCGCGATATCGTCTCGGAAGGCGGCCGGTCCGACTAGTGGAAAGGAACACGGCTCGCCCTGCTTCAGCCAGGTCCTCAGCTATCTGACAGCCCGATTGGCCGCTCCCCACAATCAATACCGCTCCGTCTGGTAGATCGGCGGCGCTGCGATAGGCGGAGGCGTCTATCTGATGAAGGTCGGGCGACACTGCCGCTGCCCAGTCAGGACGCCGCGGGATATTAAGGCTGCCGCTGGCGACGACCACGTTCCGTGCAAAGAACCTGCCGCGTGGTGTCGTTAGACAGTACACTCCGTCTTCCGGTCGACGGCAAGTTCGGTGACCGTGCAGTTCCGTTCCAAGGGAAGACCGTTTCGCTCGGCGAAATCCTCAAGAAGGGCGACAAAGTCATCGCGTGTCAAAACGCCGTCGGGATCGGCGCCTGAATACGTGTCTCCGGGCATCACGGTTTGCACGTTAGGCGTGTTCATGCGGAAGGAGTCCCAGCGCTGGGTTCGCCAAGTTTCGCCGACCCGGCCTCTTTCCAATATGCGATGATTGATGCCTCGTTGTTTCAGCGCTTTGCTGACGCCCAGTCCCGCCCAACCGGCACCTACTACCACGGCATCTACGACATCGACCTCATTCGTCATCGGAGGTTTGCCTTTCGCTAACAATTAATACGCGGCACGACGGCGGCACAGAGGGCCTATAGGGTTCGCGGTGAAAACAATACTTGACTACTTCAATAGCCAGGTCGTCATCAGGCCTTTGCCTTTGATCTCCACCCCATCGCGGCGCTCGAATTCAAACCGGCCTTTCACGGCTTCATACGTTGTAGGCGAGATCTGAATTCTTCCTGCAATGCCGGTCGATTCCATTCTTGAGGCGACGTTCACCGCATCGCCCCAAACGTCATAAAAGAACTTCTTCATCCCTACGACGCCAGCGACGACCGGCCCACTAGCGATGCCTATGCGCAGGGAGACGCCGCGTCCGTGCGGATCGTGCATGTTCCTGGCTTCATGGAGCATATCGATGCCGAGCGTGACCAGCGCAGCAGCATGGTCTGGCCTGGCAATGGGCACGCCGCTAACGACCATGTAACTGTCACCGGAGGTCTTAATCTTCTCCAGCCCATGACGCTCTACAAGCCGATCGAACGTCGTGAACACCTCGTTCACAAAGCTCACGAGATCGTCAGGGGACGCATGGTCGGACACGGCCGTGTACCCTGCCATATCGGCAAAAAGGATCGATGCCTCGTCGTGCCTGTCCGCGATCACACGGTCCGGCCTGGTTTTAAGCCGATCAGCGACGGCGGCTGGCAGAATGCTCAGCAACAGCGACTCCGACCGTTGGAATTCTAACTCTGCTAGCGCCTCGGCGCGCGAAGCCTCGCGGACAGCATAAAATACGATGGCAAAGAGGATGATCACCGCCGCGCTCACGGCACCGACGAAGCCGGTCAGCATCGCCGTCTCGCTGAGTAGACCGGCATCCCTGGGAGCGAACACCTCCAGTGTTATGATCAAGACCCACGCGGACGCGGTCACGGTCACGAGAAGTGCGACTGCCTCGACCCCTACGATCAGCACCGCTCCGGGACCGTAGATAAGATAGAACATCTGCATGCCGGTTTCGGTGCCGAGTAGAAAACAGACGACGAATGTGCCGGAAGGTTCACCAGTGCGAAACTGACGACTGCCGTGCGCGGCCCAAAGCGATGCAGCACGGGAAGCGCGGCGATTACAATCGCCATAATGAAATCGATGACAGCGACAGTCTGCAGCTTCGGTTCTGATAAATAGGATACGGCAAAAACGAGCCAAAGCAGCGCCGAGCTCCAGCAGGCAAGGTTGAAGACGCGCAGCCGCCTCGCGATCTTAGGCGGATACCCTTCAGTCCCGAAGCTGAGCACTTGAGCGAAGCGCACGAGATTTCTTCTCCACCGGCTGGGGCAAGCTCCAAATATCGGCGTCCACCCAGACCCTACTACAGATTCCCCAAAGATGCTTCGGCCGCCCCTCTACAAAGGAATAGACGTTTCGTTCCGCTCATCGTGAGCTCGATGCGGGCAATCGCTTGAGGCGGACGTGCGCTTGCGCTATCGCTCGATCCACATGCCGGCGGTCCATGGGGTCAGTCGGAAGCTACTGGACAGTTGCCTATCAGCCTACGGAAGACGCATTATAGCTCTGCCGTTTTGAGGCCTTTGCATGGAGGCGAGGTTGGGGTGGAAATCGTGCTTTGGCGCTTTTTGAAAGGCGGCCGGGCGCGGTTTCGCGTCCCGAAAGACTGCCGGGCGGATGCTTTGGTGGATTTCGGACAGACTCCGCCTCATGCCGGCCTCGCTCTCGGGTGGAGCGCGCTGAAGGCGCGGCGCAGATTGTGGGCGCAGGCGGCCAGCAGGCAGTGGGTGCGGGCGGCGGCCATGCCGAAGCAGCGCAGGCGGCGCATGGCGTAACGCTCCTTGAAGACGGCGAACGGCCGCTCGACGGCAAAGCGCACCTTGGCGATCAGCCCGTTGCGCTTCTTGTGGCGCGGCGGCAGTTCGGGGTGATGCTTGTTGGGTCGTCGCATCATCCGGTCCTTGATGCCGGCCGCCTTCAGCCTGGCATGCCGGGCATGGGTATAATAGGCCGGGTCGCCGTAGGCTGCCTTCTCGTCGAAGCTGATCAAGGTGTCGGCTCTCTCGGTATCGGTGACCGAGGCGTCGCTGACCTCGACGCGGCGGATCAGCGTGTGGTCCTGGTCGACGCCGATATGCAGCTTGTAGCCGAACACGCTCTTTGCGCCCTTCTTGCCCCAGCGTGCGTCCCTGTCGGCGGAAGGTTTGGCCGGGCCTTGATGGCCTTTCTTCGGCTGCCTCGGCGGCCGGGCGCGGGCCTGAAGGAACGAAGCGTCGACCAGCGTGCCGCGCTTGACGATCAGGCCCCTGGCCTCCAACTGCCGGTTGATCTCCTCGAACACCCCGTCGATCAGCCCGTCCTGTTGCAGTTCGCGGCGGAAGCGCCACAGCGTCGAGTGGTCCGGCGTCTCGTCCGACAGGCTGAAACCGGCAAAACGCCGGAACGACAGCCGGTCGCGCAACTGCGCCTCCAGCGCCGGGTCGCCCAGACCATGCCACACACCCAGCAACGCGCCCGCAGCAGCGGCTCCGCCGGATAGCTTTCGCCGCCCGGCCCGTGCCCGCTGCGCTGCCCGAGAAGCTCACGGATCGGACCCCAATCGATCCTCGTCGTCATCCGGTCGAAGATCGTATCGCTCGACGCCGCGAAGCTGTCCGCGAGGCTCAACTGGCCGACAACCCGATCAACCATCCCGAATCTCCAAAGCCAACCTACACACAGAATCATCCTTCCGATTCCGTGCAAAGGTCTCGTTTTGGGAGATGAGGGCCGTGACCGAAGCGAAGCAGCGTCGTTTGACTGTAGTCATGATGGCCGATGTTGTCGGCTATAGCCGCATGATGGAGGCGGACGAGGCGGCCACGTTGGCGGAGCTAAAGCTGCGACGAAAATCGATCCTTCAACCTGTCGTCAGCGATCACGGCGGCCGCACTGTGAAGCTCATGGGTGATGGAGCGCTTGTCGAATTTACCAGCGCCGTCAACGCGGTAAGCGGTGCGTTGGAAATACAGCGCAAGATGCAAGAAGCGAATGAGCGCCAGCCGGAGGCGCTCCAGGTCCTGCTGCGAATAGGGATCAACTTGGGAGATGTGATCGGCGAGGGCGCTGACATCTATGGGGACGGCGTCAACATGGCTGCAAGGTTACAATCCCTCTCTCGGCCGGGTGGAATCTGCATTTCAGGGAAGGTGTTCGATGAGGTGCGCGGCAAGCTTGAATTGAAGCAGGAGGATATGGGTGAAGTTTTGCTGAAGAACATCTCGCGGCCCGTTAGAGTCCTCCATATAGCGCAACAGGAACCGGGCTGGCGCCAATCGGCGGGACTCAAACTGCCCGACAAGCCGTCGATTGCAGTGCTGCCCTTCCAGAACATGAGCGGTGACGTGGAGCAGGAATACTTCGGTGATGGGATCGCTGAGGACATCATCACCGCCCTATCGCGGCTGCGGGGGTTCTTTGTGATCTCCCGCAACTCGAGCTTCGCCTACAAAGGCAAAGCAGTCGATATCCGCCAGGTGGCGCGCGATCTCGGGGTCCGCTACGTACTTGAGGGCAGTGTCCGTAGGTCGGGAGATCGGCTGCGAGTCACAAGTCAGCTGATCGACGCCTCAAGCGACGTGCATGTTTGGTCCGAGCGCTATGATCGTGACGTCTCGGACATATTCGCGGTTCAGGACGAGATTACGGAAAGCGTAGTGGGTTCGATCGAACCGCAACTGCACGCCGCAGAAAAATCGCGTTCCGAAGGAGGCGCGAATGTCGATGCGTGGGGCTACGTCATGCAAGCTATGCCGTATGTCTGGAGCTGGGCCGTTCAGGACAACCAGAGGAGCGTAGAACTTCTCAAGAAGACCCTTGAAGTCGATCCAAACTACGGGCGCGCAAGCAGCCTGCTCGCGTGGGCCTACGCTGCGCGCGCCCAGCTTGGCTGGTCTGATGCATCCGAAGAACTGGAAAAGGCGTTAGCGATGACGTGCAGAGCGATTGAACAGGATGTCGAAGATCCGTGGGCACACCTTTGCGCTGGCTACGTCCACATGGTTTCTCGCCGTTTCAAGCCCGCGGTGGAGGAGCTGAATCAGGCCTTGGAGCGAAATCCAAGCTTCGCGTTTCCCCACATGATTCTGGCTCGGCCTATGGCTATGCAGGGGAGTCCGATGAAGGTCTGAGGCAGGTCGCACTAGCCCAACGTCTCAGTCCCCGCGACTACAACCAGGCAGCAAATTATTCAACGATCGGTTTGTGCCACCTGATGGCCGAGCGATTTGACGAAGCAGAGGCTTTCCTGTGGCGCGCCGTCCAGCTTCGCCCGCATTTCGGCACTGCGTGGCGTTCGCTTACGGCGGCAGCTGGCCTTGCGGGCCATTTCGATGTGGCGGCGGACGCGCTGGCGCAGATCAAACAGTTGCAGCCGAACGTCTCGCTTGCGTGGATCGAAAAGTACCACCCGATCGTGCATAGCAAGCATCGGGCTATGTACATCGAAGGCTTGCGCCAAGCTGGGCTGGAATAGACCTGTTCGCGCTCCAGCTCCGTAAGTTCTGATTGGCCGCTTCGCGCCCTCCTTTCGGTCGTTCCCAAGTCTGGCTCAAGCCCCAAAAGCGGCCGATGCGGATAAAACAAAAGTCTCTGATGCTTATTTTCCGATCCGACACCCCATCACCCTATGGCGACGGTTTCGCATCGTGTGCGACATCACGTGAGTTGCCAGCCGTTGTCGTCAGTTGTTGCGCCGCCAAGAACATCAGGGTCGACGCTGCCGTGCGCCGGTTCCAACCCGCGGATTCGGCCATGTCGAGCAAGCTAATCATTAGCGGCTTCAATGCGCTGCGGCATTCGGATTCATGCCTAACGAAGTCCTTCGCGGGATGTGTCGGCGAAGGAACGGTTCCAATACCGTGTGGTGCGTTCATCCGCTTCCTCCTATCTCTTGAGATGCCCGCCCCTCACGGCCGAGGGGCGGGCAAGCTGGTCGATGATCAGAAGTCCATGCCGCCGCCAGGCATCGCCGGCGCTGCCGCTTCCTTCTTCGGCTTCTCGGCGACCATTGCCTCGGTGGTGACGAGCAGGCCGGCGACGGAAGCGGCGTCCTGCAACGCGGTGCGCACGACCTTGGCGGGGTCGATGACGCCTTGGCTGTAGAGATCACCGAACTCGTTGGTCTGGGCATTCCAGCCCCAGGCGAACTCAGTCTTCTCGCGCAGCTTCCCGACGATGATGGATCCTTCAGCCCCGGCGTTCTCGGCGATCTGGCGGGCCGGCGTCTCGATGGCCCGCCGCACGATCTCGACGCCGGTCCTCTGATCGTCATTGTCGGTCTGGACATTGTCCAAAGCCTTCGCAGCCCTCAGAAGGGCGACGCCGCCACCAGGAAGGATGCCTTCTTCGACTGCTGCGCGCGTGGCGTGCAGTGCGTCGTCGACGCGGTCCTTGCGCTCCTTGACCTCGACCTCGGTCGAGCCGCCGACACGGATCACCGCGACGCCGCCAGCCAATTTCGCCAACCGCTCCTGAAGTTTCTCGCGGTCGTAGTCGGAAGTGGTTTCCTCGATCTGCGCCTTGATCTGGGCGACACGGCCCTGGATCTCCTCCTTACGGCCGGCGCCCTCGACAATCGTGGTGTTCTCCTTCTCGATGACGACCTTCTTGGCCCGGCCAAGCATCTGCAGGGTGACGTTTTCCAGCTTGATGCCGAGATCCTCGCTGATTGCAGTGCCGCCGGTAAGGATGGCGATATCTTCCAGCATAGCCTTGCGGCGGTCGCCGAAACCCGGAGCCTTGACGGCAGCGACCTTGAGGCCGCCGCGCAGTTTGTTGACGACCAACGTGGCGAGAGCTTCGCCTTCGACATCCTCGGCAATGATCAACAGCGGTTTGCCGGATTGCACCACGGCTTCAAGGACGGGAAGCATGGCCTGCAGATTGCCGAGCTTCTTCTCGTGGATGAGCATGTACGGCTCTTCCAGTTCGACCCGCATCTTGTCCTGATTGGTGATGAAGTAGGGCGAGAGGTAGCCGCGATCGAACTGCATGCCTTCGACCACCTCCAGCTCGGTCTCGGCGGTCTTCGCTTCCTCCACCGTGATGACGCCCTCGTTGCCGACCTTTTCCATAGCCTCGGCAAGGAAGCGGCCGATTTCGGCGTCACCATTGGCCGAGATAGTGCCGACCTGCGCGATCTCGTTGTTATGCGTCACCTTGCGGGCATTGGCTTTCAGCTCGGTAACGACGGCATCCACAGCCTTGTCGATACCGCGCTTCAGGTCCATCGGGTTCATGCCGGAGGCGACAGCCTTGGCGCCCTCGCGCACAATCGCCTGGGCGAGCACAGTTGCCGTTGTCGTGCCGTCGCCAGCCAGGTCGTTGGTCTTCGAGGCGACCTCTCGCACCATCTGGGCGCCCATGTTCTCAAACTTGTCTTCCAGCTCGATCTCCTTGGCGACGGTGACGCCGTCCTTGGTGATGCGCGGGGCACCGAACGACTTGTCGATGACGACATTGCGGCCCTTGGGCCCAAGCGTCACCTTCACTGCATTGGCGAGGATATCCACTCCACGCAGCATCTTCTCGCGGGCCTCGGTGTGGAATTTGACTTCCTTGGCAGCCATTGGATCACTCCTTCAAATCTAGGCAGCTTTCGTTGACTGGTTGAGTTTTTCTCGGCCCGATCACGCGGCCTTTTTGAAAGCAACGCTCTGGTCGATCACGCCCATCACATCGCTTTCCTTCATGATGAGCAGATCCTCGCCGTCGAGCTTGATCTCGGTGCCGGACCATTTGCCGAACAAGATGCGGTCGCCGACCTTCACGTCGAGCTCGACGAGCTTTCCGCTTTCGTCACGCGCGCCAGGACCGACGGCGATCACCTCGCCTTCATGCGGCTTTTCCTTAGCAGTGTCGGGGATGATAATGCCGCCAGCCGTCTTCTCGTCGGCTTCGATGCGGCGGACTAGGACACGGTCGTGCAATGGACGGGACGCCATTTTCGTTCTCCTTCAAGGACAAACAGACTTTCAGATTCCTCTGCACCGGACCGGCAATATCGGGCCGATGCAAGGCGTGGCGACCCTTCATCAGGCATCGCGCGCCCATCGAGCTAATTTTGCCTTTTTGCGGTTTCAAGGGGTCGATCCAAAAATTTTAGCACTCGTCGTGTGAAAGTGCCAAAAGACTGTTATCATGCAGCTATTTCGTTTGACCTCAGGATTTCCCGCGTGAATTTTTTCGGCGATCCGACAAAATTATCCGAACCCGACACTGTCTTTGGGCAGCCGGACCCCGAATACAGCAAGGCGTCTTTTCTACAGACGGAGGACATCGATGAACCGACAGAAGCTCTCGCCGATCATTGCCTCTCTCGCCCCCAAAACATCCGACCTTTCGCTTGACCGGCTACTTGCGCCGGCGCGGTACTTCAAACATCCCATGGACGTGCTGAGTGAAGCCACGCTGGACCTGCAGGAAAAGCGCGCCATCCTGTCGTCCTGGGCTTCGGACGCCTGTGCCGTGGAATCGATACCGGCGTTGCGCCAGCCACCAGGCGAGCAGCCGGTCCCTTTCGACCAGATCATGGATGCGCTGCGTCAACTCGACATCGATGAATCAACGCGCCATGGCGGATCTGGCGAATTCCGCCACAGCTTCGACAGACTGGATGCCTGAAGTTCGCGAAAGGAGAACGCATGGTGACGACGGTCAGCTGGAAGTTCCGCCTGCAGTTCTCAACTTATGAAACTGGCAGCGACCGCTTCGAGCGTCCGTTCCATCCATCGGTGGCCGGGATCACT
The DNA here is from genome assembly GCF_044326205.1 of Mesorhizobium sp. IMUNJ 23232. Lineage (NCBI taxonomy): Bacteria > Pseudomonadati > Pseudomonadota > Alphaproteobacteria > Hyphomicrobiales > Phyllobacteriaceae > Mesorhizobium > Mesorhizobium sp. IMUNJ 23232. The sequence goes on from NZ_JBIRCY010000070.1 coordinate 28,072, forward strand.
GTCGTTCCGCCGGTGCCAGTAGAGCCGTTCCTCGATGAACGGCATCTCGAAAGGCACGGGCAGCGCCCTCACATTGTAGCGGTCGCCCTGCATCGCAACCAGCAGCGATGGCAGGATCGTCGCAATATCAGTCCTGCCGACCGTATGCAAAGTGAGATGGAAATTCGGCAGCCACCCACATATGTGCGGTTGCTTAGGTTGCTGCCGCCAAAGTTGCTCGGCGACGCCAGCGATCACTCCGCCAAACCGAGTCTCGATATATCCCATCGCACATAGCTGGTCGGAGGTGATGGTCTTGGCGGTGTGCGCATTATCTTTGGAGATCGCCACAACGAACTTGTCGGTGAATAGTTTCTCCGACCGCATAAACTCGTCATAGGCCTGCATCTTGTCGAGCAGTCTGGCCGAGATTGTGATCATGAAGTCGATCTGACCATCGAGAATGCGGTCGGGGGTATCTGCCAACAACTCCTCGAACTGCACGCTGATCAGCGGAGCGACCTCCCGCAGCCGAGATATCAGATGCGTGGCCAGAAGCTCACAGCAATAGGTTGTCGCAGAAATCCGAAAAACACGTCGCGCCGCCGACGCATCAAAGCCGGTCGATTGATCATTAAGCTCGCTGACCTTGGAGAGAATAGTCTTGACAGGGTCGGCGAGAGCGCGGCCCCTTTCGGTCAACTCGAGATTGCGGCCGATTTGCTCTAGCAGCGGATCGGCGAAATGGTGGCGCAACTTCCGCAGCGCCGCGCTCATCCCGGGCTGAGAGATATGAATGCGCTCCGCGGCGCGGGTGACATTCCTTTCAGTGAGAAGCGCATCGAGCGCAACCAGAAGATTGAGATCGAGCCCTCGAAGATGCATCCGCTCCCCCAATATGCGCCCATAAGAGCGAGGGTTTCGGGTTTTTAGGTCCTTTCGAGATCTAAGGCAAATAAGCCACCGGGTTAGCACCGCGCCGGCCTCGTTTTGTAGCGATATAGCCTGCTCGCCTTCTAGGTTGGCAGCGGGAGAACGGCGATGAACTTGAATAACGCATGCGACGCACGTGCACGAAAAGATTTGGGCGCTTGAGAACGACGATCTCTCAATTCAAACAGTGAGCCCTGTCTGCCGACATCCTGGGGGCGTTGGCGAATGACAAATGGACTCGGCGCCCTCGCGGCAAGGGCTGATGATCAAATCACCCTGCGAGGAATATCTGAACTGAATTGCTGGTATTTGAACAAACGATTTCCGCGCCGACGATCCGTCTCCTATCTAGCTGGCAGACAATTGTAGGAGACTCGACATGGTTACCCAGACGGTCGAACACCAACCCACCCCGTCCGCCTCAGGCTGGCTCAAGCGTTATTATTTCACCCGGTTCGCCTTCTCGGCAGTCTGGGTCCTGATCGCCATTTCAGTCGCCAGGAGCAATCCATCGCTCGCTGCGGTCATGCTCGTCGCCTATCCGGCTTGGGATGCCATCGCCAACTTTGTCGATGCCCAGCGCAGCGGCGGCCTCCGCCGCAACAAGTCGCAGTTGCTCAACTTCATCTTCAGCATTCTCACGGCAATCGCCGTCGCCGTCGCGCTCGGCAGCAGCTTGAACAGCGTGCTGGTCGTCTTTGGCATCTGGGCCGGCTTCTCCGGCATCTTCCAGCTCGCCACCGCCGTTGGCCGCTGGAAATCCTTCGGCGCCCAGTGGGCGATGATCCTGAGCGGCGCCCAGTCCGCCCTTGCAGGCGTCTTCATGATCTTCATGGCCCACGGACCAGACCCGGTCGGCATCGCCAACATAGCCCCCTATGCAGCGTTCGGCGCCTTTTATTTCGCCGTCTCTGCCATCTGGCTCACAATCAGCGATGCCCGAAAAGGCGGACTTCGCACCGCGAGCTAAGACGCGGCGCCAGCCACGCCTTCGAACCGCAGCTCCGGTCCCGGCCCACGTGCGCTGCTTCTAAGCCCCGAGCGACAGTGCACATCCTAACACCCGAGCTGCCAACGCGCCATCCGAACACCTGAGAACATCGAAGCCTCGATGCCGCCATCTTGCACCCCTTGGGCGCGACTACTTGGGAGTAGTGTTTATGAGCATACGCGAATTCGACGCGATCATCATCGGCGCCGGTCAGGCGGGGCCGTCGCTCGCCGGTAGGCTGAACGATGCCGGCATGACGGTGGCGATCATCGAGCGCCACCTCGTTGGCGGCACCTGTGTCAACACGGGCTGCAAGCCGACCAAGACGCTGATCGCGAGTGCCTACGCCGCGCACACTGCGCGTCGCGGCTGGGACTATGGCTTCACCTTAAAGGGACCGGTCGCAATCGACATGCCGGCCGTCGCGGCACGCGCCAGGAAGGTGATCCTCGACTCACGAGCGGACAACGAGACATGGCTCGCAGGCATGGCCAATGTCGAGCTGATCCGCGGCCATGCCCGCTTCGTGAGCGCACACACCGTCATGGTGGATGGGCAAGAGTTGACGGCGCCCCGCATCTTCATCAACGTCGGTGGGCGAGCCGTCGTGCTCAACATGCCAGGAGTGGGCGACGTGCCCGTGCTGACCAACACTGATATGGTGGCGCTCGACACCCTGCCGCGCCACCTGATCGTAGTCGGCGGCAGCTATATCGGCCTCGAATTTGCGCAGATGTACCGGCGTTTCGGCGCCGAGGTCACGATCATCGAACGCATGGATCGGCTGATCGCGCGAGAGGATCCGGACATCTCCGAAGAAGTTCGGGCGATCCTCGAACGCGAAGGCATCACCGTCCGGACTGGAGCCGACTGCATTGGCTTCAAGCGCCATGGCGGCGACATCGCCGTTTCGGTCGACTGCGAGAGAAATAATGCGCCGGCGATCGGCAGCCATGTCCTGATGGCGGTCGGCCGCCGGCCCAATACCGATGATCTTGGGCTTGAAGCGGCCGGCATTGTGACGGACGCCCGCGGCTACATCACCGTCGACGACCGCTTGCAGACCAATCTTCCGGATGTCTACGCGCTGGGCGATTGCAACGGCCGCGGGGCCTTCACCCACACCGCCTATAACGACTTCGAGATCGTCGCCGCCAATCTACTCGATGGCGAGGATCGTCGCGTCAGCCAGCGGTTGACCGGCTACGCCCTCTACATCGATCCTCCGCTCGGCAGGGTCGGCATGACCGAGACCGAGGCGGCGAAGAGCGGCCGGCGGCTGTTTCACTCCAAGCGCGCCATGGTCCGTGTTGGGCGCGCGGTCGAGAAGGGCGAGAGCCAGGGCTTCATGAAAATTGTGGCCAACGCGGACGCGCGCCGCATCCTAGGTGCCGCGATCCTCGGGACTGGCGGTGACGAGGCGATCCACGGCATCCTCGACATGATGAGTGCCGATCAGTCGATCGACACGCTGCGATGGGCGGTCCCCATCCATCCGACCGTGTCGGAGCTTGTTCCGACGGCGCTGCTCGACTTGAAGCCGATCGGGAGTGCGGAAGATGACTGATTGCGAGGACCCTGCCCATTGGGACTCGAGGCTGTTCGCGAGCGGCTGAGCAAGGCTGTCTCGGCGGGTCTTGGAGAAATGGATTTGCCGATCACGGCCGACCTCACTGTCCGTGGAAAGGACGGCCTGGCGTCGTCTGAAAGCAATTCGGAGAAAGAAGCAATGAAAACCTGGCTCATCACAGGCTGCTCAAGCGGCTTCGGTCAGCGTCTCGCGCTCGCTGCGGCACGGCGCGGCGATCAGGTCATCGCGACGGCCCGCAATGTCAAAACGATCGAGAAGATGGCCGAACCTTTCGGCGACCGCATGATCACTATGCCGCTCGACGTGACCGATGCGGCGGCAGCCAAGGTAGTGGTCGCCAAGGCAGTCGAGACGTTCGGCGGATTCGACGTGCTCGTGAACAATGCCGGTTACGCTCTGTTCGGCGCGATCGAGGAAGGCACGCCCGAGGAATATCGGCCAATGTTCGAGGTCAACGTCTTCGGTCTGATCGAAACCACCAGAGCCGCGTTACCCGTCCTTCGACGTTCGGGCGGGACGATCGTCAACATGTCGTCCGGTGCGGGCATCGAGGGCCGTGGCGGCGGAGGCTATTACCATGCCGCCAAATTCGCCGTGGAAGGGATCTCCGAAGCACTCGCCGGCGAGCTCAAGCCGTTCGGCATTCGCGTGCTGATCGTCGAGCCCGGGCCGTTTCGCACCGATTTCCTCGGGCGTTCGATCACGATGGCGGCCAACGAGATGCCGGAATACGCCGCAAGCTCGCGCAAGCCCTATCGCGAAACCAACGACGGCAATCAGGCGGGCGATCCCGACAAGGCGGTCGCGGTGATTCTGCGGGCGGTCGATGCCGATGACGCGCCGCTTCACCTGCCGCTCGGCCCGGCCGCGCACGCGATCGCCGAGCGAAAGCTGGCGGCGTTTCGCAGCGATATCGACGCCTGGCGCGACATCACGATCACCACCGATTTCGACCAGCAGTGAGCTGCCGGCCGCGAGCTCTGTTTGAACGTCAACATCTGACTGGAAAGCGATCATGATCGCAGCTTTGAAGGGGTTTACCCAGCAACTGGTGCCGGTGAACGGCATCAAGATCAACGCCGTCACCGGGGGCTCAGGCCCGCCGATCCTTCTGCTTCACGGTTGGCCGGAAACATGGTGGGAATGGCACCATGTGATGCCTCTACTGGCCGAGCATTTCAGCGTGGTGGCTATCGATCTGCGCGGCGCGGGTTTTTCCGACTGCCCGCAGGGCGGCTACGACAAGGCCACGATGGCGCGCGATGCGCATGAACTGATGCTCGCCCTTGGGCATGAATGCTACGCCGTGTGCGGCCATGACATCGGCGGAATGGTGGCGTTGCCGCAGGCCGCCATCTATCGCCAGGCTGTTACCCACCTGGCCGTCCTTGATGTTCCACTTCCCGGCTGGACGCAATGGGAAACGACGACGGCAAAGATCTGGCATTTCAGTTTTCATATGAACCGGGATCTGCCCGAGCGCCTGATCCATGGACGTGAATATGACTACGTTTCGGCCTTCATGGCAGAGCGGTTCTACGATCACAGCACCTTCAATCCGGCTGACATCGAGGTTTACGCCAAAGCGATGGCCCTTCCTGGCCGCACGCGCGGCGGCATGGAATGGTATCGCACCCTCGCCGCCGACCATGCGGCCGCGCTCGAGTACAAGAAGCAACCGCTCGAGATGCCGGTGCTTGGCCTGGGTGGGGACCACCGCTTCGGTGCGCAGATGGTCCCAATGCTCAAGGAGTTCGCAACCAACGTGACAGGCGGCTCGATCGAGCGGTGCAGCCACTATGTCGCGGACGAACGGCCGGACGAAGTGGCGGCAGCTCTGATCGATTTCCTAAAGGCCAATTAAAGTTCTGCACCGCCCCGTCGCGGGGCGGTCGCATTACGACATTGCAGGCGAGTTGCGCCCGCACCTATCGCATTCGATCGATTAAACAAGAAAGGAAAACTGTCATGACCGCACCTGTCATTCGCGGCGTCAATCATATCGGCATCACGGTGCCCGACATCGAAGCAGCAAAATCGTTCCTGGTGGAAGCTTTCGGCGGCCAGGTGATCTATCAGTCCTTCGGACCGCAGGATCCGCCCCGGCAGGGAAGCGAATTCGAGAAGGGCACTGGCGCGTTCCCTGGAACGGTCGTGCGTGCGCAGGCGATGGTCAAGATCGGAACCGGGCCTGACATCGAGCTCTTCGAAATGCACGGCCCCGAGCAAGCCCCGCCGGTTCGAGCAAGCGACTTCGGCATTACGCACTTCGGTGTCTACACCGACGACATCGACGCATCGGTCGAGCGCTTCGAGAAGGCTGGAGGCACGCCCCTCACCGCGCCGCGCGCTATTCCCTATGCAACCGAGAAAGGTCCTGGAAACAAGGTCTGCTACTGCCGCATGCCCTGGGGCACGACCATGGAATTCATCACCACACCGGACCGCATGGCCTATCTTGACCAGACGGATCTGCGCAGGTGGCAGGACGAGGACTGAGCAGGGCGCGAAAAGGAACCCGCATCAGTTTAGTCGCGGCGATGCTGACGCTGTCGAAAGGTTCGACAAATGCGCGGCCGCGACGGCTGTCGTGACGGATCGATCGCGCCGGACGTCAGCCCATCCGGGTGAGCTTGACCTTCGTCAGCGCGTGGGCCTCATGCCGAGATGCTCTGCGAGCGGCGAAGTTCGCACGACTTCAAGTGCGCGTGAACCGTCGAGAGTATCGGGGGCGGGCAGCGAAAACGAGGACGCCCGCCGCATCATGTCGCCAATAATCTGATTCGCTTCTATCGGTGAATCGTTCTCGATGTCGCGCAGCATCGAGTCGTGATGGTCGATCCCGCCTGAGTGACGTAGGCCCTAGCCTTCGCGACCTCACCGTCGTTACGTCGATGATCTAGAAGGCGACAGGCAACATCCGCGCCAATCAGATCTTGCTTGGTCACTCCAAGACCGAGAACACGGTGCGCTATCTTGGCATCGACGTGGAGGACGCGCTCCTGGCCGAGCGAACTAAGATCTGACTTGAGCGGCCATCCGAACGCAGAGCGGATGGCCGCTTCGACAAGCAGATTTCCATCCTCCTTCGTCCTTCGTGGGTGGGCAGCGGTCGCTCGAGGTGACCGGGTCGAATGTCGGTGCGCCAGGAGCGGACAGTCGCTCCTAAGGCCGGCGAGCAGACGTTGGGACAATCAGGCCATGGGCGTGCGTCTGTCCACGCCTGGCCAGCTCGGCCAAGCGTGGACGTGTCCGTGTGATCAGACAGTCGGGACAGTGCCGCCGTCGACGACGAGCTCCGAACCATGGATCGAAGAGGCGCGATCCGAGGCCAGGAAGGCGATGGCTTCAGCGACCTCGAATGGTTCGGCTCCGCGCCCGATGGCAATGCCGCCAAGGCCGTCCAGGACGAGCTGGCGAGCGTCCTCTAGCGTGCCGCCGTTGGCGGCTTGGATACGTTCCAAAAACACTCCGGTCCCCTCGGTCATGATCCATCCGGGGGAGACGACGTTGACCCGCACGCCCTTGGGACCGAGTTCCTTGGAGATGGACTTGCTGTAGGTCCGGAGCGCGGCCTTGGCGCTGGCGTAGGCGGTGGTGGCATCGGGCAGGGGCAGGACGGACTGGATGGAGGTGACGTGTATCACCGCGCCACTACCCCGCTCGATCATCTGCGGAATCAGAAGCCGATCCAGGCGGACCGTGGCCAGCAGGTTCAGGTTCAGTTCGGACAGCCAGTAGTCGTCCGTCAGGGCGACGAAGCCGCCGCCTGGGGTGGTCGAGCCGCCGATCACGTGGGCCAGGATGTCGACGCCGCCCATACGGTCGAGCGCCGCCTTGGCCAGAGCTTCGCCGCCCGCGGCCGTTGTCAGGTCCGCCTGGACGAACTCGACGCCGCCGATGGGCTCCAGCGTTCCGCGAGCGGAGGTGATCACCCGGGCGCCGCCGGCCAGGAACCGGTCAACAGTGGCACGGCCCAGGCCCTTGGTGCCGCCGCTGATGAGCACGCGTTTCCCCGCGAACTCGGTCGGATCAGCTTTGATGGTCATGCCGTAATCTCCAGGGCTTTGATGGCGTCGTCTTCGAGCGTGAAACGGTAGGCGAAGCGGATCGGGCTGCCCTTGAAGTCGCCATGAGCGGGACCTTCGACCACGAGCTGCCCGGCCTCGTGCCGGACGGTGTCTGGTGTGAAAATCGCCTTCGCGGCGACCACGGCCTCTGCAAGCAACGACCTCATTTCGTCGTGCCCCCGAAGAACGGTGCCGTTATCGCGAAGGACGGCCTCGGCTGCGAAGGGTGCAACCATGCCATCAACGTCCAGGCGGGCGTTCGCAGCCACATACGCGGCGATGGGGATTGGAAGTTCGAGCGTCATTGTTCTTGTCCTGCTAGCTACGATCGCAGCCGCGGCGGCTGCAAGTGTGGTTGCCAGCCAAGATAGCGATAGACAGGTCGCACGATAATCAGGACAATTCGGGATGTCTCATCACGAAAGGAGGGATAATTGTGCAAAGTAGCCTGACGGAACTAGACGCCGTTCTCATGGTCGCCCACCGGGGCAAGTTTCGCACGGCAGCGCTTGAGCTCGGAGTTTCAACGACCGCGCTCAGCAATGCGGTGGGAAAGCTGGAGCGCACGCTCGGCGTACGGCTCTTCAACCGTACGACGCGAAGCGTCTGCTTAACGGAGGCAGGTCAGCGGTTCGTCGCGCAAGTCGCTCCTGCCTTGCAGGACATTCATGAGGCGATGGAAGTTGCGCGCTCTCAACAAGCCACCCCTTCGGGCACGTTGCGCATCAACGCCTTTCCGACAGCGGCGCGGGAGATTTTCACTTCGCTTGTCCTACCGTTTCTGCGCGTGCACCCTCAGGTCCACATCGACATCGTCACAGAGGGTCGCCTGGTGGACATTGTCGCCGGCGGCTTCGACCTCGGCGTCCGTAGCTCAGACCTTGTGCCGGCCGACATGATCGCACTCCCCCTGGGCGCCGCGCGGCGCAATGTTGTGGTGGGCACACCGAGCTATTTGAAAGCGCATGGGACGCCCCTGATCCCCCAGGATCTCGCCGAGCATTCCTGTCTCCGCGTCCGGCTTCCCAATGGTGCAATCTACCGTTGGCCGTTCGAGAAGGATGGACAATCGGTCCATATCGACGTTGAGGGCGCAATCACCCTCGATGAAGCGAGCCTCGCACGTACCGCGGCCCTCGCCTCCGTCGGTCTCACCCTGGCGATGGAATCCGACGTGCGAGACGACATCGAAGCAGGCCGCCTTGTGCGCGTGCTTGAAGACTGGATGCCCACTCTGTCGCCCTTGAGCCTCTACTATCCGACCCGGCGCAATCCGACTGCCGCGTTCAAGGCCTTCGTCGACTTCGCGCGGCAGCGAGGTGGAGCTAGCGATGCCCTGCCGCCGTCGATAGGTCGGGAAGCGCCATAGCGGACATTCGACCGCTGCGAATTCAACGTCGATTATGGGGTCGTTGACCGAACGTCGACATTTTCAGTTTCTCGGCCAGAACCGGACAGTGCGAAGTCGGGCCGAGGCTGTGTGAAAACGCTTCTCACGCCTAAGATCGTAAAATTCTGTTCTCAAAATCTGTTTCTGGCAGCTCCGGATTAGATCGATGTTCTAAGTCTAGGCTCCGTCAGGAACCACATTCTC
>NZ_JBIRCY010000071.1:0-36783 GCF_044326205.1 Mesorhizobium sp. IMUNJ 23232
TGGTGGAGCGGCTAGGGGAGGTCTCCGGATCGAGTGGAGCGGAAGAGAGCAGGCCCCTTGCGGGGCCGGCTCGCTGCGGTTCACTGCGGGTTGTTCCAAAGGATCACCTTCTTGTTCTCGTCGCCGCCGGGGGCGGGTGCTAGGTTGCCGAAGATCACGCCGATCTCGGGGGCTTCCAGCTTGACCGAGAGATACTCCTCGCCCGAACGCTGAGAGATGCGGTGCCAGCCGGCTCCGATCTCGAAGCCCGTGCGCTTGTTGACGATGCGGTAGTCGGGAGCATCTTCGCGGGTCTTGTTGGTGTTCGGGATCAGGGTGATCGGGGCGTTGACCCGCAGCGTGGCGAACACGCCTTCCATCGAGCCGTCGGCCTTGGCGGTGAGGTTTGCGATCGTGGTGGCCATGGTACTTCTCCTTCGGTTGCATCGGGACCATTCCCGATGGCGCCAAAGGAGGGGGCCGTCCTGCTGCGGTCACTCGGCAACAAATTCTGGAAAATTCTATTAGCCGCAGACGGCGGGCCGCACTTTCAAGGGACCCGCTTGCGGGAAGGAAAGTGCCTGGCCCGCAAACAAAAGACCGAAATCGAATTTTCCTGAATTTTTGTCGAGCGTACCCCCAATGGGGGTTGACCGCGAAAGCAGGCGGTCCCCTACAAAGGCGACATAACCACGGGATTGGTCCGGATGTGAGCGAAGGCGATGCCTCCGGCCACCACGATCGCAGACCCTCCACAGCCGGCGCGACGGTTGCGGCCAAGCGTTTGCCTCTCAATGGATCTGCCCTGCAGCACCGTGCCGCCCCGCCGCCCGCGAGGGATCCCCTGCCCCATCACCCGTCACGCGCCCGGTTTCACGGTCGGAGCCGACTGGTGGTGCCCGACTCCAACGCCGGCGCGGCCATCTCGGTCGAGTTGCAGGAACCGGTATGCGCTGCCTGATCTGCAATCTCGCTCCCGTCTCTGGCGCGACGGACAGGCAGCCTGTTCCTCGAAAATGCCCGGAACGACTGCTGAGGGTTCTCCTTGAGGGGCTGGTGAACGTTCGTTGCGATCGTCGGGAACGCCGCAGGTCGGCCTTCGGCCGGGTCCCCGGCGGGCGGCTTGCGCCGCCCGGTCGGACAGCGCCCGCGGCGATCAGTCGGACAGGGCGAAATGCTCGTCTTCGCTCATGCGGGCCTCGACGGCGCGGCGGACCTCCTCGCCGGCTCTGGCGAGCATGGCGCGTGCATCCGCAATGGTGTGGACCGTGGCGGCCCTGCCGCGCATGATGTCGTAGACGACGCAGGGGCTGCCGATTCCTGCGAGGCGCAATATGTTGAGGCAGGTGCCGGGCGACGGGCCGTCCCAGACCATGAGGCCGAAATCGGCGCGGCGGGCCATCTCGCGGTCCTTCTCGGCATGGACGGCGAAGCCCTTTGCGCCAGCAGGCGGCGGTATGTGATAGGCGGCCCAGTCGCCGAGATTGTTGCGTGGTTCGGCTCCGGCATGGAAGACGCCGACGTGCTCGTAGTTATACCCTGCCAGCAGGCCCTGCATTTCGCCATCGGCGCCCGGCGCATCGCCGATCAGCACCCATGTTCCTGTGCGACGATCACCCCAATCCGCTCGACGGCCGGGGGTGGCAGTTCAATTATGTCGCGTGAGCCTCCGAGGAATATCATCGCCATGGCCGCTCTCCTTCTCTAAAACGCAGCTGCCCCGTCCCGGCCTTCCTTTCCCCATCTCTCGCACTGGCGCACCAAGCGGTGCGACGCGGGGCCGTGTTTTCCTCTTGGCGTGGCGGTTATCCGGGCCGCGCACGGGCGAACCCGACCGCAGGCGGCCGGGTTCAGTGAGGCCGACTGGTGGAAACCGGCGCTCACGCGCCGGCCTCCGTGAACCGCCAGACGGGAATGCCGAGCCGGCGAGCCTTGTCGGCCAGGTTCTCGGTGATGCCGGAGCCGGGGAAGACGATCAGCCCGTAGGGCATGACCGAGAGCAGCTGGTCGTTGCGGCGGAACGGGGCTGCCTTGGCGTGCCGATTCCAATCCGGCTTGAAGGCGATCTGCGTCACCTTGCGGTTCTCTGCCCAGCAGGCGGCGATGCGCTCTGCGCCGCGCGGGCTGCCGCCGTGCAGCAGCACCATGTCGGCGTGCTTCTCGCGGGCCTTGTCGAGCGCGTCCCAGATCCGGTCGTGATCGTTGCACTCCAGGCCGCCGGCAAAGGCGATCTTGGTGCCGGGCGGCACCAGCACCTCGGTCTCGGCGCGGCGACGTGCAGCCAGGAAATCGCGGCTGTCGATCACCGCCGCGGTCATCGCCTGGTGAGAAACCTTGGAGCCGGTGCGCGGCCGCCAGGCCGAGCCGGTTTGCGCCTCGTAAAGGTCAGCTGCCTCGTCGCGCATGATTTCGAGCACGTTGCGGCGCTCGATATAGGTGATGCCTTCGGCCGTGAGCCGTTCCAGCTCGACGGACTTCACCTCCGAGCCGTCCTGCTCGTTCTGGCTCGACCGCTGCGCCTCCTCGTTGCGGTCGAGGCTTCGGGCGACGCGCTCCGCGGCACGATGGAAGACGTTGGCGAAGCTCCAGAGCAGGTCGTCGAGGTCGGGTTCGAGCCTGGTGTCGCCGAGTATGCCGGCGAAGGTCTCGACGATGCCGGCGAGGCCCGCCCGGATCACCTCGTCGTCGGGCAAGGGTCTGGGATCGGGCTCGTCCTGATGCGGACGGTGGCCGTACATCTGCAGTTCGAGGATGACGCGGTCGGTCGGCGATGAGGCGTGGTAGGGCTCGTAGGCGTCGTCGAAAGGAAGTTCGTAGGTCATGGCGTGTCTCCGTCGGTTGTGGCCGCGCCCATCGCGGCCTGACAGCGAAACCCGGCCGGGCGCCGGGCGCGGCCGCACCGAAGGCCGGAGCGAAGCGGAGGACGGCGCAGCCGTTGCGGCCGTGACCGGGGCGTGGCAGGTATCGCCTCTCAGGCAGGCCGCGGGCGCGGCCTCCCCGGTGAGACTCCCGCCATGCCTGCGGGATTGCCGGTGACGCCGCGCACTGCCCGCCTGCCGGCCTCGCCCGTCGGTCATGCGGACGGCAGCAAGACACGGGCATCGTCCGGGGCGAGCTGATCACCGAGCCATGCCGCGAGATGGCCGGGGCCAAGATGGCGCAGATCGTCATTGAAGTCGCCAAGCCGCGGCCGCAACGTGAGAGCGAGGATTCCAGCCTCGCCTGCGCGCTGGCTGAGACGCTCGATGCCATGCCGGCCGGCGGCGTCGGCATCGGCCGCAATGTAGAGGCGACGGCAGCCCGGCGGGAAGGAGAGAGCCGAGAGGTGATTGGCCGAGGTGGCGGCGGCCACCGGCAGCGCTGGCATCACCGTGCGCAGCGAGGCCATCGTCTCGAATCCCTCGCCGGCGGCCATGACCGGGACGGGCGTGCCGGGCGAAAGGCCGAGCCAGATGGCGTTGCCGAGAAGATTCCCGAGCGAGCGGCGCGGATCGACGAGTTGCGCCTTGCCCGTGCCCGCAGGATCGAGCCAGGTGCGCTGCAGGCCGGTGATCCGCCCGTCGACGCCGCTGACAGCGGCTATCAGGGCAGGCAGGATAACCGTCTCGCCGGTCACGAGATCCCGGTAGTAGCAGCCCGGGTGGAACCGGAGGGCGGGCTCACCCGCGGGCAAGAGAATGCCGCGGCCGGCAAGATAGCGTTCGGCCAGCGTGCCGGCGAGCGGCTGCGACATCGCGAAGAGGCGGCGCGCGGCCTCAGGGGAGCCGCGTGCCGCAGCAGGCTGGCGGGACTGGTCGGAGACCAGCGGCTGCGGGCGCGGTAGGGCGAGAAAGCGGCGGGCTTCATCGGCAACGTCGCGGAACACGATCAGGCCGCAGCTTTCGCGGATCACATCGAGCAGATCGCCATGTTCGCCCGAGGCCTCATCGACCCATTTTCCGGAGGGCCCCTTGGTGTTGGCCCTCAGCCGGACATGCATGGAGCGGCCGCGCGTGTTGCGGACATCACCGACGATCCAGTGGTTGCCGGAGCGATGGCCGTTGGAGAGATATTCGCGGCACACCGCCTCGGCATGTTCGCCAAGGCGGCGTGCCAGCTCGGAGGCCGAGCCGGACATGATCGCCTCCTTCACTCAAGCCGTGGCCGTGCGGTCGGTCACCCCGACCAGCGTATGCCGATCGAGAAGCGAGGTGAGCATGGCGAGACCGCCGGGACTGGTCGGAATGAACAATCTGAGTTTCCAGGAAATGATCTCGGAGATCAGACCCAGTGCTTTCAGCCGCGGCACCATCGCGTCGGTGAAGCCGATCAGTTCGACTCGGTAGTCGTTCATGACGCGGCTGCGCCGCAAAATCAGACCGTCGGTAAGCTGCAAGCCGATCCGCCCCTCGATAACACCGGTCCATGCGTCTTCCGGGGCGAGCGTCGGCACATGGTCGATGCCGAGATTGCGCAGCATGGTCGCGACCAGCGTCGGCGCGATATGTCGGCCGATGATGCGTTCGCCCGCGTCGGTCTGTATTCGGTAGACCTGGCAATCATGATCGGGCAGCCGCCGCCAGATCGGCAGGAGCAGCCCGGTGACGATGTGGAAGGTGCTGGTGGTGAACTCCGGCAGAACATCGACTTCTGCCTGCCAGTGCTCACAAAATAGCTTTCTGTCAATCGGCTGCCAGTGGGTTTCGGCAAGGGCGTCGAGACCGAAGCGCAGTTCGTCGGTCGGGCGCAGGAGGCGGACGCGATGCTCTATCGCGCCGTCGTCGAGCATGAGGCTGGCCGTCGGCAGTTGGATCGCCGCCCGGTTCGACCGCATGTTGACCAGCAGGACCGACTGCGGCTCGGCGCGGGCGATGGCCAGCACTTCAGTGAGACCGAGCGGCCGGATCCGATCCTTGCGTGCCACGGTCAGCACATGCGACTGCGCGCCGGAGACGGGATGGGTGTAGATGGTCCGGCGATCGGTGACGGTGATGCTTTCCGCCTTGATCGTCTCCAGGCCCTTGTCGTAGCTGCCCGCAGCGATGGCGCCTTCGACCTTCGCCGTCATCAGCTGTTCGAAGACTTCGAACAGCAGGTTCTGGGTTTCGATGCGCAGCGCCAGCAGACGGTTGAGCCAAGTGGTGATCGGCGGGAGTTCATCGCGCAACCCGCCCTCGTCCGTGGTCAGCGACAGGCCGGTGACGTTTTCAAAGGTGATCAGCGAGCAGCCGTCGATCTTGCCCTGATGCAGCAGATAGTAAAATTGGCGCAGCGCCGCGCGAGCATAGGGACTTTCGAGATTGTCTTCGGCGCGGAACAGCCCTGCCCCGCCGGTCTGGCGCTGGCCGCGTGTGATCGCACCCAAGGTGTCGAGGCGGCGCGCAATCGTCGACAGGAAGCGCTTGCCGGCTTTCACATTGGCGGCCATCGGCCGGAACAAAGGTGGCTGCGCCTGGTTGGTGCGGTGGGTCCGTCCGAGACCCTGGATGGCGTTGTCGGCGCGCCAGCCGGCTTCCAGCAGATAGTGCTTGCGCAGTCTCTGGTTCCGGGCGCCGAGATCGGCGTGGTAGGAGCGTCCGGTGCCGCCGGCATCGGAAAAGATCAGCACACTCTTGTCATCGTCCATGAACGACTGCGTCTCAGCGAGATTGGCCGATCCCGGGCGGTTCTCGACGGCAAGCATAGCGATGCAGTCGCGGCCAGTCTTCCTGACGATGCGACGCGACCGGCCCGTCACCTCGGCGACTACATCCGTCCCGAAATGATGGATGATCTGGTCGAGCGCGCTGCCGACCGGTGGCAGCATGGCCAGCTTTTCAATCATCTCGTCGCGCCGGCGCACGGCCTCGCGGCACTCGACGGGATTGCCGTCCGCGTCATGCACCGGACGAGAATAGACGTTTCCTTCCGCGTCCGAATACTCCTCGAAGAGCTGCGTCGGGAACGAGTGCATCAAGTACCCGCCGACATATTCCCTCGGAGTGACGTCGACGTGGAGGTCGGACCATTCCTCGGTGGGGATGTCCGCCAGCCGCCGTTCCATAAGGGCTTCGCCGGTCGAGACGATCTGCACGACGGATGAATAACCGTCGGCGCGGTCCTGCTCGATCGCGCCGATCAGCGTCGGCGTCATCATCGAGGTGATCAGATGCGAGGAGAACCGCTGCTTGGTGCTTTCGAACGCCGAGCGTGCCGCCGCCTTTGCATTGCGGTTCAGCGTGCCGGTCTCGCTGGTGATGTTGGCCGCCTCGAGCGCGGCGGTCAGATTGTTGTGAATGACCTGGAAGGCGTCCGCGTAGGCATTGTAGATGCGGATCTGCTCCTCGGTCAGGGCGTGCTCAAGCAGGTCGTATTCGACACCGTCATAGGAGAGCGAGCGCGAGGTGTAGAGACCGAGGGATTTGAGATCGCGGGCGAGCACTTCCATCGCCGCGACACCCCCGTCCTCGATCGCAGTGACGAACTCGGCGCGGTTGGCGAACGGAAAATCCTCGCTGCCCCAGATGCCAAGACGCTGCGCATAGGCGAGATTCTCGACCGCGGTTGCGCCGGTTGCAGACACATAGACGATGCGGGCGTCGGGCAGCGCGTGCTGCAATCGCAAGCCTGCCTTGCCCTGCTGCGAGGGCGCGACATCGCCACGCTCGCCCTTGCCGCCGGCGGCGTTAGCCATGGCATGAGCTTCGTCGAAGACGATGACGCCGTCAAAATCCTTGCCGATCCACTCAAGGATCTGCGCTATACGCGACTTCTTGCCGTCGCGCTCCTGCGACCGAAGCGTTGCGTAGGTGGTGAAGAGGATGCCTTCGGCAAGGCGGATTGGCGTGCCCTGCCGATAGCGTGAGAGCGGCTGGACCAAAAGTCGCTCCTGCCCGAGTGCCGACCAGTCGCGCTGGGCGTCCTCCAGCAGCTTGTCGGACTTGGAGATCCAGAGGGCGCGCCGACGACCCTGCAGCCAGTTGTCGAGGATGATGCCGGCGACCTGCCGGCCCTTGCCGCAGCCTGTGCCGTCGCCCAGAAACCATCCGCGCCGAAAGCGGACGACGTTTTCAGCGTCTTCCGGGGCGGCCGAGACGACATCGCAGGTTTCGTCGACAGTCCAGGCGCCGGAGAGATGACCGGCATGCGCTTCGCCGGCATAGATCACGCTTTCGATCTGAGCGTCGGAAAGCAGGCCCTCGTCGATGATCACGTCTGGCAGAAGCGGTCGATAGGACGGCTTGGGCGGCGCGACCGCGGCCATTGCAGCCGACTGGACCAGGGGCGTCGGATGGGGTTTGGCGCGCGGGATGTCGATCGACTGCAGCGCATAGGGCTCGTAGATCGTGTCGGTGAGATGGCCGCCCTCCTCAGGCATCCAGTCGCGCAGCTCATAGTCGAGTGCAACAGCGGTGCTACTGCTTGACGCGATCGGCCGCATGGGCTTCGCCCGGGCGGCTGAAGGAATAGGCCGGCTGGCCGTTCGGTCATAGGTCGGGACGGCGGCCGGCGCTGATCGCCCTGCGGATCGGGCTGCCATCTGCCGGGCGGCATTGCGCAGGATGCCGTTCGACAGCGCGCCGATCGAGTCCGGAAAGCCGCCCGGTGTCCGGGGCGGCAGGTCCGAAATCCACGAAAGCAGTGTTTCCACGTCACCGGCCTTGCCCGGCGATGAAACGAAAGAGGATGAGTTTGACGCCGGGATCTTGTCGATGATTGTAAGGCGGGTTTCGGCGGTGGTGCCGTGGCGTGCATAGACCCGACCGTCGATTGCCGCGGTGAAGACCACCCTGCCCTGCTGTTGCAGTCGCTCGAAAGCGGGCCGCCATCTCGGGTTGTCGGGGGAAAGGCCTGTGCCTGTGATCGCGACAAGGCGGCCACCGGCGCGCAAGCGTGCAAAGGCCGAGGAGAGATGCCGCCATGCCGCGTCGGCGACATGGCCGTCGACATGGGCGCCCACGGAGAAGGGCGGGTTCATGAGCACGACGGAGGGCTCGATCCTCGGATCGAGGTGATCGTCGATATGGGCTGCGTCGTGTCGGGAGACGGAAATGGAGGGAAAGAGCAGACCGAGTAGATCGGCGCGCGTCGGGGCCAGCTCGTTCAGGGCAAGCGAGGCTCTGGCCAAGTCGGCATGGACGGCAAGCAGGCCGGTCCCGGCCGAAGGTTCGAGAACCAGGTCTGAGAGAGCGATCGCCGCGGCGTGGGCGGTGACGAAGGCAAGCGGCAGCGGCGTCGACAGCTGCTGCATGGCCTGGCTCTCGGTGGAGCGCCGCGTATGGGTGGGAAGAAGGTCGCCGATGCGCTTCATGATCGTGCCCGCTGCTCGCGGCGAGGCTGACCGCGACAAGATGGCCGATCCGAAGCGGCGCACCAACAGGACCTGTGCGGCTTCGAGCGCCTCGTAGGCGTCCTTCCAGACCCAGAATCCTTCGGCATCCGTGCCGCCGAAGCACTCGGTCATGACCTTGCGCAGTGCGGTAGTAGTGACGGGTTCGCCCTGTTCGAGGAAGGGAAGAAGCAACCGCGCCGCTTGGTGGATTGCGGCAGCGCTTTCCTCAGGGCTGGATACACGTGTGACGATGGGTGCGGCCGTCCGGGTGACGGCCGGGGTCGACGTGACGATGTTCATGGAGATGTCCTTCGCGGGAAAGAGTGGAAGCCCGCCGGCACTCTCTCTGCGCCGGCCGGGCCGCACTCCTCCCGGCCCCGCTCTCCCTCCATCGGCATGGACCAAAGGCGACGGTGAACCTCTCGGATCGGCCCCTACCGGTTCCCGGTCGTCGGCAGCCCGACGCCATCGGCTTTCCGTTGCTGTTCGAGCCAGGCATCGAACTCGGCCTTCTGGCGAGCTCTCGTTCGTCGGGCGACTTCGGACAGCTCGCGCGTCGGTACTGCGGCGAGCCGGTCTGCCGCGGCCTGGATGGACGCCATGCTGAGATAGCGATGGAGGTTGGCGGCCAGACGGGCATTCTTCTTGGAGCGGCGCAAGATCGCGGTCGCCACTTCGTACCCGTCATAGTTTTCGAAGCAATTGTCGAAAGCGCGGGTCGGACGCCGCCCGTAGGCGATCACGTGAGCCGCGTAGTTGACGCGGCCGCGGAAATTCTCCGGATCGTTGAGACGTGACATGGGGGACTCCTGCATTGTTCGAGGACCTCGCGAGGCCCGGCGGACCGGGCTTTGGGCGGATTGTGAAGCTCAGATCCGTCGATCGTTCGAGGACTGGTTGATCATGTCGTCGAGCCAGTCCGCCGCGGATCGCGCGGCCTGCTCGATGCCTTCGCGATCCGTATTTTCCTGGGATCGTGCGCCCTGAAGAGCGTTGCGGGCCGCGGCCGGGACAGCGAGGATCGCATTCATGATCTCATACGCGGCATCCTTCGAAACAAAGTCGCCGATGGCGGTATGGGCGCTGGCATCGATTCCGTAGAGCGACCAGAAAGTACGAAATTCTGCGCCGGACTCTTCGGCCGCCTTTAAATCCGCGCCATAGTCTCCTTCATCGGCATAGGAAGAGACCTGCCGATCACGTTCGATGCAGGGTCGGACCTCGTAATATTCGAAGGCCAGTGTGTCCCGCATGACTGGAACGAGAAGGTCGCGGAACGATGACGCGAAGAAAGGCGGTGTCACCTCATCAGGTGCGGGTTGCTGGCCGGAGAGGTAGTCGACCGTTATGGGACCACGTTGGCGATGATCGGCGATCAGGTTTGCGGCGGAACTCCAGACGACAATGTGCGAAACGCCGGGCTGCTCACCAAAGTTCGATTGAGCGAGATCGGCGGCGACGAAATGCTCATCGACCGGCCCCGGCTCGGGCGTATAGCTATCCTCATCGATGATGAACGCGGCAAAGAACGCTTTCCTGGCCATGGGTTTTTCCTTTCGTGGATAAAGCGCGCAGCCGTACTCGCCGGGTGAGCGACGATCGGATCGACTACGCGGATGGGGGCGGGCGAGCAGTGTCGGCCGCGTCAGCGGGTCGGCTCGTCCTGATCGATGGAACTAGGAGATCAGGATGGTACGGCGGGGACGTGCTTCGGCTGATCGGGCACGGTCTACAACGAAGACCTCATCCGCATTGGCCTCGAATAGCATCAGGATGCGGCTGGCGACCGCGACGCACTCGTTGATCCAGCAACGATCGGTTTCGCGGTACTTTTTGGCGCGATCGGACGGAACGTAGACGATGGTAAAATGCGACAGCGTCTCGCCCGTCGGTGCCGTGTAGAAGTATTCCTTGACCTCAATCACGACGCCGCCGGTGCCGTAGGAGGTCGAGACCGTATCGCCGGCACGAACAAGATCGGCGACAGTCGGGGAACCAGGTGGTGTGCGCCGGTATAGGCGCCTGTCCGGAACTCCCAGGTCAGCAGTGTAAGTGGAGTGCGCCTCCCAAGTCGTGTTGTCCGCAGGCGGCGGTGGCTTACGATGGTTCCGCATCGTTGCCCCCTCCTCTCCTCGATCGTGCGCGCACTGCCGGCATACGGCTGTCGATCTCTTCGTCCGTCAGATCCTCGAGTAGCTTGAGGGTGGTCCCCTGCCCCGCAACGTAGGTCAGGATAGTCCGCTTGCCATGATGCTCCGGCGACCAGGCATCGGGGTTGGCCTCGCCGGCAATGCCCCTGAAGTCGGCATGTGTGGCGGACCAGATCGCCTCGAGTTTTTCCTCGCGCGTCATGCTGTCGACCGCGCCGGTTTCATGAGCGATGATGGCGGCGCGCATGGCGTCGGGACTGCGTCTGTCGCTGAGATCGCAAAAGCCGTGGAAAAAGCGCTCGCGAGCGCGGAACCTGATCGCAAAGAAAACGCTGGTGACATTGCCGGCCTTGTATTCGGACATGCCGAACATGCCGGTTCGCTGAAACAGCGGCGGCAACAAGCCGAGCATAAAGTGGTATTCGCTGGCCGAAATCTCGAACCACTCCCAAGCATATGGCTCGCCGGACAGGGGATCGACACCCGGCGTGTCACGATGGCGGTTGAAAAGGGCGAACATCTGCGAACGGGTTGCGACGCCGTCGAAGACCTTTCGAAAGGGGGGATGCGTGGACATCGCATGTCTCCGAAATAGCCGAGCCTCCCGTCGCGCGAGGGGCACGGCGAGAGGTTGTTGTCGGCGGGGTGGGAACCGTTGGCCTGCTTCAGGCGGCGCGGCGAGCGGCGGTCTGAGGAGCGTCACGCCCAACCCCGGTGATGGCGCGGACGGCTGCTGCGAGCGCCGGAATGTCATCGAGCATGGTGAGCGCAACGAAGTGGTTGGCGCCGCCGGTATAGTCCTTACGGCCTTTGCAGGTGCGGATCAGGATGCCGTGGCCAGACGACATGCCGAACTGGCCGACCTGGATGTAGGCGCTGTCGTGATGCAGGGTCACTTCACCGGAAACAGCGATGCCCGCGCGGTTAGAACGAACCTCATAGGATCCGGAAGGCAGGTCGAGTTCGGCGGCAAGTTTCTTTAGCCGCGAACGGGCCGTCGTGTGAAAACGTCTTTTCTGGTGCTCGTCATACGAGCAGCTCCTGGTCCAGTCGAACATGTCAATCTCCATGAAACGAGACAGGCCGGCGATCGCTGATGCGATCCCGGGCTTGTCGTCGGTGGCTTCAATGTGGGTGAGAATGTCAGGCGGCCGCGCGGCCTTCGATGACGTCGGCGCCGACTTCGTCGGCGTCACCTCCTCGAGATAGGCCTGGCTGTACTGGTTGTTCGCGAGCCAGCGTTCGGCCGACTCGCGGTTTCCGGCGAGATGCAGGAGTTCGGGACTGTCGCCGAGCAATTGCAGGACGCGGACGCTGCCTATGGCCGGGCGCTGGACGATCTCGAAACGCAGGTCGGTCTCGACCGAGTAGGTGCGCCTGACCGAGATAACGACGGTGCCGCTCTGGCCGAAGTCGCCTTCGTGCAGCGTGAAACAGGCGGGCGAACTGTAGGTCGGCCGGTCGCGTGGCGGTTCCTTCTTCACGAGGCGACCGGAACTATTGCGCGATTTCCAGGCGGAAAGCTTCTTTCTGAACCGATCTGGCGGTTTCGGGGTCGAGTCGAAGTATCGGACCACGCTGCCCAACGGGGCGGTATCGTAGATTATGTGGGCTGACATGCTCATCTCCATGTCGGAATGCGAAGAGGGCCCGGCGATGATGCCGGGCCCGGTGCGAAGCGGTTGGCCGACTACTCTGCTGCCTGGAGGTGATCTGCCGTGTCGTCGGCGACGGTCGAGGTCTCGTCGGAAGACGGATCGGCATGCTCGGCAAGGAATGCCGGCAGTTCGGCCGCATCTTCGTCTGCCGCCGTCTCGTCCGTCGGATCCTCGCTGACGGTTTCGCCGGCATCAGCGGCTGGTTCGTCACTGTCGAGACGAAGCGGCTCGGGCAGCCAGTTCGACCCTTCGAGAAGGCGGGCGGCCTCACGGGCCATCAGATCCTTCTTCATATGGTCGATAAGCTGTGCGGAATCCTCGCCACGGGCCTCGCGCACCGCCTGGACGATCCGGGCCTTGGTGACACGGCCGAGATAGTTGTCGACAGTCGGTTCCCAGCCGGCCGCGACCATGTCGAAGCCAAGCGTCGACGCGAGCGCATCGGCATGGGCAAGTGCACCAGGGCGCTTGTTCCAGGGCTCGACGACGGCGTTGAGCGAGAGCGAGGCGCAGTGCGCGAAGAGCGCCTTGCGGCTGGCTTCGTCCAGGCTGAGCAAGAACTCCCAGAGACCGGTCGCATCGTCGGGAAGGTCCCGGTCCCACGCCTCATGCCGTTCGCCGATTTCCTTCGCCCAGGACGTCTCGGCAAGGCCCTGAACCTGACCAAAGCTGTTGCTCGTCAGGCTGATCTCGAGGCAGCTGTCCTTGGCAAATCGATAAAAGACCTGCAGCACGAGAGCATGGAGGACGGTGACGAAGGCGGTGTCGACGTCACTGGCAAGAGCGTTGCGCAACGCCAGCGTCTTCTGGGCGGTGAGATCGAAGACAAGCCGTTCCGGCAGAGGCTTGATGCCTTCTTCCTCGGGCTCCTCGGATGCATCGGCTGAACCGTTGACCGATCGACCGTTGACGACGACGGCTTTGTCGCCGTCATCCTCGGACTGTGGCGCATCGCGATCGTCGTCTTCCGCGCCGTCGTCGTCAGCTTCCGCCCGCGGCTCATCCTCGGGACGGACGAAGCCTGCATCGACCTGCAACTGGCCGTTGGCGCCTAGCGTGACGAATACGCCGGCGATCGCCTTCTGATCCGGATCGTAGGCCTGCGGACGATCGCTGAACGCGTCGAGTTCGGCGCCGAGTTGATCGAGCTTGTCCTCGATCTCCTGGTCAGCGTCCTCCATCTCGGCATATTTGGCGTCGAGCGCATCATACTCGGCCTTGGCCGCGTCATAGCGGGCGATTTCCTCCGCACTCATCTCTGCCGGTTCGGCATAGATGCGCCGCATGCCGGAGGTGTGCCCATACGGGAAGCTGATCGCGGCCTCGACCCACTTCCAGCCGTCGGCGCGGATGGTCTCGGCATCGGTCTTCAACCTGTCGAAGACGAGCTGCTCGAGAAGAGCCGCATCCTGGAACCAGCCGCCGGAATCCTGCTCGAACAGGTCACGCAGGATGACGCCGCCGGCTGCCTCATAGGCCTCCGCACCGACATAGATTGCGCGGCGATCGTCGGCACGAACGGTGGTCTCCGTCAGCAGTCGCCGGATGTAGTACGGTTCCTGCATATGGGGGTTGCCGGAGATGCGTTCCCATACCTGCTCCTGACGCGCATGGTCGTTCGAGATCGAAAACGCCATGATCTGCTCAAGGCGGATTTCGTCCTTTTCATAGAGTTCGAGCAGCTTCGGCGAAACCGAGGCGAGCCTAAGCCGCTGCTTGACGGTCGAAGCCGAGACGAAGAAGCGGGCGGCGATCTCCTCGACGTCGAGGGCCTGCTCCTTCAGGGCCTTGAATGCGCGAAACTGGTCGAGCGGATGCAGGTTCTCGCGATGCACGTTTTCTGCGAGCGAGTCCTCTTCGGCCGACGTCGTTCCGCTGCGATTGACTATGCAGGGAATTGGTTCGTTCTTCGCCAAACGCTTCTGCTTGACCAGAATGCCGAGCGCGAGATAGCGGCGGCCGCCGGCGGGCACTTCGTAGGTGCCGGTCTCCTCGCCGTCTCCGTCCAGGACGGGACGGACGTTCAGGCTCTGCAGGAGCTTGCGCCGACCGATGTCATCGGCGAGCTGCTCGATGGTGATGCCGTCCTTTATCCTGCGGACATTCTCCTGCGACAAGACAAGCTTGTCGAAGGCGATGTTCTCCGAGGGGTTCATTGCGATCTTCTGAATGGCGCTTTTTGCCATGGTCAGGGTCTCCATGACGGGCGGCCCGGGGTCTCTCCCCGAACCTCCAAACCCGTCGGAAACCCTCCCCTCCGCCCTCTGCCTCTCGCGGCCGCCGCGCCGGCGCAGCCCGCTCGCCTCAATCTGGTTCGGTGACATCGACGCGGCCTGCCTTGCGCAGCGCCTCGAGCATGCGGGCATGGTCCATGAGGATGTGGATGAGTGCCTGGCGATCGACAGTCACGGTCTTGCTGGTGCTGCGTGTGCGATCGTGGAGTGCATGCAGATCCTCAAACTCGGCAAGAGTGGTGTAGAGCTGAAGGAGAGGCCGGCCGGTCATGATGCCGTCCTCCGCTCCGCCTGGGCGGACGTGGTTTCGACGCCGGGGATGTTCCAGACCTCGGCGCCGGCGGCGGCATACCGGATGGCGACCGCGTGCAACGGCGCATAGGAGAGGCCATGCCAGGGGGCTGGGTCGGGTTTGCGGCCGACGGCGACCAGTGGTCCCTGCAGGGTCAGTTGCACCACGACGTCGAACGCCACACACCGGCTGTCGATGACCGGTAGTCCGGTGGCGATACATTGGGTCTTGATTGCCTCGCAGCCATAGCCCGAGAGCATCGCCCCCTCGCGATAGTGGAGCGTGAAGCCGCCACGGCCGATCGAGAGGTGGCCTCCCTGCGTTGCGAGAGCGGCGGCGATGTCAGCGGAATAGTCTATGGTGGATATGAGTTGCTGCATGACCTGATCTCCGTGGCGGCCGATGGAAGAAATCCGCCTGCGAAACCGTCACGGGGATAGCCACCCCCTCGGTCGAGGGGATGGCTGGAAACGCGACGAAGCTCGCCACCAAGGCGAAGCGGCCGCTAAAGAGGCGTGTAGATGGGTCGGGCGGCGTTAACCCGGTATTTTTGGCGGAGCGCTTTGATGGCCCCATCCTGACGCTCAATCTTGCGCCGCAGCCGGTCGAGATCAGCCGCAGCATTGCTGACTAGCCTATCCAAAATCCGGAGGTAGGCATCCTCGTCTAGGCTGGTCCAGTTGGACATGCGGCGGTTGTATCGACGTGCCTTCGGCCGAGAGCCGATGGTTTCATCCTCGGCACGCTCCCGCAGAGATCGTTCGAGCTCGAAAAGATTGTGGCGCGTCTCCCGGAGGCGGGCTTCCATCCGGGTCAGCGCCGTGCATGCCTCAGGATGATTCATCATGGCGGGCTCCCCGCCGTTTGATCATGGCGCGCCTCCCTGCTTGTCGGTGTCAGAGCGTCGACCCGCCGGATGACGACGGGTCGGGTATCGGCCTCTTGAGCAAGCCGGCGGATCAGCTCCAGCTCGGCATCCGAACAGTCGCCGCGCACTTCGAGATCGATCCAATGACCGGCCCTGCCGACATGCGAATCCCGCAGCCGATGGCCGGATGAGGTATAGAAACTCTCATGCGGGTCGTTGAGCCGCACGCGGGTGCGCAGGAAAAGGATGCCCGATCCGAGATTGCCGCAGAACAGGAACTCGTCGGCCGGCGTGGCCTTCGGGCCGCCGCCCATTTTTCGACGGCCGATCTGGCGGAACGCTTCATCGAACTTTTCGGGGTTCGGCGTTGTGCGCGCCGTCAGCTTGCCGTCAAAGACCCAGGGCGGCCGATTTGGATCGACACGGCCGACGGCGATCTGGTGCAGCAGGTCGAGCAGATAGGCGGGATCGGCAGGATATGGGCAACCCTGCCATAGTTTCCGGACCGTGTTGCGAAGCTCGTCAGACAGCGCGAACAGCCGGGCACGGGCTTCGCGCCAGCGTGCGGCGCGCAGGGCGCGCTGCTCGCGTTCGCGTTCGTCCCACCAGACATGGCGGCGAGCCATTTCTTCGTCGACCCCATGCTGGTCCGCAGCGATCATTTCCGAAAAGAGTGGCAGCGCCTCCCGTTCGAGGCGTTGCTTGCGTTTGAACGCCGCGCGCTTACGCGACGTGTCGCGATAGGGCTCCGGTTTGGGCCACGGACGGAAGCGCATCAGGTCCCCTCCCCGTGCTGTGCCCGCGCGGCATTGGAAAGAATGCGGATAGCCGCGGTGATGCTTCCGGTCTCATGCGCGGCTTCGGCATAGGCCGAGATCGGGAATTCGCCAGTGAAGAAGACGTCGCGCTCGATATGCATGCCGAAGGGCAGCTCGAGCGCGGCAAGCTCTTGCAGGCTGAACGATCCAAGCTCCGGAAAACCAATGTCCGCGAGACCGAAACAAGTGTCCTGGTCTGCATCCAGCTCTGTGGCAAGCCATGTGCCGATGCCGACGGGATTGAAGAATTTTACGACCGGAACATGGTCGCGGCCGCTCTGACGACCATTGGCAAGGAGCTGCTCGCGCTGATCGGACGTCGGCAGGGGCATTGGGCTCTCGGCGGTATCGTGCATGGGTCGCACTCCATGACGGGCAGCCACAGGTGCGCTGTGACCTCCTGACCCGTCACGACGAAAGGCGCCGTCCTCCTGGCCGGGAGGACGGCGCCGCGAGTGGCGATGATCTGCCTGGTGGAGGATCAGTGGACGAGGTCGAGGAGCTTCTTGGCCTTGCCTTCCATTTCGAGCCGCACATCCTGGTGCTGCTTGTCGCGGGCAATACGGGTGATGCCCTGCACGAAATCGAAGACCGATGACGGTGGATGGCCTTCGTCGGTGAGCACGGCCTCGATTATTTTCGTGGTTTCGCCCTTGGAGAAGCCACGCTTGCGCAGGAATGTCGTGCGATCGTCGTCGTCACGAGCGACGACACGCTCGCGCGCCGCCTTGATGCCGTTGATGAAGGGCATTGGGGAGGACTCGGCAAACTGGATCAGCGCCGGCTCCGCTTCGAGCGCAAAACGCGAGGCGGCATATTTGGAGTGCCGGATGGTGATTTCCTGGAAATCCTCGACGCCCCATAGATTTCGGTTTTGGCACACGGCACGCAGGTAAAAGCTTGCAATTCCTAGTGTTTTCGAGCCGACCTCGCTGTTCCAGGCATAAAATCCGCGGAAGTAGAGATCCGGTTCACCGTTCGGCAGCCGCCCGGCTTCGATCGGGTTGAGATCGTCGACCAGGAACACGAAGATATCGCGGTCCGAGGCATAAAGCGTGGTCGTATCCTTCGAGATATCGACGTTGGGATTGTAGATGCTGGTCGACCAGTCGAGTACGCCGGGTACTTTCCAGCGCGTGTCGCCGGTGCCGTTGCCGGCAATCTTCTGGACCGCGTCGATCAGTTCGGAGTCGAATATCCTGCCGTAGTCCGGTCCGGTAACCGCGCGAAGCTCGAGGCGGCCGTTCTCGATCTCCAGCGTCTTGACCTGCTCGGCGCGGTGCGTCGAAAGCCCATATTGCAGATTGACGCCTGCGAGGGCGGCCGGCAGCTGGCGGAGATACGTCGCCGGCGCGCCGACCAGGCTGGCGAGCTGACCGAAACTCCAGTGCGTCGGCGTGACGGGTGCGTGAGCATCCGGCAGCATCAGCGTCAGGCGCTCGGGATTGTCGCGAGACGCTTCGACGCGGATCGCCTCGCTTTCCACTATACGGGTCTTGCTGCGTTCAGACCGCCGCTTCACCGAATTGTTCAGGTCGGTGAGCGACAAGTAGCGCTCATCGTCCGGCCGGTTGAACCATTCCGATGACACGCGGCCGATGCGCTGGCCGCGGCTGACGTCGACCTTGTAGCCGTTGGGCCCGATGCGCGCCGGCGCCAGAATCTCCATATGGGTCATGATCGTTCTCCGCGACGGGCGCCGGGAGCCTCTCTCCTGGCCTCGACCCGCCATCGCATCCCGGCCTCCCCTCTCCCTCTGCCCCGCCGGCGGGCGCGCGAAGCGCGCCACCGAAGCGCCAGTGCACGTCAGGGTGGTTGCATCGCCGCCAGAACCATGAATCAATGCCCAACAGGGGATGCGGCGGCGTCCGGAGCGATGGAGGCGATGCGACGATTCAAACTTGCTGATCGGATCATCGAGGAGACACAACCCGAGTTCCACGAGGCGTTAGCCGACGCTTACCGTAAGCGAATGCGCCCGCTCTGCCTCTGCAAGGATGGCGGACTGGCTATGTACGTCGCACACGTCGGCGACCAGTACATCGTCAAGCGCATGCCGATGTCGGGCGGCGGACATGATCCGGGCTGTCCATCCTATGAGGCCCCGGACGAATTGTCCGGCCTTGGCGTGCTGATGGGCAGTGCAATCCAGGTCGATCCAGAGAGCGGGATCGCTGCGCTGAAGGTCGCCTTCAGCCTGACGAAGATTGGCCGACGAGCGGCGCCGCACACGGGAGCCAATGGCAGCGACACGGTCGCTGGTGATGCGAAGAAACTCTCCTTACGAAGCGTGCTCCACTATCTCTGGCATCAGGCCGAGCTGACAGCCTGGACATCGCGATGGGCCGGCAAGCGTCACTGGTGGAACATTCGCTGGCAACTGCTCGCGGCGGCGGGTCAGATGACGGTGAAGGGCGGAACGCTGACCGAGATGCTATTCGTGCCGGAGGCGTTTCGCGCGGCGGACAAGGCGGCGATCGAACAGCGTCGGGCCGCGGCGCTGGTTCCGGCACTGCCGCCAAAGAGCGGGCCAAGAAAGTTGATGATCCTGGTTGGGGAGGTTAAAGATTTCGCCCCGACGCGCAGCGGTCACCGTCTGGTCGTCAAGCACCTACCCGACTTTCCGCTGCTGCTTGACGAAGGTCTATACCGACGTCTGCAGGGGCGCTTTGAGACCGAGCTGTCATTGTGGGAAGCTGACGAGGCTTCTCACCTGATGGCGATCGCGACGTTCGGCTTGACGCCGGCCGGCCTTGCGGTAGTCGAGGACATGGCCCTCATGGTCGTGGCAGAAAACTGGGTGCCGTACGACTCCGCCTACGAAAAGAAGCTGGTTGACGCGCTGGCCAGGCTGCGCGATCGGAGCGTCAAGGGATTGCGGTACAATCTCCCAGTGGAACAGCCGACCGCGGCTGCCATGTTGCAGTCGAGATCGCAGCCCGTCGCTCTGTATGTCGTTCCGCCATCAGTGGACGGCGGGTATGAGGCGGCGCTCGAGGAACTGATCGCATCCCGGCCGGAAATCGGCGCATGGATCTGGCGCACGGCCGACGGCGAGATGCCTCCCCTGCCCGTCCGGTGAGCACATAAGCCGCTCGTCTCCACCGTCGAGACGGGTGTCGGCTTGACGCCTGGTTCAAACCTTTTGCGGCGCAATAAAGAATTGTGCGTTGCAATATGTGTGATGTCGGGCATGATCCCGCTATCGGCCATCTACTCCTCCCAGATGCGATGCCGATGCTGGATTCGCTGCACCTCCTCCCGCGCCGTGTTCTTAGATCGAGCCCGCTGCCACCTCCTCCCGGCAGCGGGCTTTTTCATAGATGCGCTGTTTGACCTTAGGCGAGGCGGATGGTTCGGACCTCCATCCCCTTCTTACCCTGCCCCGACTGAAACCACACCGTCTGCCCCTCTTCCAGAACGGTGAGACCTGAGCGGGTCAAAGCCGTGGCGTGAACAAAGATGTCGGCTTCACCGTTCTCGGGTGCGATGAATCCGAAGCCTTTCTCGGGGCTGTACCACTTCACCATGCCCCTACCTTCCGAAGGTGCGGGATCCTTGGGAGCGCCCGTCTCGTGGCGTTCAACTGGAGCGGTTTCTGGGCTAGGCAGGCCAATGTCGAGCACCTTGGCGACCTGACGGCCACGGGCGCCTTCTTTCACGACGACCTTCAAATGAGCCCCCGTTGAAAGATCATGACCGCCGGCTGCCTCCAGCACACGAATGTGCAAATAGGCTTCGGTGCCCTCCGACAGCTTGATGAAGCCAAATCCCTTGTCGGCTCTGAACCAGAGCACTTCGGCGTCGACGGGATCGGAGGTTTCGCGCGGCGGCACCTGAAAGTAGCTCGGCTCCGCACCCTCGTCCGGAAATCTGCTGTGATCGTTGCCGTGACGCTTTCCGCGCCGCTCACGATGATCTCGATATTTGCCCATGGTCGCCTGGAGAGCACGCTGAACCTCCCGTGAGATCTATCTCGGTTGCGGAATGCGCTTGAGTCAAATGACGATTTTCTCACCAATCCATCGGCACGCGCACAGACGATGGCAAAACCTTGAACGACAACGCGCGTGAACTCATATTTTCGGCTTGCGAGTTCACGCGCCTAACGAGAACGGCCGGGAGGGATGAAGTGAACGACAAGCTTTTCGACAGCCCTGTTTTCGTGAAGGGTGGGAGTTTCACGATTGTCGAAATCGCCTCGCTTCGTGACGCCATCGATTTCCTCGAGGATTGGCCCGTCGAACTCCAAAACGTCCCCTACGAAACGATCCTGCGGGCCTGCTACTCGGCGCTGGACGGCAGCCATTCGCTGAGTTCTGCGCGCGACAATTTCGCCAAATGGGCAAAGGGCGCAAACATCCTGGAAGATCTTCCGTCCGTTCCGGCCTGGATGACAGGACCGAAGTCTGGTCCAGGCGGCGTTCTGGCTTGAGGCAACCTTGCCACGAGGGTATCGCCGCACTCATCTACCCGGCCCTCCTCTCCGGAGCGGCGGAATTCGCCTTGAACGCAGCCATGAGCATCGGCCCGACCGAAAACTGCCCTGCCCTCGCTTTCTCGGTCAACGCCCGCAGATAACCGCCGGCCGAATTGATGTGTTGAGCTCGCTGCAGGATGCAGGCGATGACGATCGCCGCGATTTCCGGCCCCATGACGTGGCAGGCATCCTCGTAGGCCGACGGTGAAACGCCGAGATAGCCCCTCACCTGGGCGGCGGTCGCCATCAGATCGCGCCAGTTTCCAATCCCAGCGGCGGCATACTCCATAATGTCAGGGCAAGCTTTCAGCACAAGTCCAAGGTGATACGTTTTTGGCGTCTCCTGCGGTTCTCGTCTAGGCTCGGCCGACCCCCTGGCTTTGTCTAAAGCGGGTTCAAATTCAAAATGGGAGTCGGGATTTGAATCAGATTGCTGCCGCTCATTTTGAGACTCATTGGCGCTCGGATTCGTGACATTCATGAAGTTATTCAATGCGATATCGACTTCGTCACGGATGGCGTCAAGTTCGGATGCGAGCGGTTCGAGCTCGCCCACGGTCGCTCGTCGGGGGAGTCGGTCTACGATAGACCTGAACCGCCTCCAGAGGGACTGCCAGGCGCCTGGGGCGCCCTCTTCGATCGCAGCTTCAATGAGCTTGGCGATGTCGCGTCGCTGCAGGGTGATGCGCTCGCGCATGAGTTTCAGCGCACGATTGTCCGCACGCACGCGCTCGGCCGCGGCCTGGAACTCCTCGGCGCGTGCGAGCAAAGGTGCCAGGGAGAACCCGAAGGCATCTTCCAACTCCCCTCCCCTGCCCTTGTGGGCATACCGCTTGCCGTTCGGACTGTCCCTGCGCAGGATGATGCCGCAGTCGAGCAATGCCCCCAGATGCCGACGAAGCGTGGCGTTTGCCATGCCGTGCGAGCGTAGCGACAGCTGCTTGTTTGACGGAAAGACGATCAGCCCGCCTTCTTCGGACAGCACATCATCCGGATGGAACGACAATAAGCCGGCCAGCACGGCCAGTGCCCTGTCCCCAACGCCGACAACGCTCTTTCCTTCGCAGAGATCGCGGTAGGCCTGCCATTTGTCGACGGCCTTGCCTTCTGGAATCTCTTTGGCTTCCATCTGCGCTGCCATAAGGGCAAGCGACATCGGTCGGCTCCCAAAGGGAGTCGTTGCAATTTCCCTCTCCATTTCCTTCACCTTCGATCAGGCAAAAGAAATCTGCTCGCCAAATCGACGCCGAGACTCTTGACAGTGATTCGCGGAAATGTGATTCTCTGATTGTCTAGATCTGAGAAGGGCTTCCGCAGCGGTGACGTTCGGGGGCCTTTTTCTTTTGCGGTTTTCAAACTCCTGTTGATGTTTTTTCCGACTTCCGGAACGCCTCGTAGAGGTCATCCAGTTGCTGTGCGATGTATGTTGCGAAGCTCGGGCCGTCTTTGGCTTCGTAGGTCACAACCGCCTTCTTCGCGGTCGCCTTCACCGTGACGCTAACTAACTTGTCCTTAGGGGCCCAGTACGCGGGATCACGGGTTGGCTTTGAACCCCGCGAGCCTGGGTCCCTCAGTACCTCGAGGATGGCTTCAAACCGCTCTGGGCTCGTCAGCTTATTGAAGTTTGCTGTTGCGACAGCTTGCTTCCAAGCTACGTCACCGGCTGTTGCAAGCTGCGCTGCGAGGGCGTCCCACCGGGGCCGCCCGACACCAGGAGCTGAACCGATAGCCTCGATCAGTTCTACTGGCAGTTTTCGTGCGAGTGCAATCATTTCTGATAGCACGCCTTTCGAGCTGGTCCCGAAAGTGGACATAATGACGGCGCGCGACATCCCTAGCTCTTCGAGGCGAAACGCAAATAGAGCCTTCTCGATAAAGCTAAGATCCTTTCGTTCTAGGTTCTCATTGCCCTGTGCAATTACCAGTTCATCGTCCGTCAACTCTCGTACGAAAGCCTTGACCTTCCCGCCAAGATGACGAAGAGCGGCGACCCGACGATGCCCAAATGCAAGTTGATAGCGGCCGCTTTTCTCGGGGTGAGGGCGGACTAGAACAGGCAGGATCTGCCCATTTTCGCGAATGCTTTGGACGAGGGCGTCGAAGTCTTCACCTGAGAAATCGTCAAGACGATCCTTCACGAAAGATGAATCGATGTCTTTTGGATCGATTTCGACGATTGTTTCGCCGCGGGCCATCGCTTTGCGCAATTCATTGGCTTCCTGCGTGAAGCCAGATATCGCTTCGTTCATGCTCTGGAGGGCTCCAGAGGAAACTTGTGGTCGAGGCCTAGGTGGCGAGTTCTCAGATGAGAACTCAGAGGTGATTGGCGTCAGGTACTCCCTGAGGGCATCGCGTCTCTTTATCATTTGCGTCCCCACGTCTGTGACACCAACGCTTCGATTTCACTGTTGAGAGCATCCAGTGCCTCGATGGCGCGGTCGTAGGTTTGGCGATGGAAGTTCTCGCGGCCCACTTCATAGAGCGTCTGCTTCGTGATCCCCGCATCTGAAATGGCTGCAGATTTGACCATCGCGTTGGTCAAAACTCGATCTCCGAACAGGCCCTTGAGCAATCCTGCAATTTGCGACTGCGAACCGTCGTTAGGCTCGTACCGTGTCAGGACATAGCGAAAGAAGTCATAGCCTGCATTGCCCCCTGCCCTTTCGACCACGTCGAACAATCCCGCCGTCATGTGCAGGAACTGCGACATGGATGCCACATCCAACATCTGCGGATGGATAGTCACCAGTACCGAGGTGGCCGCGCAGAGGGCTGACAGTGTCAGATAGCCTAGGGACGGCGGGCAATCGAGAACTACAACGTCGTATTCGCCCTGGACCGAGTTAAGTGAAGTAGCTACTCGCGTGAAGAACATTTTGTCCGCAGCGCGCGACTTCTCCGTCAAAGCGCGCGGGGTCTCGTGCTCAAATTCTTGAAGCTCGAGATTGCCTGGAACGATATCGAGACCGGTGAAGTAGGTCTTGCGTACAAGGTCCCGGAGCGGTCGCTGCTGCTCGTCGTAGCGGATCGCCCCATAAATTGTTTCGTTAGCCTCCAAATCGAATTCTGGCTGGATCCCGAATAGTGCAGACAACGATGCCTGGGGGTCGAGATCAACAGCCAAGACCCTATACCCTCGAAGCGCGAAAAACTGCGCTAGGTGTGCACTCGTCGTGGTCTTCCCAGATCCGCCCTTGAAGTTCGTTACTGCGAGCACCTGCAACTTATCACCATCCGCGCGCCTGTGGACATATCCCTTCTTGTTCTTCCCTAGATGATCGCGGATGTCGTGAATTTGCTTGAGCGAGTAGAGCCTACGGCCTGCTGCGTTCTTCTCGGCCTCAGGGATAACGCCGTCGAGGACGAGCGTTCGCAAATAGGCATCGCTGATGCCGATTAGTTTAGCAGCCTCGCCGGCCATGAACTTTCGCAGTTCTTTCTCGGCCGACGGCGGGAAGGCCCGTGCGCGCAGTTGCTGTAGCTGGGCACTTAGGATATCTGCGTCGCCCTCGATCAGTCGCGTGAGCGATTTCGGAGCAGAATCGCGGGGGGCTTCTACAGTGATGCTCTCAGGCATGAAAAACGCTCGATACGGTCTTTTCTGAATTTGAGCGTAAGATGCCGTGAGTCTCAGGGTGCGTCAATGAATTAAGGGTTAACGAGGAGTTAACGCTGATGGCGCGTATTGTGTCTAGCCGGGGTAGCGTAATCCAAGTTCTCAGCTGAGAACACCGATGCTGGAAATTCGATCGCAGTGGACGGTCGATTTTGAGTTCGCGCCAACCGGCTGGTACGCCGCATCGCCAGCGTGCACTTGCCCACTTTCACCCTGTCACAGAAGCCATCTTTGATTTGGCCGCAGGCACTGACTAATGATTCAGGCGGAGGATACGGACATTGGGTTGGGCCGCATCATAAGAACTACGGCGATCTCTATTGCAGTTCAGCGCAACTGTAGGCGCGCGGCTCAGTTGCTGATCGCTCTGCCATTACCGCATGGTCCTGGGGAGCGGATTCTCACGGGGTGCTGTCAGGGATTGAGGAACAATAGCGGATCGAGCCCGCTGGGCGGCCAAGCGTCGGTCGCAGTTTCAAAAGATGTACCGGTTGTCCGTCCAGTCGAGCAGGACCCGCGCGTCGCGGTCGAGCAGCCGCACGCGCCCCGCGCGAAGGCCGTCGGCGATTGCATGTCCGATATCCGGATCGACCCAGTGGCCGTGCGTCATAAGGAAGAACCAAGCGAAGGACAGGCCGGCCTCGGCGTCGACCGCCTCGATGCGCTCCATCAGGCGGTGGATGGAACCACTCTCTTCGCCGACCAACCTTTCAGCAGGCATTTTGAGCGGGCGCGGGATGAAGCTGAGCTTGCGCTGGCCCTGTTCCTGATAGTCCTTGATGTCGAAGGCCCAGTGCTCGAAAATCCGCTGCGCGGAAGCGCTGGACCGCTGCCAGTCCTGGAACATTCGGACCTCGCGCGGGACAAAATCGAACCATTCCGGATTGAGTTTCAGGAACGGTGTCTCCTTTACATAATCGCGCGCTACCTCCTGGGTGGCTCGGGCCTCCAGTTCCGGACGCCGGGCTTCGCGCTCCTCGCGTTCCAGGCGTTGCCGGCTGGCCAGAAAACTACGCATATGGATAAGTCCGCTGCGACGCTGCAGCCGGAAAACCGGCCCAGCGAGCACCGGCGCATCCGTCACCGGCTCGCGCTGGACCCAGGACAGCTCGAGAAGATCGTCGGCGCTCAAGGGGCGATAGCTGGGATCGACGACTGGCCCGGCCAACACCTCGATCTCGCGACCGAACGAGAGCTGGACGAAGTCGGCAACACCTGGTCCGGTCGAGGCGAAACCGAACGCCGCGGTGCCGCGCCATTCGGTAAAACAAAGACCACTGTCGCGATATCGGTTCCAAAAGGCGGCCAGATCACGGTCATGGGCCGCAAGTTCGCGTTCGACCCATGCACGATGATCGCCGAGCCGTGCGCCGCTAGCCGCCAAAACCGTTCGGGCATCGCGCCAGTAGAAGTCGTCAACCGCCGCCGTTGAGAACGCGAAGCCGGGGAATGCGTCCGAAAGGGCAGGGGCGAGATCTTGGTCGGCCGAGGCTGGGTCCAGACCGGCGAGGACGGCTTCCACCGTGACAGCGTCGGGGAGGCGGATCGGGGTATCGGACATGTTCGGTGGTTCTCGTCCGAGGAAAGGGCAATTCGGCATGGTACCGGTGGCGATCATCACGATTCTGGCGAACTTGCTGCGCGATATCAATCGCCATTGATCACAGGTACATTGCCGATAGGAATGTTATCTGTCTTCTCGACGGCGACGGCGGCCGGAACTTGTGTCACGAGCTCGAAAAGATTACGTTACAGCGACTATGAACAAGCATCTGGCTTCCGTCCTGACGACCGTGAACGCGCCCTACAGCATGCAGCTTGACGCCGCGATGCTGGCGCATTGCCTTGGCGATCTCGACTTGGCCAAACAGCACCCTGGCCATGTCAGCACCTTTCTCGGGGAGGTTTCTCCGTTGCTGCAGGTCGAGTTTGCTGCTGTCCATCATATCCCAGTCCCCGACCTGCAGGCATTTGCCGCTGCGTTCTCTGCGTGGTCCGGCGAGAGCTATCCGCTCGCTGCGTGATGGTCGGACAGGATGGTCGGCGCCCTTCCGAGTGGCGGCGGCTTTTTCGCATTGCCGTCGACCTGATTGGCCAGCTGCGAGAGAATACTGGCGGCCACGACTTCGAATGGTCGTTTGGCGGCGGTACGGCAATGATGATTCAGATCGGTCATCGCGAAAGCCATGACATCGATATCTTCCTGGATGATCCTCAACTGCTTGGGTTCATCGATCCGTCCCGAAGCCGCTTGCGGTTCGATGTGGCCCCATCGGACTATCAGGGCGACGGGCTCCGGTTCCAAAAGTTCGTATTCGAGAATATCGGCGAGATCGACTTCATCGTAGCCGGGCCGCTTACGCGTATGCCCTTCCAGAAACGAAACGTCGAGGGCAGGGCCGTCCAGCTCGAGACTATTCAAGAAATCATCGCCAAGAAGGTCTACTACAGGGGAGCGGAAGCCAAGCCGCGCGACATTTTCGATATCGCTGCTGCAGCACGTACCCAATTGGAGCTTCTGGTCGAAGCTCTGAGAGCGTTTCCCGAGCAGGTTTCCCGGACGAAGGAGCGGTTGGAGAAACTAAACCCGGAATTTGTCGACCGCGCCATAGCGCAGCTGATGATCATGCCCGACTATGAGGCGGCTACGGCCGATAGTCTGGACACAGCGCTGGCGGTGCTCGATGAGGTGTTGTCGCCCCCTAAGACCTAACCGTCGTACCCCGAGGATCGAGCGGGGGAGGGGAGGGGGCTTCTCAGAGCCCTGATGCCTTGGTGAGATTGACCCGGAACCGGTCGCGTCGGCGCTGGTACTTTCGCGTCATCTCGGCGCTCGCGTGTCCAAGCTGCTTCTGAACATACCTTTCGTCGACTTCGGCTGAGGAGGCGAGGCCAGACCGCAGCGAGTGCCCGGCGAACAGCTTTCCGCGCTGGCCCTCGGGCAGATCGCCGCGGATGCCGGCGGCGAGTGCGGTCCGCTTAACAAGGCGCGCGACCTCCTGGTCGTTGAGCCGATTGGCGCCGACCGCCTTGCCTTGCCCGGTCACCCGGCGAAACAGCGGACCATGGGCAACGCGGGCGAATTTCAGCCAGGTCTGGAGCGCCACAACAGGGCAGGTGCCGTCGGACGAGCCGCGCCCGACTTCGACTTCGCGCCAGCCGGTCTTGCCGCGCAGCGTCAGCAACATGCCTTTGTCGAGGATTTCGACCCAACCGGAAGAATCTTCAGTCTGGTCTCGGCCGACGTCGAGACCGACGACCTCGGAGCGGCGCAGGCCGCCGGCAAAGCCCAGCAGCAGCATGGCGCGGTCGCGCAGGCCGCGGAGCGTACCGCGGTCGAGCGTTTCCAGCATGGCGATCAAGTCCTCGGGCAAGACCGCCTCTTTCTGGCGGGGCGGGGCGGCGTGCTTATTGCGTATGCCGGCCATAACGGTGGCGATGTGGCGGTCCTTCCTGTCGAGCGGCTGGCCGCGCTGCGCATAGTTCCATGTCAAAGAGGAGAGCCGTCGCTCTATGGTCGACACGGCGTTGGGCTTTTTGTCCCCGGTCGCCTTTCCCGAGGCGCAGGCGGTGATGTAGAGGCCGACGATCTGTGGATCCGGCGGAAACATCTCGACGCCCTGCCGGCGACACCAACTGGAAAAGTGCTGCCAGTCCGATTGATAGGCGCGCCGCGTATTGGAGGAGCTCGCCGCCTCGACATAGCCGCGCGCCCGATCGGCGAGAGCGTCGAGATGCGCGGGCAGGCGCGAAGTCGCGACGGTCGGAAGGGGAGGGGAGGGCGCCTGGGTTTCCGCCGCCGGCTCGACCGGCGCGCGGCCCATCTCCAGGACGACGTCGATGATGTCGGGCATATCGTTGGCGACCGGCGCGTCGTTCTCGGCCGAAGCCGCCGGCGCGGTTCGGTCGACGCCTGAGGGCGTTTCCTGCGATCGAGCGGAGCCGTGCGGAGTACGATTTTCGAGGTTTTGATCGACGTTTTCGGCCATTTCCTATCTAAAGAGCAAAACGAACGATAAGGCAACATTATCGTTCATTGTCGCTCGACGACAGGTGCGGCGGTTTGTGGCTTTAACGCTTGTGCAAAGCGCCGCCATGATTCATGCTGTTTGCGATGATTCAGCGTCCGAAATCACTGTCGCGCCAGCAAGCGCCAACGCTCGGAGCCGCCGTGGCTACGCCGGCAATTGCGTTGCCTGGCTGGCTGCGCCGTGCCGTTCCGGACACGCAAAGCCTTGGCTCGCAAAGGCTGGAGGACATCGCTATCGCCGCCGGCGCCGCCCTCAGCGCGCTCGATGCGGTCGTCCGCCGGCAGGAGCGATGGGCCGGCGCCTGGCGGCAGCGGCTGGCGCTTAATGCCGCCGCGGTGACAGCAAGACAGGTCGGCCGCGTCGAGGACGAAGCAGCATTGCGCGACGCTGTTTTGCTTACGCGGCCGGGCGATGACGTCGGGCCGGCCGGCAGGATGCTGCTGGGGTGGCGCCGGCTCGCCGCGCCACACACGGAGGATCTGCTGACGAGACCAGCGCTTGGCGCGGCTCTGGCGGAATTTGGTCACGCACCCGACGACGAGGCGCTCGGCAACCTGACGAACGAGCTCCGCGGGCTCGCAGCAGGCGGGGTGGTCGACATGGTGGTTGGCGCCTTCATTGCGGCCGAGGGCCAACGTTTTGGGCGCGCCTTCGGCGCCTGGCTTGCCGACGCTCTTGTCGCACAGCGCCTGGGCTGGCTGCGCGCTGTGCCGCTGCTCGGTGTGGAGGTCAATGCGAGGGGGTCGGGTCGTTCACGTCGGGCAGATCTTCCCATTGCAACAACCGGAATAGAAGTAGGAGCTGAGCAGGCGAAGAGCCTGCTGGCCGCGCACGCGCGCGCCGCGCTCCGAGCCGTCGACCTGTCCGCCGAGCTCGGGCGCAAGGCAGATCGGCTGCTCACGGTGGCGCCAAGGCTGAGGGCCAAGGCGGCGGATATTGTCATCGAAAAGCTCTTGTCGGATGACGCGATCGTCGCCTCCGAAAAAATCGCCGGCATGAGCGACCGCGGCCTGCGCCGCCTGTTCGATCGGCTGGTCGAGCTCGGCGCCGTCCGCGAGCTTTCCGGCCGACCAACCTTCCGCATCTACGGGCTGTAAAGACGATGGCGGAGGCTGCGCGCAAACGACGGGGCAGGGCGGACGAAGATGCCCTGTTCGATCGCCAGCTGGATCACCTGCCGCCGGAAGCACGCTGGCGCGAGTGGATGAACCGCGTCGAGGCGACCATCTTCGCTGCGAGCGAACCGGTCGGGCGCGAAGCGCTGGCCAAGATCGTCGGCAAGAGCTGCAGCATCGACCTTCTCATCGATGACATCCGCGAAGAACTGCGTGGCCGGCCTTATGATCTGGTCAGCGTCGCCGGCGGCTGGAAGCACCTGACGCGGCCCGCCTATGCCGATGCCATTCGTGCGGCGGTCGGCGGCGGTGAGACAAAAACCAACCTGACGCAGTCGGACGTGCTGGTGCTGATGTGCATTGCGTATTTCCAGCCGATCACGCGTGGAGAACTGTCATCGTTCTTCGGCAAGGAAGTTTCGCGCGACCTGATCGGCCACCTGCGCGGCGCCAAGCTGATCGCTTCGGGCCCGCGCAGCCCGACGCCGGGCGCACCCTACACCTATGTGACGACCAAAGAGTTCCTGCTGGAGTTTGGGCTCGACACGTTGCGCGACTTGCCGGATTTTGAGGCGCTGGAGGATGCCGGCCTGCTGTCGAAAGAAAAGCTGCTGGCCGGCGACATTCCTCTAGGACTGGTCGGCAGCGAAGAGGCTATCGACGAGGAAGAACCAGAGGCCGATGTCGTCGAGGCCCTGCTGCCTTGAGCAGATCGTTGCGCGCTCAGCGACGGTCACGAACTCACGGCCATGACGATTGGTTCTGCGGCAGCCGGTGATCGGGATCATGGACCGCGACCTTGTCGCCGTCGACAAGATTGGCCGGGAAGACCACGAGATTTGTTCCGCCGGCGTGACGCAGTGAGGGGAACAGGATGCCCCGAATCCCTGCCGTAATGACCAGATCCGCCAGCTTCCATGACGGTGGAATTCTTTTGTCGATGCGAGCAATCTGGCGCCAGGCGCGGTCCCACTCCTTCCAGGCGTGATCCCAGATGTCAGGGTCGAATCCCTGCGAAAGGTCGGCCACTTCGGCGAGTGTGACCTTGTAAGCGGCAAGAGTGGCGGGCGGAACGATGCTGGCGCCTTGTCTGTACTCTTCGAGCGCCGTCTGGGCCGACAGGGAAAGATAAAGCGCTTCGATACCTGGCCGATTGAAACGACCACCGTCAACCGCAGCTCCCGCGCCGCTGGTGGGCAGGAAAGCCCATTTGGGTGTCAGATAGCGATGGAAAATCTCGTCCGGACCAACGAGGGTGGTCTTCACCCGCGCGCCCCGTTCTCGAGATCCCTAATGAAGGCCAGGACTGCTTCGACCTGACCGTCTGCGACGAGCTCGGCCGCAGTGCGATGCCCATAGTCGGTGATCGGCTCGTTGCGGTACCAATAGATCGCCTTGTCGACGTCGCCAGTTAGCTCCGTGGCAGCCGAGATCACTTTCACCATCTCGCGCATCCGACCTTGCAGCCGTTCGGATGCAGGGTTTCGTAGCGTGTTGCGATGAACACCGGTCAGTTGCGCAAGATTAGCGACCTTCACGCCCAAGGCCTGCGACAGGCGCTTGGGCGAAATGTAGGGCGTGCGCGGCTCCTGTAGGCTATCAACAAAGCCTGAAATGGCCGTGGAATGTGCGACCTGTGCTTGGGTCATGGCAAAACTCCAATACCTCAAGCGCCCAATATATGCACATTTTTCCGCATAGCAAGTGAACATGACGCCTATGCCCCCACCGCGTCCTCGATCACACGCTCACGCTGGCAGCGATGCGCCATCATTTCAGCCGTTCCGGTAATTATGGCGATGACTTAAACGCTGCCGACCCGCTCAAGCGCTGAACTGTCCATGACGGTTCGGGAAGCGGCTATCTCACTAGCTGTAAAGAACACGCAATATGACATCGCGCGAATAACATCGTCGACGAGGTGCAACAATCTCCACCACATCGACTCCGGGATGAGGCGTTGTCGACGCGGCGCGCCGATGCGATACTCTGGACAAGGGAGCGATTCAGGGGCGGACGTGACGAAGCCAGCAACGCGTATCGTCGAACTCGAGGAGGACGAACTCGAAGAATTTGTCGAGATATACGCCGAACGGAAATGTAAAGACTACGCCGAGGTCGATCGCATTGGTGCGGCCAATGATAAGGGCCGGGACGTTATAGGATTCCTCTCGCGCGACCGTCACGAAGGCGAGTGGGACCTTTACCAGTGCAAACGGAAGACACGTGGCTCGAAACTCCGTATCGGCGAGGCCATGACGGAGTTGGGCAAGGTCTTCCACCACCATGCGGCTGGCGCCTATGCGACGCTGCCGCGACGGTACGTCTTCGTTTCACCGCGAGGCATCGACGGCTCGTTGACCACGCTGCTTCAGAATCCCTCCCGAAT
The DNA here is from genome assembly GCF_044326205.1 of Mesorhizobium sp. IMUNJ 23232. Taxonomy (NCBI): domain Bacteria; kingdom Pseudomonadati; phylum Pseudomonadota; class Alphaproteobacteria; order Hyphomicrobiales; family Phyllobacteriaceae; genus Mesorhizobium; species Mesorhizobium sp. IMUNJ 23232. The sequence continues at coordinate 31,921 of NZ_JBIRCY010000071.1, forward strand.
AGGAAAGGTGCTGCTGGAGACTTGGGACAAGCATTGCCGCACGAAGATAACCGCCCGGAATCCTGTCGAACTCACGCCCGAAATCCGGGGGTCTGTCGAGGGCTACGACTTCTCGCGGGTCGAGTGCCTCACGGCGCCGAAACTGGTCAAGGATCCCGCCGCGCTTCCGGCGCTTGTCCAAGTGTTGGACTTGCCGCCCGGCGAAGCGCCCGAAGGCGAGACGCCCGACGAAGTCAGCGACGGGGAGCTGACGTACATAACGCAGCTTCGGGATGTTTATGCGGGATCGGCCGGATCGAATTTCGCGACGCTGGACGACGTCTTCGCCGACTCCAGATTCGGGGAGCACCTTAGGGTCCAGCGGCAGCGCTACTATCAGGCATGCGCGTTCCGCGACTTCCACCGCGACAACACGGCAGCCAGATCGGTCGAGATATTCAAGAACGACATCTACCATTTACTGATCGATGTCTATAACGAGGCGCACCCGTCGCCCTTGGCCAGGATCGACGCGGTGATGAAACATACGGGGGCGGCACCTGCGGGAATCTTGGGCACCATGGCCCGACCTCCCGTGAAGCAAGGCACGTGCCATCACCTTGTTTCGGACGGCAGGATCAGGTGGAGCCCATGAGCGAAAGCATATCGGACCTGTATCATACGCCGCTCGAGGCGGGGATCCGTGCCGTTGTTGTTCTCGAGCATCTGCGGCCGATCACTGCCGACCTGAGCGAGGTCGTCCTTTACGACCACGTCGTCGTCCACGCCTCCGACGTCGGCGGGCCGATGTCACTTCACGCCGCGGTCAGCGGCCGCAAGGGGGAGCTACTCGTTCGACGCGGGATCGTGGAGGCAGGACTCGACCTTATGCGCAGATGTCACCTGTTGGAGAAGGTCGCCGACGATGAGGGATTTGCATGGCGAGCTTCCGAGGAGGCCGCTTCGTATGTCGAACTACTCGAATCCCCTTATTCCGAGGATCTGAAGGCCTGCGCCGGCTGGCTGGCGGGACAGGTGCGGGAGCTGTCAAAGGCCGGGTTCAAGTCCATGGTCGTCGGTCACATCGGGGAATGGACCGAAAGTTTTGGGCATGGCACCTCCCCGGGCGCCTGACATGTCACCGCCTCGGTTCATCCTGCGGCGCCTCGCCTTCACCGCTCCGGATAGACAGACCGTAGACCTCGAATTTGCCGCAGGACTGACGGTAGTTTGGGGCGGCTCCCAGGCTGGCAAATCCTTTTCCGTCAAGGCACTGGATTACATGTTCGGAGGCGGGTCCGCCCTGCCGGCTCTGACTGAGGCAGTCGGATACGACAGGTGCTGGCTGGAAATGGATTTGCCGAAGAGCGGGCGGATCACTCTCGCGCGTTCGATGTCGAAAGGCGGTTACGACCTTTTCGCGGGCGGGTTCGAGCAGGCACTCGGTCGGAAAAGCGACCGCACTCTGGCCGAAAATCACACCACCAAGAAGGAGAGCCTCTCGACGTTCCTGCTTGGAGAACTCGGCGTCGGTGACACGGAAGTCGCCAGGACTCAAACCGGAGAAAAGTCGACGTTCACGATCCGGCATTTCGCCAGCTACCTGTTCACGGAAGAGACCCCGATGATCGCGGAGGAAAGCCCGATTGTCGTCGACCGCCAGGCCAGCGACACGTTCAACAAGAACGTCTTGAAGTTCATTCTCACAGGCGTCGACGACAAGTCGATGGTGAAGGTTCCCGATACCAAGCAGCAGAGACAGACGAACGCTGGCCGCATCGAGATCGTCGAGGAAATGCTGAACACGGCGGTTGTAGAACTCGCCGCCATGTATCCCGACGTCGAGGATTTGACGACCTTGAAGCTCGACGAACAGGCCGAGCGTCTGGATACCACCTTGGAAGCCTTCAGGTCGAACTTGGCCGCGGGCCATTCTGCTCTTGACGCGCTATCCATGGAGCGCCGACGGTTGGTGTCAGAGCGCGATGAACTGACGGAAAGGGCGGACGAGGCGGTCCTGACCGTCGAACGGTTCGAACTGCTTGCAACGAGCTTCGCCAGCGATATCCGCAGGCTGATAATGCTGGAGGAGGGGGCCGCGGCACTCATGGCCGGAGCGAAGCGCCCATGCGTCCTATGTGGAGCTGATCCCGAACATCAGCATTTGGAGCATGGGTTCGAGGCGGTAGAAACCTCCCAGAAGGCGGTTTCCGCAGAATTGCGCAAAGTCCGTGCCGAAAGCGCCGGCCTGACGAAGGCAATCACGTCGCTACAGGCCGAAGCGGTCGGGTTGCAGAGGCGGATCGCTTCTCTCTCCGGTGAAATCGAAACGAAGGACGAGGAGATTGGGGCCGCACGAGAAGCCGCCGTCAACGCGCGCGAACAGTACGAGGCGATCGATGCGGCGCGAAAGAAGCTCCATGACGCTATGTCCGTCGAGAGACGTATCAGAGGACTTCGGGTCCGCCAGGCGGAGCTGGCGAAGTTTAAGCCGAAAGGAGTTGCCAAAGGGAGCGTCGCGGTCGGTGTGGGTACTGTCGTTGGGGATGAACTCGCGGCGGCGGTCGAAGGCATCTTTAGGAGGTGGCAATATCCGGGGAATCCTCGCATCACCTTCCACGAACCGACGCATGACATTCTGCTGAACGGGAAGCAGCGGAACGCCAACGGTAAGGGTGTAAGAGCACTGCTGAACGCGGCTTTCAAGATCGCGGTCATGGATGTTTGCCGGAAACGCGAGTTGCCGCATCCCGGTATTGTTGTCCTCGATAGCCCGCTTCTCAGCTATCGCGACCCACTGAAGTCGAAGCACAAGGAACTCAGCGCGGACGAAGCTACTGTGGCCGCCGCAGGTCTAAATGTGCACTTCTACAATTATCTGATCGCACGCTCCGACGCCCAGTTCGTAATCATCGAAAACCAGGACCCGCCGTTCCCGCTTCCGGACGGTGTGCTTGAGCATGTCTTCGCAGGCGAGCACGGCAACGCTGGCAGGCGCGGACTGTTCTGATCCGGTTAGACGCACGTATCGCTCTTCTGCCAGCGTGTCCCCGTAATTGCGGAGACAAGCAATCGGCAAAGCTGAATTGCTGCTTCTGCCTCGTGGGCCTCTGGAGCGGATGGTCAGCTCACGGCCCGAGGCTGTGTGAAAACTCAGCCTGGACCTTCCGTATGAGAATGTGGTTCCTGACGGAGCCTAGACTTAGAACATCGATCTAATCCGGAGCTGCCAGAAACAGATTTTGAGAACAGAATTTTACGATCTTAGGCGTGAGAAGCGTTTTCACACAGCCTCGGCCCCATAGCCGGCTCGATTGCCCGCGGCGTGGCCAAAGCCATGATCTTCGCCGCCGCCAATCTGGTCTGCGTGCGTTGGTCGCAGTGTAAGTGCTATCGCGACACCAAGCCTACGGGCGTGAGCGAAGAGGTTGCTGTCAAGAATGATATGGCCTTGCTCGCTGCGGTGCTCAATGAGCAGAAGGGCGCAGGTGCGCTCAATCTCAACAACATGGTCGGCGCCGTAGCACGGACGCGCTTGCGGTCTATCAGTACTTTCTGTTGGAGGCCGGTGTATTCGAGTCGAAGATCGACAACGATCAGATCGCTGTTGGAGCCGCCGAGTTTTCGGTGAGTGTCAACAACTTCGACAAGGCGGCTGTCGCAGCCCAAGGAAGAAGTGCAAAGACCTCTAGACGCGGCTTCCAATCGGGCAGCCGGGCAGGCTGTCCCCGCCTGCCCGATCGGACGTCGGACGCTGGTGGCGGGCAAGCAAATCTAGAATACCACGCGACTTATTTTATCTGACCTTGATTGTTGCGCCTTTCCCATGAAGTATTGGCCGCCCGGTTGATCGTTGAGGGAGGCGGCTTTGCTACATCGTATCGGAGTGGCGTTTTCCATCGTCTTGTCCGCTACGGGTGCTGCCGATGCCTGGGGTACATCGGGGCACTCCATCGTCGCTGAAATCGCCCAGAGACGGCTGGATGCGGAAGCCTCGAAAGGCGTGACGGAATTGCTGGGGCCCGGAGCGTCGCTCGCGTCGATCGCCAGCTGGGCAGATGATGAGCGCGTTCGGGACAAACCACCACCCGATGGCACTTTGTCAGCATTCCCGGCACTGCCGTGGCGTACGAGGCTTCCCGAGATTGTGTCCTTGATCCGGCCTTTGGCGATTGTCTCATCGCCGCGATTGAGCGGCAGCTCGCGGCCGTTGCGTGCCCGACGCAACTACTTGAGTCGCGCCAGCGTGCTCTCAAATTTCTCGTGCATCTCGTTGGCGACCTGCATCAGCCTCTCCACACCATCGATGACCAGGGAGGAGGCAATGGGATCGTCGTGACGCTCGTTACCCAGGAAGCCGTCAACGGTAATCTGCCCTACAATTCCAACCTGCACTCCGCTTGGGACGCAGGCCTCATCGACAAGACCACCTGGTCTTGGGGGAGCTATGTGGAGCGGCTTGAATCGGGTTGGCTGAAGACCGCGGACGTATCGGCGGTCACCGCCGGCACGACAATCAACTGGGCCAACGAAAGCCATCTGCTTTCAGTTGTAGCACTCAAAGCCGTTCCGTCGAATATCGTGCTCGACGACGCTTACAGGCGATCGAATCTGCCTGTGCTGGACGAGCAGCTTGGCCGCGGCGGACTCCGGCTGGCCAGCTTGCTCAACAAAGCTTTCGAAGCGGACCAGTGCACGGCCGATCAGCCCAAGTAGCGCGAGGCGCGGGCAAGTTCGCGTCGCGGTCGGTCAACAGCCTAGCATTACAGTTGCGCTTTCTGCTGGCTTCTGAATCCATGGGTTTCCATGATTCGGAGGTCATGGATGACAGGTGCATCGATCGAGGCGACGCTTGAGCTTTGGGCGTCTTCGCTGCGGGATGTG